>JBQTIW010000179.1:0-7430 GCA_052387735.1 Gemmatimonadaceae bacterium
CCCCACGCCTTCGAACACCGAGATCAGATCCACCTTGCGGCCGGCCGAGTCGCGCCCGGCGCGCATCGGTCCCCCGGAGACGAAGACCGTCGGGATGTTCACCCGCGCCGCGCCCATCAGCATGCCGGGCACGATCTTGTCGCAGTTGGGGATGCAGATCATCCCGTCGAAGCAGTGCGCCGTCGCCATCGTCTCCACGCAGTCGGCGATCAGCTCGCGCGACGGCAGGGAGTAGTGCATGCCGTCGTGGCCCATGACGATGCCGTCGTCCACGCCGATGGTGTTGAACTCGAACGGCACGGCGCCGGCCTCGCGCAGGGCCTCCTTCACCACGCGTCCCAGCTCCTGCAGGTGCACGTGACCCGGCACGATGTCCACATACGAGTTGCAGACGGCGATGAACGGCCTGTCAAAGTCGCTCCCGTCGCGGATCTGCCCGGTCGCGCGCAGCAACGCCCGGTGTGGAGCGCGGGTGAAGCCTCGTTTGATGGTGTCGGAACGCATGCGCTCGGGATTGCGATGGGTGGCGTGGGGAAACAAAAGAGCCCCGTCCGAGTGGAGGGGCCCTGGTCACGTTTGCTCTCGCCGTTTCGGCGAACCTTCGTGCGATGTCTACATCGCCAGAGTCACGCGTGCCAACCCCTCAGCATCGAGTACTACCGCCAGAATGAGCGCGGTAATAACCGTAAGGCTGATAAGTCGAAGCGACGCGAGCTTGAACGACATCGGGATTTGAAGGGTGTTGCCGCCGGACACCATCGACCGGGTCAGGTATCGTATGCCATGGCAGCTAATTAAGCAAGACCCCAAATGTGCCGAGGGTCACAGCGTGCCTGACGAGGCGCGATGCTACGCCGTTCGGATCACGTGCATGAGCTCCGCAATAGTTTTCGGGCCAGGGCAGCGTCTGTCGCCGCGGCCCCCGCGTCACCACCTGTTCTGCGGCCGACCGCCGGCGACGCAGGTCTCGCCCTGCTAGGAAGGCGGACGTCTCGGCGCCCCCAGAGACCAGTGGTGCTTGGGGTCGTCCAGGGACTCCCACGCGCGAATGGCACCGGGCGCGCACCGCGAGCACGGGACGTTTCACGCGGAGTCGCGGGGTCGCGGAGAGAGGCCTTTGTTTTTCGGACTGCGAGCTGGAGACGATCGCCGTCTCGAGATGCCCGCGTGCACCCTTCCCCCTGCCACGAACCTCAACTCCCTCATGGTGACGCGGGGGCCGCGGCGCCCCGTTTTTGTAAACGTCCGGTGACCAGGCGCAAAGAACGCTTGGGTTCTGCTCTCGCGCGGACACACCCGAATCAAAGAGCCCCGCCGTGCCGACGGGGCTCTCGCTCGACAACCACCGGTAAGGCAGCGCTATTGCTCGCCCACCGTCATGCTGACGACCCGCGTGCTGTTCTGCTGGGTATCGTAGATGAGGAGGCTCACCGTGTCACCGTTTTTGACGCTACGTACCACCGCACGGAAGTCGTCCGTGGACTGGATGTCCTTGCGAGGGCGCGGGAAGAGCACGGTCGCGATCACTTCGGAGCCGTCACCGCGGAAGTATCCCTGCCTGCGCGCCCAAGTCGTGGCGTCGATGACGCGGACACCGCGACGATACTCCGCCGGGAGCCTGGTCTCGCGCACGAAGTCTTCGCCTGGCGCTTCGACCGTGACGCCGAGCGACGCTGCCTCGAACGAGCCGGAACGCGTGGAGCTCCGCTCCGGAGAGCTGCTCTCCTCATCGCGGTTCGCCGCCAGCTGCGCGGAGTCCGGTGCAGCTTCGATCAGTTTGACGCGAATCGTCTTTCGCTCGCCAAAGCGCATGACTTCGAGATCCACCGACTCACCCGGTTCATGTGCGCGGATGATGCGCTGCAGCGTGCCGACGCGATCGACGGTCTTGCCATCCGCCCGAACGATGACATCGCCGGGCTCGAGGCCCGCCCGTTTCGCGGGTGAGTCCACACCCGTGTAACCGCCCACCATGGCGCCCGCGATGTCCTTGAGGCCCGCGCTTTTCGCGGCTGCGGGACTGACCTCGCCGATGCGCACACCGATGACGGCCCGACGGACACGACCATTCTTGATCAGGTCGTCCATCACATCACGCGCCAGGTTGATCGGAATCGCAAACCCATAGCCCTGGTAGTAGCCGGTGCGGGTCGCGATCGCGCTGTTGATGCCGATCACTTCGCCGCGGATGTTGACCAGCGGACCCCCCGAGTTCCCAGGGTTGATCGCGGCATCCGTCTGGATGAAATCGGTAATGGCGTAGGTGTCGGTGTTGAGGCCCTGCAGCTCAGTGCCACGACCCATCGCGCTCACGATGCCGGCGGTCACCGAGTGGTCGAGCCCCAGGGGATTGCCGATGGCCAGCACCCACTCACCCACGCGAACGTTGCTGTCGTCGCCTAACGGGGAGACGGGCAGGCCGTTGCCGTCGATCTTGAGCACCGCCACATCCGTCTGCGGGTCACGGCCGATGACCTTCGCGGGGAACTCCCGGCGATCGGTCAACGTGACCTTGATGCGGTCCATGTTGTCGACCACGTGATTGTTGGTCAGGACGTAGCCCTCGGCCGATACGATGAAGCCCGAGCCGCTGGAGAACTGCGGCTGTTGCTGCTGAGGTCCGAATTGCTGGAAGAAGTCTTCGATGCCGGGAGGCTGATTTCGCCGACGGACATCCGGCTGATTCTGACGGCGCTGTTCGGCGCGCTCGGCAGAAATCGAGACTACCGCCGGCGTCACCTTCTCGGAGATGCCGACGAACGAGTTACTGAGCTCAGCGACCGCCCCCGGCGCCGTGGTCAGGCTGGCCGGTCGAACGGTGGCTGCTTTGGATTGTGCGAGACCAAACGGCGTTACGTCAAACCCCGCGGCAAACACCAGGCCGCAGGCGAACGCGATGGCGACGGCGCCCATGAGTTTGGCGCGCGAGGATATGGAAGACATAGGATTCGTCAAAGGGTCTGAGTCGAAACATAGGGAGGGCCCGTGCTGGGTAAAATGGCCGAATCCCCTTGTACACGTATCTGTCACGATTGTCGTACGCCCCGGTTGCCGGTGGGGGTAGGGGGTGACTGGCGTGGGATGAGATGAGGCGACAGGCGATAGGTGGTGGGCGGCGGGTGGTGGCCTCTGTGGCGCCTCTCCTTGCGGGTCCAGGGCGGCAGCAGTCTCGATCGGGACCCGATCCCTACCTATCGCCCACCGCCCATCGCCCGCCGCCTCACTTCTTCTCGTCCACTATCTCGTAATCGGCCTCGACCGCATCGTCCGACTTCTTCTCGGTCGAGTCTGCCGCGGCGTCGGGTCCCGGCTGTGGACCGGCGGTCGCATCCGAGGCCTGCGACTGCGTGTAGAGCGAGCGGCCGGCCTCCTGGTACGCGTTCGTCAGCTCTTCGAGCGCGGACTTGATCTCGCCCATGTCGTCGCCGCGGTGCGCCTTGCGCGCACGCTCAACCGCTGCTTCGAGACGGGTTTTCAGTTCGGGCGACAGCCGATCCGACCACTCCTTCGAGTTCTTTTCGACCTCGTAGGAGAGCGAATCCAGCCGGTTGCGGGCGTCGATCTCTTCGCGCCGTTTCTTGTCTTCCGACGCGTTGCGCTCGGCGTCCTTTACCATCCGATCGATCTCGTCCTTGGAAATACCGCTGGATGCCTCGATGCGGATCTTCTGTTCCTTGTTGGTCGCCTTGTCCTTGGCCGACACGTGCAGGATGCCGTTGGCGTCGATGTCAAAGGTGACCTCGACCTGCGGCATGCCGCGCGGAGCGGGCGGGATGCCCGTCAGCTGGAACTTGCCGATCGTCTTGTTGTGCGTGGCGAGCTCGCGCTCACCCTGCAGGACGTGGATCTCGACGGTCGTCTGATTGTCGTCGGCGGTGGAGAAGGTCTCCGCCTTCCGCGTCGGGATCGTGGTATTGCGCGGGATGAGTGTGGTCATCACGCCACCTAACGTTTCGATCCCGAGCGAGAGCGGAGTGACGTCGAGCAGCAGCACATCCTTCTGCTCGCCGGTGAGCACTGCCCCCTGCACGGCCGCGCCGATGGCGACGACTTCGTCGGGATTGACGCCCTTGTTGGGCTCCTTGCCGAAGAAGGTCTTCACCACGTCCTGGATCTTCGGAATTCTCGTGGATCCGCCGACGAGCAGGACTTCATCGATATCCGACGGCTTCATGTTGGCGTCGGCCAGCGCCTTCTTCATCGGCTCCAGCGTCCGCTGGATGAGATCGTCCACCAGCTGCTCGAACTTGGCGCGCGTCAGCTGATAGTTGAGGTGCTTGGGTCCTGACTGGTCGGCAGTGATGAAGGGCAGGTTGATGTCGGTCGACATCGTCGACGACAACTCCATCTTGGCCTTCTCCCCCGCTTCCTTCAAACGCTGCAGTGCCATCGCATCCTTGGAGAGGTCGATGGCCTGGTCGCGCTTGAACTCGGCAACGAGCCAGTCGATGACGCGCTGGTCGAAGTCGTCACCACCCAGGTGCGTATCGCCGTTGGTCGATTTCACCTCGAACTGCCTGGTGCCGTCGACGTCGTACAGTTCGAGCACCGAGATGTCATACGTGCCACCGCCCAGGTCGAAGACCGCGACCTTTTCGTCCTTCTTCTTGTCGAGTCCGTACGCCAGCGCGGCAGCCGTGGGCTCGTTGATGATGCGGAGCACTTCGAGACCGGCGATCTTGCCGGCATCCTTGGTGGCCTGCCGCTGTGAATCGTTGAAGTAGGCCGGCACGGTCACGACCGCCTTGGACACCGAGTGTCCGAGGTAGTCTTCCGCCGTCTGCTTCATCTTCTGCAGAATCATTGCCGAGATCTCGGGCGGCGTATACCGCTTGCCTTGCACCTCGATCGCGACCTGATCGTTAGGGCCGGAGGCCACGGCGTAGGGAACCCGCTTCACCTCTTCGGTGACCTCGGACATCTTGCGCCCCATGAAGCGCTTGATGGAGAAGACCGTGTTCCGCGGGTTGGTGACGGCCTGGCGCTTGGCGATCTGGCCGACCAGCCGTTCCCCATCCTTGGTGAAGGCAACGACGGACGGAGTCGTCCGCCCGCCTTCCGAGTTGGGGATGACGACGGGGTCGCCGCCTTCCATGACGGAGACGACGGAGTTGGTAGTGCCGAGGTCGATACCGATAACCTTATCGGGCATTGTAAGAGGCTGGTTACGGTTTGCTGGAGCGGGTGTTCGCGTTGGTCTGGAGCTGGAAGTGCTGATCGAAGTGCAAGCGCGGGGCCCATTTCCGCCGCCAGTTTGACAGACAATCGACTGCTGCCCTGGCTGAACTGGCAGGTCCCGTCGTCAACTCGGCGGGGCTGGCGTAAGTCCTCCGACTTCATCACGTTGCGGTGCGCCCGTCCGCCCGTCCGCCCGTCCGCCCGTCCGCCCGTCCCCCCGTCCTCCCGTCCCCCCGTCCCCCCGTCCTCCCGTCCGCCCGTCCGCCATTGCGCGTGTGCGCCCGTTCGCCCGTCCGCCCGTCCGCCCCTATGATCCCCATCAGCGACGACAACCCCACCCTGCGAACGCCGGTGATGACGTACCTCATCCTCGCCGTCACATTGGGCACGTGGTTCATGGTTCAGGGTGCGGGATTCGATGCCTTCAAGCTCTCGGCGAGTGTCTGCGACTACGGCATGGTGCCCGGAGAACTCACGCAGCGGGCGGCCCTGGGGACCTCGGTCCCGATGGGCGAATATGACGGACGGTTTTGGGCATGCAGCGTAGACAATCAGCCGATCAACCTGCTCACGCCACTGACGTCGATATTCCTCCACGGAAGTTGGGCTCACCTGCTGGGCAACTGTCTCTTTCTCTGGGTGTTCGGCAACAACGTGGAAGACTCGATGGGTCGAGGCCGCTTCGTGGTCTTTTACTTGCTCTGCGGCCTGGTGGCCGCGGCCGCGCACATCGTGTTTTCCCCGGCCTCACCCGTTCCCACGGTGGGCGCGTCGGGGGCGATCTCCGGCACGTTAGGCGCGTACCTGCTCATGTATCCGCGCGTTCACGTGAAGATCCTGATTCCGATCATCATCATTCCATGGATCGTGCAGGTGCGGGCGTGGGTGGTGCTGATCTTCTGGTTCGTCTGGCAGGTTCTCGGGGGCCTCGATCAGCTGAGCCAGTTGCGGGGCGATGTGTCCGGTGGTGTGGCGGTATGGGCGCACGTTGGCGGGTTTGTCGCTGGCCTGCTGTTGATCCGCCTGTTCCGGAATCCCGATCTCGTGAACCGGCGAACAGTGGCCGGGGACGCCAAGTGGGCCTTCGAGCACGATTCTCGGATCCGTTGATCATGTACCTCGCCCGCGTCATCGGTCGCCTCGTCTCCACGGTGAAGCAGGACACGCTGCCGGCGATCCCGCTGCAGTGGATTCAACCGCTGGCCGCCTCGGGAGCCACCAGCGGCAAGCCGTTGGTTGCCATCGATCGCATCGGGGTCGGACCGGGAGAAGTGGTCGTGTACATTACCTCTCGCGAAGCCGCCCTCACGCTCGAGAACTCGTTCGCCGCGGTCGATGCCGGCATCGTGGCCAAGGTCGACTGGTGCGAGCTGGGCGATCGCAAGACGCTGGAAGAGTGAGCCCGGTTGCCGGGCAACACCTAACGCTTCGTCCATGTTCATCGCCCGTGTCGTTGGAGACGTCGTCGCCACACACCGCCATGGTGAGCTCGGTGGCCACAAGCTGCTGCTGATCTGCCGTCTGGCGCTCGACGGGCGCGAGGAGGGGACCGAGGTGATTGCGCTCGACGTGATCGGCGTCGGCGTTGGAGAGCGGGTGCTGGTCGTGCAGGAGGGGAACGCCGCGCGATCGTTGTTCAAGAGCGGGAAGATCCCGGCGCAAGCGGTGGTCGTGGGCGTGGTGGACCGGATCGACCTGGAGTCGGGGGTGCTTCCCGAGGTCGTGGCGTGAGCGAGGACCTGCGCACCCTGGCGCGCGAGATCGCGCGGGAATTGGCGCAGCGCGATCTGGTCGCGTCGCGGGGGGCCCCCCCCCAACCACAAGATCGCCCCTCGTCCGCGACTTCGCACAACCATTCTATCGCAGCCGCAACCCTTTCATCGCCCGCTGGCGCCCCTGCCGGCGTGCGCTTCGTCCGTGCCAACGCCCGGATCGCCGACTTCATCGACCACACGCTGCTCAAGGCCGAGGCCACGCGCGCCGAGGTCGAGAAACTCTGCGACGAGGCCCGCGAGCACCGGTTCGCCGCCGTCTGCGTAAACCCGTCCTGGGTGAAGCTCTGTGCGGAACGGCTGAAACGCAGCGACGTGCAGGTCGCGACGGTCGTCGGCTTTCCGTTAGGCGCCACGTCCTCGGCTGCCAAGCGCCGCGAAACGGAGCTCGCGGTGGAGCAAGGAGCCACCGAGATCGACATGGTCGCCGCCATTGGTCACATCAAGAGCGGTGACTGGTCGTATGTCGCCGACGACATC
>JBQTIW010000180.1:0-2716 GCA_052387735.1 Gemmatimonadaceae bacterium
GTGGCGAGCAGCAGGGCGATCTTGTCTTCGATGGCGACGGTGAAGGGATCGACCTGGATGGGGCTCTTCCATTCGCCGTTGGCCGTTGCTTCCGCCGGGGCGAGCTGCACCGGTCGCAGCTGCGCGACGCGATTGGCCTTGCTCTGGGCCACGGCCTGCCGGGCGACCCGCGACACTTCGTCTCGCGTGACGTCGCTCGATGCGGCGAATCCCCACGTGCCTTGCACCAGCGCACGCACGCCGAATCCGAAGGTGTCGTTGTCGGAGACGCCTTGCACGCGTCGTTCGCGGGTAAAGACGTTCTGCGAGCGATTGCGGGAGAAGCGGACGTCCGCATACCCGGCGCCGGCGCGTTTCGCTTCGTCGATGGCGAGCAACGCCAGTTCCCGCAGGGCAGGATCAGCGGGATCGACAGGAGCGTCGCCACCAACAGGGGAGCCGATGAGCCCCCGGCGGATCTGCTGCGCGGGGAGTTGCGCAGCGATGCTCATCGAGGCGGCGGCGAGCGATGTCTTCCTGAGAAACTCTCTTCGAGATGAACGCAAGCAGGTCCTCGCGCAGGCGCGGAGGCGATGTGGCGAATATAGGAACCTGGACCGCGGGGCGTCAATAGTCGCCGACCGGGCCGCGCCCGGGGCGGACCGCTGCCTAACGAGTCATGCGGCGCCCCGGCGACATGGCCCAGCCGGTGCGGGCCGCGCCGCGGTGCAGACGTCGCGGGTTTCGCTTCGGAAACCTAACGAGCCTGTGCCGCGATGGTCCGACGAGCCGGACGAGGCACCCGCCTCTCGCGTCCTGCGTCACCACCGGTCGCGACGCATCACCGTGACGCCCGGGAGCGGAGCCGGATCCAGATTGACCGACTCTCATCAGGTAGGGGAATTTCGCTCTTGACTAATTACAGAACGTATCTATAGTTGACCGGCGCCAACCGGCCTCATGCGTTCAAAGTCTCTGAGATGGACCCACCTTCACAACGAGCACGATGCTGTCGCAACGTCAGGCGCACCTCCCCCGGCGCATCCGCGCGATCATGACCCTCACGCTCGCCGGCGCGCTCGGTGCCTGCACGAGCGACTCGCCGATGGCGCTCACGCCGTCGGTCAGTCTGGCGAGATTCATCGCCGGGGGCGACACCGCGGCCGCTGCGGCGAAGCTGCGCGCGGAGCTCAGCGCCAAAGTCGATCGGCGGACGTTCGTGACGACCGTCAGCGAGAGCGCCCCGGAGATCACGTCGCGCCAACGCGTTACCGTGGCCACGCCATGGGGCGTGGCAGTGAATACCGCCGGCACCGTTGTCGTGACCAACCTGTACCAGGACCGGGTCACCTTCATCAACGCAGCGACGGGCGCAGTCCTCGGAACCACGGCGGTCGGGTACATCCCCTCCTCTGTCGCCTTCAATCGCACGGGAACAACCGCATTCGTCGGCAACCAGTACGGCAACTCGCTCAGTGTGATCAATGCCGCGACGCGCGCCGTGGTTGCCACCATCCCCCTCTTCGACGAGCCGTATTCCCTGGTGATGTCGCCCAACGGCGTACACATGATCGTGGGCACGTCCACGGGGTGGATTCGCCTGGTCGATGTGACAACGCAGAGCGTGGTGGGCGCCTTCTACGTCGGCGGTTATCTGAATGGTCTCGCCGTCGACTCCGCCGGCAAGCGCCTCTTTGCCAGCACCATGTATGCAGGGACGCTGCATGAAGTCGACCTCACCACGCGCAGCCTCGTGCGTACCTTCGCGCTCGGCGGCACTCCTCAGGGCCTCTCGCTCAATCCGGCGGGGAACCGATTGATCATCGCCAACGAGGCCGGGTTCCTTTCCGACCTCAACGTCACCACCGGGACCTGGGTCAACTACGCGGCTGGGGGCGGCCAGTTCGGCCTAACGACGCGTGCCAATTTTTCCCACGCAACGATGACGATCCCGTTCTGGTCGGCGCTGCAAGCCTACCTGCCGCTCTCGTCCGCGATGAAACCGTCGTTCATGAACGGCGGGGAGCCGCGCCGAGCGGCGGTCCATCAGGCCAGCAAGACGACGATCGTCACCAACAAGGCTGGCTGGGTCGACCTGATCCGCTAGCAGGCTGCTGAAAAAGGATCACAAATCTGGGCTTGTCGGCCGGGCCTCGGATGCCTAACGTGGCGCACCTTCTCCCGGCGAGGCGTCCCATGCGTGGTGCGGAGTCGACCCAGCGGCAGCTCTTCAGCCTCATCGACCTCGAGGACCGGATTCCCGCCTCGCATCCGCTCCGCGCCTTCAAAGCGCTGGTCGAGCCGATCCTGCGCGAGCTCTCCCCCGCCTTCGATGCCCTCTACGCCGAGAGCGGCCGGCCGTCGATCCCGCCCGAGCAGTTGCTGCGTGCCCTGGTGCTGCAGGTGCTCTACACGGTCCGCAGCGAGCGGCAGCTGATGGAACAGCTCGACTTCAATCTCCTGTTCCGCTGGTTTGTGGGCTTGAGCCTCGACGCGCCGGTGTGGCATCCCACCGTGTTCACCAAGAATCGCGATCGGCTGCTGGCCGGCGACATTGCCGGCGCGTTTCTGGCCGGCGTGCTACGGACCGCCGACGCCCGGCGTTTGCTGTCGCACGAGCATTTCACGGTCGACGGCACGCTGCTCGAGGCGTGGGCCAGTCAGAAGAGCTTCCAGCCGAAAGACCGGCCGGGGCCCGGCGGGCGTGACGACGATCGCGGGAATCCGACCGTCAACT
>JBQTIW010000181.1:0-45932 GCA_052387735.1 Gemmatimonadaceae bacterium
TCTTCGTCCTCGTCCAGCTGGGCGAGTCCGGCCACGAGCTCGGCAAACGGCGGGAGATCGGCTGCCCATGGACTGGGAGACTCGCTCTCGGCGAACGGGCTAGTCACGGTCCTGCTCTCCCTTCGCCGTTTTCGACGCCTTGGGTACCAGGGTCACGGGAGCGAGTCCCACGGCCTTGTCGAACAGCACCTCCATGCCATCGAGCATGATGGGCGCGTCTCCCAGGGCGCGAGTATAGCCAGCCTCGAACACGGGGAAGTCCGTGCGTTGTGTCGTCATCGTGTGGACCTCGCACCGATCACGTGAATGCTGACCGGAATCGGGAACCGGACGCGCTCCTCCACGAGCTCACGCACGTGCGAATCGGCGTCGGTGGAAGCGGCCTTGAACAGCACCACCTCGTGCAACTTGACCTCGGGGTAGATCCAGAGTGCAGCGGACACACCGGGCTTGCCGCTGAGCGCGGCGCTGAACCGCGCGGCGGTGTTGAACCGGGACACGAAATCACTGGAGTGCAAGGCACTGAGCTGCGGCGCGCCGAGCGGTGCGCCGTTGGAGATGAGCGGGATCAATGCGTTGAGCGCGCCTAACGAGATGGTCAGGCCGCTCTTGAGTCGCCCCTTCTTCACGTGCGCATCGCCCCTCTCGAGCGACACCGCCGTCTCCACCGGCGCGTTGGCGGGCCGGTCCGGCTCGAGGATGTAGTAGTACTTCCCCTCGAAATCGACCTTGTAGAGCTCCTTGCTGAACGAACCCTGCCACGCCCTGTGCCAGAACGGACGATACTTCGCGACGTCATTCAATGGCACGACGACGCCGTCCTCGACGCGATCGAAGACATACTCGCCGATCAGGGTGATCATCTGCGTGCGACTGGTGCCGATGACTTTCCCCTTGCCGTTCTTCCACGTGAGGTACACGCAGACGAGATACTCCTCGCCGGTGTGGAGCGCGTCGAGCTCCTTGCCCGAAAGTGCGACGCGTTTCGGCAACTTTCCGGTGGTGACTTGCGAAACGCCGACGGTCTGCCGTGCGAGAATCGCTCGCGTCTCCGGATGCTTCACGAGGACGGCGATCGTGGCTTCGGGGATCGGGCGTGGGGTCTTCACCTCGAGGGCAAACGCGATGGCTTCGCCCGTGCGATAGCACACGCGGGAACGCCCGTGGATCATCACCGGAGAGGCACCCGCAAAACTGATCTCCACCGACTCCACGCGGCGATACGCTGGCTCGCCCCTGTACTTCGCCACGCCGTGCGCCATCGCGCTGGCAAACCCCATCCCCTTGAGCAGGTCGTCCACGGGCGCGTGCACCCCCATAGGGTTGAGCGCGCGCAGGTGCTCGTTGGACTGTTTGTCGAAATCGAGCCCGAGCTTGCCGATCTCCTTCACGCTGTCGGTGACGGCGCCGATGATCTTTGTCGGATTGGCCGCGTCCAGCAGGCCCTTGATGGTCTCGGGCGTGAGGACCTTTTCGAGGAGGGGCATCAGGGCCGGCAGCGCGGCGAGGAGCGCGGGTGCGACCGACGCATGGGAGTATTCGGTCGCCACCGCGTACTTCTGCGCCACCGCCAGCGAGCTTGCCTTGGCCGGTTCTGCCGTCGGCTGTTTGAGCTGCTGGAGGAACTCCATCAGCTTCGCCACCGTCTCCGGTTTGAGGGTCGACTGCACCGCATCGGCCAGGGCCGCTCCCCCCTTGCTGCCTAACAAGGCGCCGATGGCGGCGAGCGGACTCTCACCGCCGGCACCGACCGGTGCACCGGGAGCGGGGACTTTGGCCAGCACGCTACCAACCACCGGCGCCACCTTGCTGACGATCGCCTTGAGCGCGGGAATGATTCGGTCGAGGAACATCGCGCCGGACATGGGACGCACCTCGCGGTAGCTCATCGGCTCGGCGTATCTCCATGGGGCGGCACGGTGCGATTCCACAGTGTACGTGTCCATCTCTGGCCTCATGCTGAATGCGATGGGCGGAAGGTCCTCTCGCACGCGTGGAAGCACGCCGACTCTCTGAATGTCGGACACGGCGGCGCCGTGGCGCGCGGGATTTCTGAACGAGGTGAGCTGAATGGAACGGTGCTCCCGGTCGAATCGCGAGACGGGAACCTCGAGGACCGCGCGACCCAGGGCCTGATCGGGAAGCGGCCCGGCGAGGGGAGAGGTAAAGCTGGGTGCCCCCAACACTGGAAAGCCGCGATCACGGTCGACGGTGTCGTCGCCGATTGCGTACTGGTAATACCGGTTGGTGCCGAGGTCGACCTGGAACGAAACGGTGCCTGGCGTTCCCGGGACCCGGCCGGGCCGGAACAGCGCGAGAGCCATACGTCAGACACGAGCGGGAACCGGGGGAGGAGCCCCGGGCGGGAGCGCGCCGCCGGGCGCGCCCTGCAGCGCTGCCTGCGCCCCGGCCGGGGAGCCCATGTACCGGTTGGCAAAGTTGTCGAGCTGGAAATAGTCGCTCTTGAAGATGATCTCGACTTCCCCGGCGAGTTTGGCTTCCAGGCTCGTGGTGGCCGTGCTCTTCGCCGAGGAAATGCTGATCTGGGTCTTGGAGTCGCTGCGGGTGTGACCACCGGCGGGATGTCCGAAGATCGAGCCGATGAGACCGCCGCCCGCCTTGATCGAACTGCCTGACGAGTGGGCCTCTTTCATCGCCGCCTTGTCGGCCTTGTCGATCTTCTCGCCGGCCTTGATGTCGAACAGCACCGACGCTTTGATCTTGCCGCGCTCCACGACGAGACGGACGAGCCCGACCACGATCGCCTCGCGGAGCATCGCGCGCTGCTCCTGCGCCATCGCAATCTTGGCGTCCATGATCTTCGCCTTGAGCTCATTGTCGCCGATGTCCTCCCTTCCCCGCGCGAGGACTTCGCCCTCCTTGTTCGTGAGCACCGGCTTTGGCTGTCCCTGTTCGTCGCGGTCGTTGTCGTCGAAGTCAATGCTGAAGTCGTCGGACTTGTTCTCCGCCAGGTACCCGAAGGCGGCAGTGTTGTCGATGGCCTTCGCGAACTCCGCCACCGACCTGGTCGCGGTCTTGAGCAGCTTCTGATACGCCTCCATCTGCTGGAGGGTGACCTGCAGGTTGGCGTCGAACACGCCCTTGAGCAGGTCGCGGACAAACTTCGGAAAGTCGACGTTCTCGACGAACTCTCCGGCCAGCTGTCCGGCCTGGTCGATCCGACGGTTCTCGTGACGCTTGTCGCTGATCAGATCGCTGGCCTTCTTGGGCCCCGCCATCGCGCTGGCGATGTCGTGCCCATTCGGCTCGGACAGCGCTCGCACGTTTTCCTCGACCAGGGACTTGTACAGACTCAGCTTGTCGGTCCACGGCATCTCGTGGAACTTGGGAATCTTCGTGAGAACCTCTTGCGCTCTCGCGCGCGCGAGCGTCGTCACCTCTTGCGAACTTCGCATGGCTTCCTCTCTCGCTAGGCGCGGTTACTTGTCCCAATCGCTGTCGATGTCGTCCGACTCCTCATCCAGGTCATCCTCGTCCTCTGCCTCGTCACCGCCGATCGCCGGCTCCGAGTCATCGGTCGCCGTGGCGATGATCCAGGCCTCCGCCGATTCCAGGAATGTCTGGAACTGTTCGTCGGTGACGCTGGACTGATCGAACTCCGCGATCCACTGAAAGACGCGGTTGCCGTCGACCGCGGCGCTGCGGATCGCCGAGATGTTAGGCGCTTCGTCGAACCACTCTCGTGACGCGCGCTCGATCACCGTCCACAGACTCTTGCGCGATCCCGTGGAGAAGTAGCTGATCGCGTGCTCGAGCACCTGTTTGCCTTCCAGGAGGTGGTGGTACATCTCCGTGATCTGCATGTGCGCCATGCCCGTCGCGTACTCGGTCAGGTTGTATTGCAGTTGCTTCGTCGCCTGGTAGATCGGCTGCCGCGAGACGGTGCGATCGGCGCTCGCGTTCTCCTCCGACCGCCGGATGAAGTCGGTGGCCTTCTCCATGAGCAAGCCCCACAATTCCGGGAACTGCTCGTTTTCGACTGAACCCGAGAGCAGGTTGCCATCCCCCTTGGCCAGAATGCGCCGGTACGTCATGGCGCGCTCCTCGTCGCTGATCCGTTCCTGCCGCAGCTTCCAGTAGCGATACAGATCGGCACTCGGTTTGCCCGGCTCGGCGTCGAAGGAGCCCGAGGCCCAACGCAGGACGAGCGCATCGGCGAGTTTGAACATGCCTAACCGTTCGCCGAGGTTGTACACATAGTCCAGGGCGCCGGCGGCGAGGATGTTCTGCGGAACCACGCCCTGCTCTTCAACCGACTCGAAGGTGTCGACCGTGAAGTCCCAGGTGGTGATTGCGCCTTTCTGTCTGACGGTGTCGATCGGGTCGTCGGCGGCACCATCGCTCGTGCGGATCGCGTGGTTGTAGGCCAGCGCGAAGTACTCGTCGAACTGCGCGCGGTTGCCGGAATTCAGCCCCCCCGCGGGAAACGTCACGCCAAGATCCCTGAGGAACGAGATCATGGCGCGCCGCACGTTGGGGGTGAACCGGACAGGATCGACCTCGCCACCACGGGCAAACTCGTCCACGGCTGCTTCCACATCGAGCGTCGCTCTTCGCTGGTTGAGCAGCGACACGACGATCTCGTCGACCTTGCTGGCGATCGCGGGCAGCTCGCGTTGCGCGACGTCGTTGACGACCGCAAAGCGCACGGTGTCGGTGACGTTGAGGCCGCGCGCGCTGATGACGGCGTCGACGAGCCGGGCGGCGTATCGCTCGCGGAAGCCCCCCGGGCCATCGAGGGTGCGCAGGAGGAAGTCCACGAGCCCGGCGGTGTCCTCGAAGTCCACGCGTCGGCGCGGTCCTCGGCGGAGCAACGTGTCGGAATCGCCGCTCGTCGCCGCGGCCATCGCATCCTCGAGAATCCGCGCGTACACCGGTGTCGTCGAGAGCAGCAGGCGCTGCGTGCGGTCGATCCCGCCGGCATTGAGCTTGGTGGTGGCCTTGCCGACCGACTCGGTCAATCCGTCACGGATCAGCGCCGCGTTGACCTCGCGGCTCTTCTCGTCACCGCCCGCGTCGGCATGAATCGCGGCGATGGCGCGCGCGACGAACCCGTCGGGCGTTTCGCTGGGTGGCTGAACCGCCAGGACGGAGCGGTCGCGACGCTTGCGCAGACGCAGATCAGCGATGAGGCCGGCGTCGATGCCGATGGCGGAGTCGAACACTCGTGGTGTGGTCATGGAGCTTCCCCGAAGAGATGCAGGTGCGACAACGGATCTGGTGGACGGATCGGGCGGCGTGCTGTACGTGGTCGGAGCAGTCTCGCGAACGATGGGTGGTGACGTTGCGCGCTCCGTGGGCGCCGACGACCCGGGTGTGCCTTCCCTGATCGGCGCGCTGCCCTTGTGCGGCGTGTTGCGCTTGCGCGGCTGGTCGTCATTTCCCTTGCTCATATCGTCAGGCGGCCTGTTTCATTCGCGTGGTCGTGAGCTTGTGCTCCAACAGCTTCATCGCGTCGAGCAGGTTGATGCGGCCGAAGCCGGCCTTGGGATGCTTGAACTGCGCATCCACCCGGTCGGCCGAGTGCTTGAGCACGTGCTTGAGCTGCCCATCGCTCAACCGCACGCCGTATTTGGATTTGGCGAAGGCCTTGAGCATCGCTGCGGCGCCCGTCACGAACGGCGTGGCATGCGACGTGCCCGTACTGTGAGCGTACTCGTTGCCGAGGTAGGTCGAATAGATGTTCGTGCCGGGGGCGACGAAGCTCACCTGTCGTCCGTAGGTGGAGAACGGCGCCACCTCGTCGCGCTCGTCGACCGCGCCAACGGCAATGACGTGAGGCAGCGCACCCGGGTAGTACAGTGCCTCCTGGCCGTCATTCCCGGCCGCGGCAATCACGGTCACACCCTTGCGCTTCGCATAGTCGATGACGTCCTGGTGCGGCAACCCGCCTCCCACATGCTTCACGCCCAGGCTCATGTTGATGATGGAGGCCCCGCGGTCGATGGCCCATTTGATCGCCACGTTGATGTTGTCCACCAGCCCGGCACCGACGCTTTTGTCTCCCTGGCGCAGCGCCCCGAGCACTCGGACCGGAAGGATGCGACACCTCGGCACGACGCCGAGCGGCATGTTCGTGCCGCGCGCCACGAGAATGCCCGCCACGTGAGTGCCGTGTCCCACGGCATCCGTGGGATCGTCGTCGGCGTCGAGATAGTCACCGAGGAACTTGCCGGCTCCGTCGAGAATGTCCACGAAATCGCGACCCGGAAGCAGCCGGCCTTCGAGCTCGGGGTGCGCCAGCCACACGCCGGTATCGAGCACAGCGACGATGATCGAGGGGTCGCCCTTCGAGAACTGCTGTGCCTCATCCAGGTGAATGGCGTCGCGCGACCTCTTGTCGGTGGAGACACTGAGCGCCGCGACCTCGGGTTGCGGGATCTCGGTGCTTCCCACGGCGCCCAGTCGCGCGTACTCGATCGTCGGTATGACCGAGATGTCGGCCAGCAGCGCGGGCGGAAGGGTGGAGTGCTCGGCGAGGACGAGACGGTACACACGATCGAAGCCCGACGCGATCTCGTCGGGAGACCAGATGGCCGCGTGCGGGGCATACGCTCGCGTCGCGATCACCGGGACCGCGTGGCGCGCGAGAAGTCGGGCCAGGTCGCGATCGATGGTGACATCGGTGCCGGCCTTGTTCCGGATCGCGTCCTCCCAGTAGGGCGCATCCGGCGCGGGCACGCCGCGTCGCAGCTTGACTTCGAGGTGCGGTCTCACGGCACTGCTTGCGGCGACAGGACGGCGACACGCGGGCCGCTGCCCCCACGGCGTCGAAAGAACCTCACGCCACTCTGCTCGCATTCCTCCAGCACGCCTTCGTGCACGAGCGTCGCGAGCACCGCCGAGACGCGGCGTACTTCGATCTCGATCTGCTGTCGGAGGATCCACCATTCCGCGATGCCGTCGAGTGTATCCATGGCCGTCGGGTGATCGTCGAGATAGCCGAGCACCAACTCTCGCAAGCGAGTGTCGGCGTCGAGGTCGCTGCCGGTCGATCGGTGCGGGCTGGCCACGTGCCGAGCAGTGAGCAAGACCGAGGCCACCCACGCCGCGCGCGTCCATGTAGCTGAAACGAAAGACGTTAGGTGTCCTCTGCCGAATCGTCCCGCTGGCGTGGTGGGTGGGGCGGCGGCACCCCAGGAACGCGCCGGTCGCAACGCCCACTGCCCGCAGTCGTTAGGTGCGCGCCGGACGCTGTGGAGGGGAGGGGACGGACGCCCCCACGCGGGGTTCGGGCGCCCCACCCGCAGCCTACGCGCGCTGCTCGAACGATCGCGGATCGAGCCGATGTTTGTGGAGCAGCCGGCGCAGATCCCGCCGCTCCTTCCGCGCCTTGCGGGCGGCACGACTCACGTTACCGCCGCAGCTCGTCATCAGACGCCTCAGATACTCGACCTCGAACGTCGCGACCGTCTCTCGCTTGAGCTCACCGAACGAGCGCGTGAGATCGAACTGGTGCTCCAGCGTCGCTCGCGCCTCCCACACCGTGGGGGTTGGCTCCGTGACGTCAGGATCCCCACCCCGTGCGGCGGTCGGACCCACGATGCCAAGATCCATGGCCGTAATGGTGTTGTCTTCCGACAGACTCACGGCTCGCAGCACCGCGTTCTCCAGCTCCCGGATATTCCCCGGCCAATCGTGCCCCAGCAACGCATCTTTGGCGTTCGCGGACAGACGGAACGGGCCGCGACCACGGGGCGTGAGCTTGAGCACGAAGTGATGGGTGAGCGGGAGGATGTCGGTCATTCGCTCCCGCAGGGGCGGCAGGTGCATCGTCAGCACGCTGAGCCGGTAGAACAGGTCCGATCGGAACAGCTTCTGCGTGACCAGCGTCCACAGCTCCACATTGGTCGCGGCAATCACTCGCATGTCGGTGTATCGTTCCTGGCTCGAGCCGAGCGCCCGATAGGTCCGGTCCTGCAACACGCGGAGCAGCGATACCTGGCCCCGGGGCGACAGCGCGTCCACTTCATCCAGAAACAGCGTCCCGCCGTGCGCCTGGCGGAGCAGGCCGGTGCGCGTGGTCCTGGCATCGGTGAAGGCACCGCGCTCGTGGCCGAAAAACTCGTCTTCGAGCAATGTGTCGGGAAGCGAACCACAATTGACCGCGGTGAATGCTGCCGCGCGCCGGCCGCTCACATAGTGAATGGCGCGCGCCACCAGCTCCTTGCCGGTACCGGTCTCTCCATTGAGCAACACCGTGGCGTCGGCGCGCGCGATCGCGGGAAGGCGTGCGATCGAGGCGCGGAACGCGGGTGCATCTCCGACCAGTTTCCCCAGGGTGTGCGCGCGCTGCAGGCGGTCGATGGTCCGTTCCGCCGGTGCGGCATTCCGCTCCGTGCTTGCGTCTTGCGATGGAGTACGATCCCGCATGGAAAAGCCGATGAACCCGGCCCGCACGATTCTGCCGCTGGCTGTGAAGGCGCGTCAAGCAACCTCGGCCTTGACCGACGGGTGCGAGCGGTGGCGCCGCATCCAGTGTGATCGGAAAACGGCACAGGATCACGACATCGTGACAAACTCCATCAGCCGCGGCTCGTGCCTAACGAGTTGAACCCGCTGACGTCTCCTGCCGAGCGCGCAGGACCCGCCACGGCGTCAGCGGCAGCTCTCGCGGGTCAACGCCAAGGGCGTCAGCCACCGCGTTGGCGATCGCACCTGCCGTGGGAATGATCGGCGGCTCGGCGAGCCCACGCGCGCCCAGGTGATTGGCGGCCACATCCACGGTGTCCACGAAAAACGCGTCGATCGCGGGTGCATCGGCGAACGTGGGAACCTTGTAGTCGTGGAGCGACGGGTTGACCGGCCGGCCCGTGTTGCCGTCGAGCAGCCGTTCTTCGGACAGCGCGAAGCCGAGTCCCTGGAGAATCCCGCCCTCGAGCTGGCTTCTGGCGAGGAGCGGGTTGATCACGCGACCGACGTCATGCGCGGCCACGATCCGTACCACCCGTACCACACCGGTATCCGCGTCGACCTCCACCTCGGCGAATTGCACTCCGAAGCTCATCAGACCAACACCCGTCGGGTTCGGCCCGCGGCTTCCATGACCCATGATCATGACGTTGCCGAGCGTCTTCGTCACTTCCGCAAAGGTGAGGCGGCGGGCGCCGTCGCGCGTGGTGAGCGTCGAGTCGCGCGCGATGAGATCATCGGGATGACACTCCAGGATCTCGCCGGCAGCTTCGCGCAGTTTGGACTGAGCCTCGTCGGCAGCCGTGCGTACCGCCGGGCCGACGGAAGCCGTGGTCATCGAGCCCCAGGAGTTGCCGGCGTATGGCGTGCGCTCGGTGTCCCCGAGGATTACCCGCACGTCGGCGACGCGCGCGCCCAGCGCTTCGGCGGCGATCTGGGCGAGCACGGTGCGAGCCCCGGTTCCGAGGTCCTGCGTGCCGGAGAGCACGTCGACGGACCCGTCGGTGTTGAGGCGGACCGTGGCATAGGAGGGTGGTCCGCCCCCGGCGCCCCAGACTTGCGCGGCCATGCCGAACCCCCGGTTCATGCGTCGCAGGCCCCGGGGGGCCCCCCCCGATTCGAATCTCGCTCCACCGTCGCCTCCACGTGCAACCCCCTTGTCCCCGACAACATCATTCCGCCGCTTCTCTCGCTCCTGCCACCCGAAGCGCTCCGCCCCTTCCGCGTAGCAGCGCCGCAGCTGGTTCGACGAGTACGGCCGCTCCTTTCCCTGGTCACGCTCCGCGAAGTTGCGCAGGCGCAGCTCCAGCGGATCCAGGGCGAGCTCGCGCGCGAGCGTATCCATCGCTCGCTCCAGCGCAAACGACCCTTCCACGTGCCCCGGTGCGCGGAAAGACTGCATCTCCTGCTGGTGTACGTGCGCGAACGTCTCGTGGGTCCGTACGTTCGGGCAGGCGTACATCTCGTGGAAGATGGCGGCTACCGACGCCTCCCACCCACTCACGCCTAACGGGACCTCCGAGACGACGTCGATCGCCGTGAGGCGTCCTTCCCGGGTAGACCCGATGCGTACACGGACCCGGGAGGAGGGACGGTGACCTGTCGCGGTCTGTTCACCGGTACGATCGAGCACGCAGCGCACCGCGCGCCCATGCCGCTGCGCCAGCACGACGGCGAGCAGTGTGTGCGCGCCGGCGTTGTTCTTGGCCCCGAACCCGCCCCCCATGTGCTCCTTGATCACGCGCACCCGCGAGGCGGCGATGCCCATGGCGGCGGCCACCTCGTTTCGGACGCGGAACACACCCTGCGTGGACTCCCAGATGACGACCCTGTCACCTTCCCATTCCGCCACCGCGCCGTGCGGTTCCATGGCGGTGTGCAGCTGGGACGGGGTGCGATATTCGCGCTCGATCATGACGTCGGCTGCGGCGAATCCGGCGGTGACGTCCCCGCGTTCGATCACCACCGGTGATCCGCGCATGAGGTTGCCCTTGCCCCGCACGCGCGGAGCCCCGGTTGCCGTTGCCGCCTCGAACGTTGCCGCAACAGCTGAAACTTTCCACGTCAGGCGCACCGCGCCGGCACCGCGCTCCGCCGCCTCGCGCGATTCGGCGCAGACCGCAGCCACTGGCTGGCCAGGGAAGAGGATATCGCGCGACAACAAGCCCACGCCTCCCAGCTTCATCGGTCGAGGCAGGTCGTCGGCGACGAGAACTTCCAGGACGCCCGGTATCTGTAGTGCGTCCTCGGTCGAAATCGCCGTCACGCGGCCGGCGGCGATGGGCGCGCGAACGATCGTGACGTACAGCATTCCGGGACGCACGATGTCGGCCGTGTATACGGCGCGTCCCGTGACCTTCTCCAACGCGTCAACGCGCGGAAGGCGCTGCCCGACGACCGACAGCTCCGTGGAGGCATCCCACGGTGCGAGCTCACGATCCGGCAGCTCCACGATCTTGGTCTCCACACGACCTTCCACTTCCACTTGCGTGGTGACAAATCGCTTTCGCGGGCGCTCTGGGCTCACCGTTCCGATCCGTCCGTCGTTCGCATTTCGGCCGCCGCGCGCCGGACTGCCTCGGCGATCCTGGGATAGGTGCCGCACCGGCACAGGTTCCCGCTCAAGGCCTCCTCGATCTCTGCGTCCGTCGGGTTGGGGGCGCGGGACAACAGAGCTACTGCGGCGATCACCTGCCCCGGGGTGCAGTACCCGCATTGCACAGCGTCACAATCAATGAAGGCGCGTTGAACCGGGTGCAGTCCGTCCCTTCCCGGGCCGCGGGCGAGGCCCTCAATCGTCGTCACTTCCCCTTCCTGGCAGGCCACGGTCAGGACGAGGCACGAGTAGACGGGTTCGCCATCCAGCAGCACCGTGCACGCCCCGCATTCGCCGCGATCGCAGGCCGTCTTGGACCCGCTCAGCGCAAGACGGTCTCGAAGGGTGGCAAGGAGGGATTCGTGGTCTGGGGCGATCACCTCGCGAGACCGGCCGTTCACGTGCAGACGCATGCGCGGGATGTAGCGGCGCCGATCACGAAAGTCCAGCGCGGACAGCAACTTGCAACGTCCACAGCGTTGCCAGATCTCCGCGGGCATCGTCCTTGAAGGTGCCGAGTGTCGGTGACCTTCTACTCGCTCGCCGCACCGCGTATTATCCACGACTGACGTCTCCTCCTTCGCCCCATGCCCTACGTTATCACCGAAGCCTGCAAGACGACTAAGGACAGGTCCTGCGTCGATGTATGCCCCGTCGATTGCATCTACGAGGGACCCGAGATGCTCTATATCCATCCCGACGAGTGTATCGACTGTGGCGCGTGCGAACCCGAGTGCCCGGTGACGGCGATTTTTCCGGAGGAGGACGTTCCCGGCAACCTTCGAGAGTTCGTTCAGATCAACCGCGACGTCTTCAAGGGTGAGACTCCGCCAGGCCGTCCGCAGCGCTAGCAGTTGATCCGGGCAATAACGCTCGACTACTGGGACACGATCTACGTCGGCGCGGCCCTGCCCGACCGCGTCGCGCGCCGGCGCGAAGCCCTCTTCGCGATGGTCGAACGGCTCGGCGGTGTGATTTCGGCGCTCGAGTTCGACACGCTCTATCGGGAATCCGCAAAAGAAGCCGACCGCTGGTGGCGCGAAGAGCATCGCGGATACAGAACCGCCGACCGGATCCGCTGGCTGCTGAACAAACTTGCCATCGAGCGTCCCGAGAACTGCGAACACATCGCCCACATGGTCGCCACGGTCGATGAAACGCTCCTCCAGTTTCCTCCGCCGCTGCTTCCCGGCGCGCGCGAGGCACTCGAAGCCCTGGGCTCGCGATTCGCCCTGGCCATCATCTCCGATACCGGATTCGCCAGCGGCGATGCGCAGAATGCGGTGCTCGAACGGGATGGAGTGCTCGGGCATTTCCAGGCAACGATCTACTCGATGGATGTGGGCCACGCCAAGCCGCGTCCGGAAATCTTCACGGCGGCCCTCAACGCGTTAGGCGTGGCTCCCGGAGAGGCCCTGCACGTGGGCGACAATGAGCGCACCGACGTCGGAGGCGCCTTGGGCCTGGGGATGCGCGCCGTGCGACTCGACGCGGTCAGGCAATCGGGCGAGACAAGAGCCGAGTACGTCGCGCGGTCATTGCCCGACCTGGCGGACTACTTGCTCACGCAGTGACGATCCGGAGCCTACCCGCCCTTCGCCGCGGTCGGCACGGAGACGATTTCCCTGAACGCCACCATGAAACGCCGCATTTCGTCCGGCGTTCCGATTGAGACGCGAAGGTGCTCGAGCAGCGGTGGGAAGGGACGTCCCACCAGCACGCCGCGCTTCCGAAAGTCGTCGATTACCGGCTGAACAGGCCGTCGGAGATGCACCATGAAGAAGTTAGCCTCCGATGGTATGCTCGTGTAGCCGAGCGCCTGCAGTTCGGTGACCGTCTTGCGACGCAGGTCGATCGTCACTTTCCGAACATGTGCCTGCGAAGCGATGTCCTTGAGGGCGGCGACTGCCCCCCACCGCGCGCACGCGTTCACGCTGCCGGTTGTCCAGGGGCGAAGCCGCTGGATCAGGTCACGAGGCGCCACCGCGTAGCCCACTCGCATTCCCGCGAGCGCGGCGATCTTGGAGAACGTGCGGGCAACGATCACCGGTCGCCCTTCGAGCACATACGCGATCGACGTCTCGTACTCCGGATCCTCGACGAAATGGTGGTACGCTTCGTCGATCAACACGGGCATGTCTTCGGGAACCCCATCGAGCAGTTGGCGCACCGCACCTTTGGTGACGATCCGTCCCGTGGGATTGTTCGGATTGCATAGATAGACGAAGCCGACGTCGCGATAGCGGGTCCGCGCGGCCTTGATCAGCGCCGGAATGTCCTGGTCGTAGTCAGCGCGCAGGGGAACCTTGATCGTGTCCGACTTGATGCCCGTCGCGTGCGAGTAGAGGATCGAGTACGAGGGGTCCGAGCCCACGATCATCTTGCCATCTTGCAACAGCGCGTTGCAGCTGACATCCAGGATTTCCCCGGAGCCGGCCCCCAGCATGATGCTTTCCGGCTTCACTCCGTGATGCCTGGCCAGCTCGTCGGTCAGATTTCCGTCAGGGTAACCGTACCGGTTGGCATACTTGAAGGCCTTCGTCATCGCTGCCACGACGGAATCCGGCGGTCCGTAGGGATTCTCGTTGTTGGCCAGTTTGGCGAGGGCGTCGTACTCGTCCACGGTGCGCTGGGCGCGCCCTGCCTGTGCCGCGCCGGCCTGGGCCAGGAGATTGCCGGGAGGCCCCACACCCAGCGTGCCTAACGCCGCGGCGACTCCACCCACAAACCGGCGACGGGTGACCTGGGACATCGGTTCCATGAGACCTCCAGCCCGCGCGCGCGGCAGTTCAGGAAAGACTCAACGACGCCAGAAACTCGCTGAGTACGTGGTTCACCGTTGCAGAACGTTCGAGGTTCGAGACGTGGCCCGCGCCCGAGATCACTTCCATCCGACTCTCGGCGATAGCCTGCCGCATCACTTCCGACTCCTTTGGTGGCGTCAGCGCATCTTCCTCGCCTACGACGATCAGGGTCGGCACATCGATGGTGGCGAGAGTCGGCGTCGAGTCGATCCTCCCGATCATGGCTTCCAGGGCTCCGATCACGCCAGAGACTGGCGCACTCTCCAGCATACTGTGGACTGCATCTACGATCTCCGGGCACTTCTCGCGCGTGCTCTTGCCGACCATGCCCGTGATCATCGCGTCGGCCACAGCCGCGCTCCCGCGCTCCCGCGCCATGGCGATCATGTCTCTGCGCTTCTGCACGCTGTCGGCGTTATCCGCCCCGGGCCTCGTGTCCATGAGGACCAGTCCGCGGATACGCGGCGCGTAGTTGCGCCACAGGGCGAAAGCCACGTATCCACCCATCGAGAGTCCACAGACCACGGCGCGCTCGATTCTGAGATGATCCATCAGTTCGACCACGTCATACGCGTACTGATCCATCGAGTACGGCTCGCGCGCCTCGGACTCCCCGAACCCTCTCAAGTCCGGCGCGATGCACCGGGCCCGATCGAGCAGGGCACCGAGCTGCGGGGCCCACAGACTGCGTCGATGGGGAAACCCGTGGAGGAACACGATCGGATCGCCCGACCCGACGTCATCATAGCCCACCTGACGGCCGTTGATCCACGCGAGCATAGCCGGGTCGCCTAACGGTTCGCGACGCGCGCTTCCACGAGCCAGCGCGCGTCGAACGTATGCCAGAATAGCACTGGGCCCGGCGTCTCTCGAGCCCGCATGGCAGCCGCGTAACATGCCTTGGCCGAATACGTGGCGTCGAGACCCAGTCGCAGCTGTTCCGTAACCGACGCTCGAAGTCGCTCCGCTCCTTCGTGGGGTCGGGCGTAGGCACCGGCATACACCTCGGCGGCGATCTCCAGATTCGGAGATGTGGTTCTTCTAATCCCGGCGCCGCTTCGATCGAGAAAGTCGGCGACTCGCCGAGACAGCCAGCGGAGACGCGACAGGTCAATCCCCACGCTCGGACCGCACCGGACCCCGACCACCCGGCTCTGCACGCCGGCAATCGCGAGGCCAAGGGCGAGTCCGGCAGCGGTGCCTCCGGTACCCAGCGCGACACAGATCGACTGCGGCTCCGGCAGTTCACCCCGTTGGACCTGCTCAGCAAGTTCAAGTGCCGCAGCAACATGCCCAACCATCCCGAGCGGGCATGTGCCACCGAAGGGGATCCAGTGCTCGCTATGCGCCAGGCGCCTCCACCCTGCGGCGACGAAGGCATGGACGGCGCTTGGGAGCGTCGGCGCATAGACACACGATTCACGAATAGCGCGATCCACGGCTTCGGTCAGGTCGTTCCGTTCATGGGACCATCGGTAGGCGCGAGTCGCCACGCCAGCGGACGCCCCATGCACAGCGGTCGCCAGCACGTGAGTCGAGCCGATTCCGCCAACGGTCAGCACCGTATCGCCAGGTCGGCGTGGACCCAGGAGGAACTCGAGGGCCCGAACCTTGTTCCCGCCGAGGCGTTCGCAGTTCAGGTCGTCGCGCTTGACCCAGAACTGGGCGTCGTCGACATCCCACGTCTCGACCGGGGATTCGACCACGCCGAGCGACGCGCGCGGCAACTGAGCGAGCGAGGGAAACCGCCGAAGCAGTGCGGAGTGCGCCGTGTGAGAAGTCACTGAGTCGCTAGGCACGCATTGGAACGCCAAGCGGCTAAATTACCACCGACCCGCTCACCGCTACCGTTTACCCGCTTACCCGTTTTCTCAACCGCTTACCCGCCCACCCGCTTGCCCTCCCCCGATGCGCCCTCACGGCCACTGGCCGTATACCTCGACTCGCCAGAGGGAGCTGATCACTTCCTTGCGGCGATCTCGGGCGCAACGACGATTGCCGTCGACACGGAAGGCGCGAGCTACCACCGCTTCGTGGACCGGATTTACCTCCTTCAGCTGTCGACGGCTGGGCGGCACGCCATCATCGATCCGCTGCGGGTGCCGACACCGGGCAAGCTCGGCCAGCTCCTCGAGTCCCGGGAGGTGGAAGTCGTCTTTCATGATGCCGACTACGACCTGCGATTGTTGCACCAGGACTATGGCTGGCGTGTCACGAACATCTTCGACACACGGGTGGCGGCGCAGCTGCTCGGAATCAAGGCCTTCGGACTGGCGGCGCTTCTGGAGCAGAATTTCGGCGTGAAGCTGGACAAGAAGCACCAGCGCGCCGACTGGTCGATGCGGCCTCTGCCCGCGGACATGCTCGACTATGCCGCACAGGACACACTGCACCTGATTGACCTGAGCCAGCGGTTGCGGACGGCCCTGGAGCGCAAGCGGCGCTGGCACTGGGCCCAGGAAGAGTTCCGGCGACTCGAAGGAACCCAATGGGAGAGCGAGGATCCATCGACGGCCTTCCTGCGGCTCAAAGGGGCGCGTGATCTGACGAGGCGTGAGCTCGCCCGACTGCGGGAGTTGGTGCTCTGGCGCGATGACGTCGCTCGCGGGATGGACCGCAGCACCTTCCGGGTGGTGACCAACGAGGCACTACAAGAGATCGCGAAGCGCAATCCTACGCGTCAGGCGGAGCTGGGCGCCATCAAGGGGCTCAACGCGCGACTGGTCGAACAGCGCGGCCGCGATATCCTCGACGCACTGCAACGAGGCAACGCGATCGCGGAGGGCGAGCTGCCACGCTTCCCCAAGGCACCGCGCTGGGAGCGTGACGCTGACTTCGATGAGCAGGTCTCACGGCTCAAGACGGTGCGCGATGCCGCGGCGTCGCGGCTGGAACTGGACCCAGGGGTGCTCTGTGCCCGCGAACGGTTGGAGGCAGTGGTACGCCGCAAACCAGCGCGTCTGGAGGATCTCGCCGAGATTCGCGAACTCCGTCAGTGGCAGATCGAGGAACTCGGCGAGGCCTTTGTGGACGCGCTTCGGAACGGCAAGATTGCGAGCCGACGGACGGCGGAAGCGGAGTCTCCGTACCGAGATGCCTGACGGATCATCTGGCGGCTGGTGTCGCGCGGCCGTCGCGACTGCGGCTCTCATCGCGGCTCTGTCTCCCCTCCCGGCGCAGCAGTGGGAGCGCGGGGATCTCTATGCGCCACGCGGCGCGGAGACGGACTCTGTCGCACCGCCACTCCTTCGCGAGTTTCGGGGGGCATGGCTCGCCACTGTTGCGAACATCGATTGGCCCTCCAAACCGGGATTGCCTGCCGACTCGCAGAAGGCCGAGCTGCGTTATCTGTTCGACGTCGCGCGGCGGGCACGGCTCAACGCCGTGATCTTTCAGGTGCGCCCGGCGGCGGACGCGTTGTACCCTTCGAAGCTCGAACCGTGGTCATACTTTCTCACCGGAGCGCAGGGTCGCGCACCACGGCCCGTCTACGACCCGCTGGCGTTCGCCGTGGCCGAAGCTCACGCCCGGGGGCTCGAGCTGCACACATGGTTCAATCCCTATCGGTCGCGCCATCCTTCCGATTCCAGCCGACGGGCGGGCCCCAGTCACGTCAGCCGACGGAATCCGGCATGGAACAAGACCTACGGACCCTATCAATGGATGGACCCGGGTGAGCCCGGCGTGCGCAAGCGTACGATAGACGTGATCCTCGACGTCGTCAGGCGATACGACATCGATGGCGTGCACATGGACGACTACTTCTATCCGTACCCGGAACGGAACCGACGCGGAGCGGAGATCCCGTTTCCTGACGCCCGATCCTGGCGAGCCTACCGGAACAAGGGTGGGACGCTGTCACGCGACGACTGGCGACGGAAGAACGTGGACGACCTCGTGCGTGGCCTGTATGACGCCGTCAAGAAGGAGAAGCCGTGGGTAAAGGTCGGCATTTCTCCGTTTGGGATCTGGCGACCCGGCTATCCGGCGAGCGTGCGTGGCTTCGATGCGTACGAGAAGCTCTACGCGGATTCCCGGCGTTGGCTCAACGAAGGATGGATCGACTACTTCACCCCGCAGCTGTACTGGAAACTCTCCGCGCCACAGCAGCCCTACGCCGACCTGCTGGCCTGGTGGCGGTCGGAGAATACGCATGGACGACATCTCTGGCCAGGCAACTTCACCGGGCGCGCCTCAGCGAAGCGCAATCCGAGCTGGTCCGTGCATGAAGTGTTCGATCAGGTGCAGGAGACACGACATCAGCTGGGAGGGTTGAGCGGCAACGTGCACTTTCCGCTGAATGCGTTCGTGCACAACACGGATTCGCTGATGGAGCGATTCGAAGCTGGCCTCTACGCCGAGCCGGCGCTGGTACCGGCCTCGCCGTGGCTCGAGTCCGGTGACGCGGCAACTGTCGTCGTTGATGCGACGCGCGCGCCGGACGGCATTGAGCTGCAGTTCGCGCGCGTGAGAACTGCGCCGCCGCCAGCGGCCCAAGCCGCGGCGAAGGGAAAGGCCCGACCAACCCGACCAATAGTGCCGCGGGCTCGCGCAAGTGATCCACGGTGGTGGATGATCCGGGCACGATACACCGACGGCTGGCGCGTGCGGATCGTAGACGCCGGACAAAAACTCGTCAGGCTCGCCGCCGATCCCGCGGGCGACGGCCCGGCCTATGTCACGGTTTCAGTCGTTGATCGCATCGGCAGGGAAAGTCCTGCGACAATCGTCACGCCGCCGTAGTGCCTGTCCGCCTGTGCGCCAGTGCGCCAGTGCGCCAGTGCGCCAGTGCGCCAGTGCGCCTGTCCGCCTGTCCGCCTGTGCGCCTGTGCGCCTGTGCGCCTGTGCGCCTGTACGCCTGTACGCCTGTGCGCCTGTGCGCCAGTGCGCCTGTCCGCCTGTGCGCCTGTGCGCCTGTGCGCCTGTGCGCCTGTCCGCCTGTCCGCCTGTCCGCCTCAAAAACCCAGGTACGCGCGCACCCTCGGCTCAATGCGATCCGGCGTCCACGGAGGCGACCATACCAGGTTGATCGTGGCGCTGCCGATGCCGTCGACCGTTTCCACCTGACGCTGCGCCTCCCCCATGATCTCCGGTCCGGATGGGCAGCCGGGAGAGGTCAGGCTCATGTCCACGCGAACGTCGTTGCCTTCGACCACGACATCGTAGACGAGACCGAGATCCACGATGTTCATGTTGATCTCGGGGTCCTTGACGCGGCGGAGAGCGAGTTTCACCCGATCAACGGTCACGTCCTCTTCGGCCCCGCCCCCTTGAACCAGCGGAATCTGCGTATCGGGAGAAGGTGCGGTGCCGTCTCCGGCTTCCCGCGACATCGGAGACGAATGAGCCGGCTGATCGGGTTCGAGCATCGGGGGTCCTCTCACACTACGAGATCGGAAGATCGCGGATTCCAGCGCGTCGAGGCAAGCTGGTGGAAAAAAAAGGGCGGCCGTACTACGGCCACCCTTCGTTCAGCGCCGAGCCCTCATCCTTTCGGAGTGCTACTCTTGGCGGCGGGCCGTCTGACGGGTGTCTTCTTCTTGGTCGCGGTCGTTGGCGTTGCCTTGGACTTGCTGCTCACCTTTCGTGTTGACACCGCCTTGGCTGCGCTGACGCGCTTGCTGGTCCGGGATCGTGCAGAACGCGAGCGTCGGCTCCTTGAACGACGAACCGCCGGATTCCAGCCATCGGCCCGATCGGCGCGGAACGAAACCGGCATGGACAGCACTTCGTCGACGCCATCGACGACAGCCAGGGCAGCGGCATCGGCGAGGTCGGCTCGCACGTCGGCGATCACCTTGCCGGGTCGGCGCGCACGCGCCGCATGGACCCGATTCGTCAACAGAATAACAAACATGTCGCGATCGGGATCGATCCACATGGACGTGCCGGTGAAGCCGGTATGGCCATACGCGCGCGAGGACAGGTATTCGCCGGAACCACCATCCCCGTCGGCGGTGTCCCAGCCTAACGCGCGAGTGCCAGACGTACGGGCGGTGAATCGGGCGACCGTCGAATCACTCACGATGCGTACTCCATCGTACACACCGCCGTTCAGCATCATTTCGGCGAACACGGCGAGGTCTGCGGCGGTCGAGAACAGTCCCGCGTGACCGGCGATGCCCCCCAGGGCGAACGCGTTTTCGTCGTGCACTTCACCGCGCAGGGGATATCCACGCGGCGGCGAAACTTCGGTTGGGGCAATGCGCGACTGCAGCGCCACCGCTGGATTGAACCGGGTGTCGGTCATGCCCAAGGGCCCGAACACGCGCTCCATGAGCAGGTGATCGAGCGGTTTTCCTGCCACGGCCTCGACCACCCACCCCAGGACGTCCGCGCCAAGGTCCGAGTAGATGAAGCAGTCGCCGGGATTGCAGACAAGCTGTGATTCGAGAACGATCTGCCTGGCCTGGTCTTTGTTGAGCGCCATGCGCCAGAGTTGCTTGCCAGCGGGGAGGCCTGAACGATGCGTGAGCAGCTGTCGCACCGTGACGCGATCTTTGGCGCCTCCTCCAAACGAAGGGAGGAAGCTGACGACGGGCGCGTCGAGGCTGAGCAGGCCTTCGTCGTACAGGAGCATCACCGCAGTCGTCGTACCCACGACCTTCGTGAGCGACGCGAGATCGTAGATGGTCGCTTCCGCACTGACACTCGGGCTGCCGGCGGTCCATCCAAGACGGCCATAGCCCCGCTGGAACGCCGCAGCGCCGCGTCGGCCAATGACCACTGCAGCGCCGGGATAGCCACCAGCACTGAGTCCACGGCGGACCACCCGGTCAATGTTGGCCAGGCGTTCCGCCGACATGCCAACCTCCTGCGGCGGCCGAACCGGGAGTCGGTCGGTCGTCGCGGCAGCGAACACGGCGATCGCAATGGAGACCAGCACGTCGGAGCAGCTAGGGGAGGGTCCTCAAGGGCATAGGCTGCCCTACGACCTACGAAAGACGAGCAAAGGTTGAGCCAAGTTGCCTGACCTCGGCCCGGCGGGTGGTGCAAGATGGCGTAGGTTGTTGCAAAAATGCAAGTTCCGCCCTGTCACTTCATGTACGTTGACCGAGACCAGCCGGATTGAAGCCGTCCAAAGGAGGTGCAAGATGCCTCTTGAGGACAGGTCACATGTTGGACCCCGGCGATATCGTGTCGGGTCACGAGTAGTTTCGGCCGAATTCTGTAAACTGCAGCACTTCCGCACGTGACGAAGTAAGTGAAAGCCATGGCTCCTGATCAGGATCTCATTCAACGCGCGGTCGACGGCGACGAGCGAGCGATGCGGCGACTATGGTCGCAGCATGCTCCGCACATCGATGCCGTGGTTCGACGCCTGGTAGGCGACCCCGACCAGGCGGCGGACATCGCGCAGGAGGTCTGGATCCAGATCTTCAAGGCGCTGCCGAGTTACCGGGGAGAGTCACAGTTCGGCACATGGGCGCATCGCATCGCGGTGAACCGTACCCTCAACGCTTTGCGGCGAACCCGGCGGTTGGAGAGGCTCGAGACAGACATCGAAGAAGACACGGCTTCGGTGGAGCAGTCGAGCGACGGGGCGTTGATCTTCGCGTCGATCGAGGAGGCGACTGCGAAACTGTCCCCGGGGGCGCGAACGGTGTTCGTGATGCACGATATCGAAGGGTACACACACGAAGAGATTGCGAAGGAACTGGGCATAACGACGGGGGGCTCCAAATCACAGCTGTTCAAGGCGCGCGCGAAGCTCCGCCGCCTTCTGGCGCACCTCGTCGATGGTCTCACCAAGGATTCGGATCATGCTGCACCTGCCTATTGAACGATTCGCCGAGTTGGTCGACGGCACGCCCACGCCTCTCGAGCGTGAGCACGTCGCGTCCTGCGCGCGCTGCGCCGCCGAGCTGGCGAGGTATCGCCGCGTGGTCGCGATGGCGAATGACGAACGCCGGCGCATCGGACCTCCGCTCACGTCGTGGGAGTCCTTGCGTCCTGGCCTGCAGGACGAGGGTCTGCTGGTCGATCCACGACTGCCGCTACGACGACGTTCACGTGCGACGCAGTGGACCCAACGCGCCGCGGCGGTCGCGCTTCTCCTCGCCGGCGGTGCGGTGGTGGGGCGCGTCTCCACCGGTCTCTCGTTCGCCGAATCGATCGCTCTTGGCTCCTCGGGCATGCCCACGGTCAACGAGGAAGGAATTGCCGCGGCACTCGTGTCGAACACCGGATCACTCCGGACCGCGCAGGACGCGCTCGAGCAATTGGAGCGAGCACAGAGGGATTACGAGGAGGCGGCGGCGTTCCTTGCGGCGCACGACACGAGCTCGTCCAGCGGCGCGAGCGATCAATACCGCACACGGCTGGCGGCCCTCGATATGGCGTCAGAGACGTTCGAGCAGGCCCTGACCGACGCTCCCGAAGACCCGATCATCAACCAGTACTACATGGCAACGATGAATGCACGCGAGGTGGCGATCCGCCGATTGGGTACCACGCTGCCGGCGTCGCTCCGGATGGGACGGTTCTAGATGAGAGCCGGGAGACGGGTGACGGGAGAGAGGAGTCGGGCGCTCGCGATTGCGCTCGTGTTGTTCGTGCCCTGCCTGAGCGGCGCGCAGCAGCCGGATTCCACCCGCATGACGATTGTGCGCGCGGTGACACCGTTCGAGATCGAGGTGGAGCGTCTCGCGCGCACCCTGGTCTCGTATCGCCAGCGATCGCTGCGGCTCGCGGGCACCAAAGAACAATTGCAGGTGTCGCTTCGGTCGGGTGACCTGCCGGATGGTGAGCGCGGCGCGCTCATCACGCAGCTCCGCTTTGTCGATGCGCAACTTGCATCGCTGGAAGCCACCCGGCTGGGGCTTCGACGCGAGCTCGAGCAACTCTGTGCTCCGAGTCGGCAGACTGAGGGATGGATGGGGATCACGTTCCAGAGCAACTTCGTGGTGGACATGACGCGCGAAGGGGTTCAGCTGACGCGCTTCAACGGGCACCCGGCCATCGAGAGCGTCGAGCCGAATTCGCCCGCGGAGAAGGCCGGCGTGCGTCGGGGCGACGTGCTCCTGTCGCTTGCCGGGCGAGATCTCGAGGATGCCGCAGTGGTGTTCCAGGAGTTGCTCAAACCCGGGGCCAGATTGTCGCTGCGCCTGCGCCGCGGGCTGGAGACAAAGATGTTGTCGATGACGGTCGAGCCCCGGCCAGCGGACTTTCAGCCGACGTGCGCGTGGGAGGATGACCTCATTGCCTCCGCGCTCTCCCCGGTGCCGGGTGGGCTTCGCGTCAAGGTGCTCCCCCTTCCTCCCGGGACGGCCATTGGCCGCGTGAACGGCTTTCAGTTCGAGACGCGCGGCGACGGCCGGCGGGTGATCGTGCGGTCCCCCGATGAAGGCAATCAGCCGCTGTTCGTTTTCTCCTCTCCCGGCTCGGCTGACTGGGCGGCGGGCGCACAGCTCGCCGTGCTCAATGGCGACCTCGCCAAGCTCGCCGGTGTCGATCGCGGTGTGTTCGTGGTGGATGTTGCCAGACGATCGCCGGCAGCGCAGTCGGGCCTGCGAGGTGGTGACGTCATCGTCTCGGCCGAAGGACGGGCGCTCACTGGTCCAGGCGTGCTACGTCAGCTGATGATGGATCGCGCCGAGAGCAAGGAGCTCACGCTCCAAGTAGTCCGCCTCAAGAAGAGCGAGACGATCGTGTTGAAGTGGTAGGGAGGGTGATCGGGATTGGATACTCGAGTCCCGACATTCGACTCCCAATCCCAGTTCCTAGCCCGCCTTCCCCCGCTTCCCACCGATCCGGCCCGGCGGCAGAGAATACAAGAGCTGCACTGTCGCGCGGTCGGCCGCGGACAACTCCTTCACGCGGACCTTGGGGGCCATGATGCTCAGCGTATCCGCCGTGTGATCGAGGCCGAGCAGGTGTCCGACCTCGTGCAGCGCGATCGCCTTGGTCGCTGCCTGATCCAGCGGGTCTCCGCCCTGGTGATGCACAGCCAGCATCACACTCGCCTCGAGGATGAACCAGCGCTCGTCGTGCGTCCACAGGGTCTTGCCGCTGATCGGTTCACGGAAGCGGTCGACCCACGTGACGTGGACGTTCGCTGATGCCGAATCGAGCACGAAGCTGAAGTTGATCGGCACACCCGACTCGCCCCATTCGAGGAATGCGTCACGCACCAGCGGAAGGAGGGCAGGCGACCAATCGGGAATCCGGGCGACTGGCTGGATCCACACGCGCAATGGCTCGGTGCGGCGCTCCGGCCAGCGGGCGAGCGACGAGTCATGTGCCGACAGGACTTCGGTGATGAAGGTGCTCGGCGACGACAGCTGGATGCGACGGCGAACGTCTTCGACGTTCGCCTCATCTCGTTCGTTGCGGCGTGCTACGCGTCTCGATACCACACCAGCCGAAGGCGCCGGACGATCGCGGACCACGGGCTCACCATTGTGCGCGCGCTCGGCGTGGAGCTGACGTGTTTCCAGCGCCTGTGATCCCACGAACGCGGCCAAGCCGGCCAACGCGGCCGCAATAACGAGATCGAGACGCTTCATGTTGCTGGGGGAGGCAACGGGTGACTCAGGAACCGCTCAACGCTTTCGAAGAACAGCTTTGGTGACTCCCAGAACGGCATGTGCCCCGCTTCGGGAATGACCTCGAGCTTTGACATCGGGATGAGCGCCACGAGTTCGCGCGCGACGCTCAGCGGAAGAAGATCCCGCTCACCATGAATGACGAGGACTGGTACATGCACGCCACGTACCAACGCGGTCCAGTCGTAGCCGTCACGCCGCAGACGTGAGGCAACCGCGGCTCCCGTCCGACTCTCACTGCGTGGTGGCGCAAAGAGTTGCGCGAGGTCCCGGTCACCAAACCAGGCGGGGTACAGCGCACGAGAATATGCGGAGTGTGCGACCGGATCCCCGTCCTGGAGCTTCACCGGGTCGAGTCGCTGCAACACACTTCGGTCAGAAACACCGAGTCGTTCGAGCGCCAGGGCATGAAGACCCGGCAGCCAGTTCGAGGTGGGACCAACCGCGTCGACGAGCACCAGACGCCCGACGCCATCGCGATCCTGCTCGGCGCCAAGTGCAGCGATGCCGCCGCCCCACGAATGACCAAGCACGTCCCAACGCCGAAACCCCAGGGCCTCCCGGAGCGCTCGGAGATCGCCGGCGTCGTGCTCGATCTTCGATGTGTGCAGACCGGGGGGCGCCTGCGACGCTCCTCGACCCCGCTGGTCGTAGAAGATCAGCTGCCGCTCTTTGGCCAGTGGCGACAGGGCTGGCCAGAGCAGCTTGTGGTCGTACAGGAGTCCGCCGTTGACGCACACGAGGGGTGGCCGTTCACCAACGGCCGGAGTGATGAACACCGCGAACTGCAGTCCCCGGGCGTGTACGCGCTGCGATGCGAGGCGCGGAACGGGGGACTGCGATCGACGGAAGGCTGCGAACCGTTCCCGCGCGGAAAGGGGCGGGTTCAGGCTGAGCGCGGGGATGGGAGCGGGTCTCCTGTGACGGCCGGCACGAGCGGTTGGGTCAGAAATCTATCTCTTGAGAGATATACGCAAGTACCCCCCGGTCGGTTCTCAGGTCACACAACCGCCTTGGAGGCCCCGAAGGCGGACTCGACCGGCTTACCGGCTGAGCTCGGCCGGCGCGAAGTCTCTTCCCGCGCCTAACGACGACCTGGAAGGTCACTCCGATCCGGGGTGGCCGGTCACGGCGCTCTCGCCACCGGGGCGTCAGGGGGCTGGTACGATCGTGTTCCGCGCCAGCCATTGATCGCGGTAGCCGATCGTGTGCGCGTATCCTCTGCGCCCGTACCGCAGGAGCAGGATGGCCATCACCAGCGACGCGACGATCACGGTGGTCAGCGAGGCGCGCACGGCGGCATCGTCATGAAAGACGTAATCCGTGAGGAGCGCGACCGCCGTCGGGCCGAGGCCCAGTCCGATGATGTTCACCACGAGCAGGTAAAACGCGGACACCTGCGCGCGCATGCGATTCGGCGTGAGCTCCTGTACAGCCGCGGCAGCCGCTCCGTAGGCGAAAGCCTGAAAGAAGGTCAGCGGGGCAACGCACACCGCCGCGATCAACGCGTTAGGCGCGACGCCGAGCAAGACCGCGCAGGCCAGCATCCCGACGGCGCTCACGAGGCAGGTGCGGAACTTCGCGTCCAGGCGGCCCTGGCGCAGCCCCCGGTCGGCGTGGTGCCCGCCCGCAAGCACGCCAAGGGTGCCGCAACACATGATCGTCATCCCGTAGACCAGCCCGATCCGTGGGAGCGACCAGCCGTAGGAGCGGACGAAGACGCTGGGGATCCACGAGTTCGCCGCGTACGCCGCCAGGGAAATGCAGGCCATGCCGACGTGGTGCCCGCCGAACGTGCGCAGGTTGTCGCGAACGTAGCGCGCCACCTCTGCCATCGGTACCGGCAGCGCCGTGGCGCCCCGCCGGGCTGGCTCGCGAACGGTGAGGAAGAGCAGCGCGATCAGCAGACCCGGGAGCCCGACGATGAAGAACACACTCCGCCACGGCGGCACATCCCCAACGATCGGAAGCGTCCAGGATCCGGCGACGCCCACAGCGTTGATCACCAGCCCGCCGATGATCAGCGCCAGCCCGCCCCCTACGTAGATACCTGACGAGTACACGCTCAGCGCGGTGGAGAGCCGCTCCTTCGGGAAACAATCCGTGAGGAGCGAATAGGCAGAGGGTGACAGGGCGGCCTCACCCACGCCGACCCCCACGCGTGCCATGAAGAACTGGCCGAAGGTGCGTGCCAATCCACAGAGTGCCGTCATGATGCTCCACACCGCGACACCCCAGGCCATGATTCCCCGGCGGCTGTGCGCATCGGCGAGGCGACCGATGGGCAGGCCGAGCAGCGTATAGAAGACCGCGAACGAGAGCCCCATCAGGAGGCTGATCTGCGTGTCGCTGATCCCGAGGTCACGCCGGATCGGCGCGACGAGAAGATTGACGATCTGTCGATCGATCAGCGATGACACGTACGCGAGTGTGAGCACCCCCACGACGTACCAGGCGTAGCGTGGCCGCGGATAGCTCGCGGCGATGTCATCAGTGCGCACGCGCGCAAGCTAGACCGACGCCCTCCCTGGCGGGAGGCGGGCTCAACGCTCCGGGGGATACTCCGCGGCGAAGCATATGCCGGAGAAGACGTGTAGACGTCGCAGCTCTCGTGACCCCATGGCCACGGCATGTCGGTTCCGGCCCGTCACGACGAGTTCTGCCGGAATCACATGCCCCGGGGTGTCGCCGGTTCCCAGACGAAAGAACATCGGGCAGACGCGAGCGGCGCATCCACCGGCTATCAGGATTTTGGCGCGGTCAGCCGGACCTCGCGCTGCAGGTCCACCGGATTGGCAAAGTCGTCGAGGAATGAACTGTGGCGCTCCGCGATATCGAGCATGCGGATCACGTCCTCCTCGGGCGCGTCGCTCTCCACCGAAACGATGTAGCGCATCCGGAGGTAGCCGGGTCGCACGGTCTCGTCGACACCGAGCTCGCCGCGCAGGTCGTAGTCGGCCTGGATCTCCACCTCCAGGCGCTGCAGCGGGACTCCCATCCGCGACGCCCACATGGCATAGCCGATCGCCAGGCACGCACCCAACGCTGCGCGTCCGTAGATGCCGGGGTTCGGCCCCGCGTTGCTGCCGCCGTACTTGTCGGTCATCCCCACGGTGATCTTCCAGGGGCCGTCCTCGACGTCGCACGCCAGCCCATCCCGCAGCCTCACCCGTGTCACGGCCGTTCCCTGTCCGACCGACGGCCGGAGCGTCACCGCGTTCACATGGCGCTCGACCGCGTCGCGCACTTCTTCCTGGCGTTCCATCCCCGACTCCGAGAGGCGAGACCCGCCTACCATGTGTGCGAGGCTCCGCCGCAGCAAGAGTGCAGCTACGTTGCGCCGATGCCGGAGTGACGCTGACTCGTCTGATGTTCAACCTGGTCGCACGACTCGCCGGCGAGGGCGCTTGGAGCCTTCTCATCGTCCAAGTCGCGGCGGGCGGCCGATACTTGCCTTTGTTCCCCAGCGTCACGAGCCCAAGGCACAAGTTCGACCGACACGCTTGTCGTCCCCCCTTCGGCGGGACGCGCCGGGTGTGGCGTCCCGACAGCTTCGAGGAGAGCAGCCGGCGGTTCATGAGCGCATCGTCGCGCACGGATCCGAGTCGGCCATGGACTCTGCGACCGATGGACCTCATCGCGTTGCTGTGGAGCTCGTTGTTCGCCGGTTGGCTGGCCTTCGACTGGTTCGGGCCGAGCTGGGCCTCGGTGCTGGACTTTGTTTTTTTCACGCCACTCGGCGTGGGTGTGGGGCTCACCCAGATCTGGGTTGCCCGTACGGTGACGGAGCGCCGCGAGCGTCTCGCGTGGTTCCTGCTCGCAGCCTCGTCGTTCTCGCGGTTCGTGTCCGGTAGTGTGTGGGGGCTCTGGACCGCACAGTCGCTGGACGATTCCCGGCCCGTGTGGCTGGTTGTGCTGACCACCGCGTACCTGGTGTTCCTCCTTCCCGCGCTGCTCGCATTCGCCGGGGTCAAGTGGCGTCGCGCCGATCGGCTCCGGTTCCGACTCGACGCCGCGATCGTGATGATCGGCAGCCTGCTCGTCGTGTGGTTCTTCGCGCTGGGCCCCTTCTTCCGCGCCACCGGGACGTTGGCCCCGCAGGTGCACGACTGGATCTACACCCTCGGGGATTCTCTGGCCGTCGTGTTGTCGGCCGCGCTGTATCTGCGGAGCGGGACGCGGTTTGCTCGCACAGTGGCGGTGATGATGCTCCTCGCGTGCACGCTGCAGGTGATTCCCGACATCGCCTTCTGGTCGGCGCAGGGGCAATTCACGTATCGCGCCGGCGACTGGATCGCCGCGGTCTGGTACGCGGTCTGGTCCGTGAAATGGCTCGCCGCTCGTTATGCGTGGAACGTGCTCGCGTCCCGGAACGTGGCCTTGCGCACGCACGACGGGGTGTACCACAGCGGCTACGTGCCTCACGCCTTTCTGGCGGCGGCGAGCCTCGTGCTCCTCTACCTCCTGGCCTCGGGGGAGCGCCATGACAACCTGTTGTTCGCGTTAGGCAGCGGACTGCTGGCGGCGCTGCTCGTCGCCCGGGAGATGGTGGAGATCAGAGAGCGCAATCGCCTGTTGCGGGACCAGACAGCCGACGCGGCCTGGCACCGTGCGTTGTTGCACCATGCCTACGACTTTGTGGTGCTGATGGACGAAGAGGGGCGGACGACGTACGCCAGCCCGTCGTCGCTTCGTCTGCTCGGCTATGGCATGCCGCTTGGGGAACCATGGGGCCTCCTCGAGGCGGTGCACAGCGACGATCATGCGGTGTTGCGTGACGCGATCGCCGAGGTGTGGGAGGCACCACGCATCGCCTCCTGCCGTGTTCGCGGCGTGGACGGCGAGTGGCACACGCTCTCGCTCCGGTTGCAGGACCTGCGGAGCGATCCGCTGGTGGCCGCGATCGTCATCAACGGGCTCGACCGCACGCGGGAGACGCGCCTCGCCACACGACTGCGCGAGACCGAAGATGTCGAGGCGTTAGGCGTGTTTGCCAGCGGCCTGGCGCACGACCTGAACAACGTGCTGACGGTGATCCAGGCGCACGTGGAGATGCTCCAACTCGACCCACCGCGCACGCCGCAGGAAGCGTCGGACCTGGCGGCGATCCGGGGCGAGACAACGCGGGCGTCGGCGCTGACGCGCGGTCTCCTTTCCCTGAGCCGGCGGAAGTCGTCTCCACGCGAGCCGATCGACGTCGGCGCCGTCGTGCGCGAGCGGGTACGACTGCACCTGCGCGCGAAGGTCTGGCCGCTCGCCGTGCGCGCCGTCCCGGGTACCGTCCGGGGGGACGCCCAGTCCATTCGTCAGGCGGTGGACGCGCTGCTCAACGAATTCGGCGACCAACAACCCGCGGCGGCGGAACCGCGCCTCTCGCTGACGACCTGCGACATCGACGACAACGACGCCGGCCGGCTGCAGCTCGAGCCGGGATGCTACGTGCGGTTAGCCGTCGAGGGTCGCGCGATCACACTGGAGGTTCCCCACGCCCCGGCTACGCCCCGACCCGACACAGGGGACTGGGATTCCTCACCGGATGACCTGGAAATGCTCCTGGCGCTGGCCGCAGTTCGCGAGTTCGGGGGAACGATCGTGCGCGAACGCGCGGGCGGCATGAAAAGCTCGGCCATGTATCTCCCGGTCGGGGCGGCCTAGATGACGCCGTCGCTCAACCGCGTCGCCCTCGCCTCGCCGGGCGTCCGCCGCTCGTGGCACCGATACCGACAGGAGTGGTTCGTCGGCGCCTACGCCGTTGCATACGTCGTGGCCCTATCCGTCGCTCCACGTGACAGCGCCAGGTGGATGACCTTCGTCAACGCCCTGTATTTCGTCTTTGGCCTGGTGACTGTCGTTGCCCACGTGCGCCTCGCCCGTGACCCCGAAGCCGACCGGCGGACCAGGCGCGCGTGGGCGCTGCTGGCGGCCGCGAGCCTTGCGGTCCTCGCCGGCGGGATCCTGTGGACTTTTTCAGAGAACGGCCAGATCGTCGTCCCCAAATGGCTCGAGTGGTTGCAGACGGCGCACGCGCCGCTGGCGACTATTGCGTTCCTCACGTTTCCAGCCGACCCGCGCGTCACCCTTCGCGATTCGCGCGTCAGGATCGACGCGATTCTCCTGGCCGTGGGCGCCGGGGCGCTGTCGTGGTTCTTCACGTTGCAGCCTCTTCTGCATTCGGAGACTGCCGGCCAGACCGCGACCACCCTCGTCACCTTTGCCCTCGACTGGCTGACCGTTCTCGCCGCGTCGATCGCGTACCTGCGGTCGCGACACTCGGCGACGCGAGGGGCCGTGTCGCTGCTGCTCGGCGCGCACGTGATGTTCGTCCTCAGCGACTTCGTCTGGCTCAAGTGGCAGGCCACATATACGCCGGGCCACTGGCTCGACGCGATGTGGTTCATCGCGTGGGGCATGCGCTGGGCCGCGGCTCGTTTTGCCCATCACCGCGGACGGGTCGAACGCCGGGCCACCCGTCACCGCGAGCAGTACCGGAGCGGCATCGCGCCGTCGATCTTCGTGGCTGGCGCCTATACGCTGCTGGTGTTCACGGTGCTGCGTGGTGAGGCGATCGACGCCGTGGCCATCGGTTTCGTCGCCACCGTGATGACCGGACTCCTGCTCGCCCGTCAGGGGGCGGAGCTCGAAGAGAATCGGCGGCTGGCGCAGGCGACGATGGCCCAGACCGCGCGATACCGGTCCATCGTCGCACACGCCAGCGACTTCGTGATGGTCGTCAACAACCAGCTCGAGGTCGTGTATGTCAGCCCTTCCGTGACGCAGGCAGGCATTGCCACGATCGGCGCGTCGTTCGGACAGCTCGTGCACCCGGGTGACGTGGACGGCGTACAACTCTGGCTCGCGCGGCTGGAGCATGCGCCGACAGTTCCGCATCAATGTCGACTGCTCGCGGGCGCCGAGCGATGGATCGACGTCGAGTTGCGCGCGCAGGATCTCAACGATGATCCGCATGTGCGCGGTTTCGTCATCAACGGTCGCGACATCTCCGACGAAGTCGCGCTCGAGGCTCGGCTACGTCAGGCGCACAAGCTGGCCGCGCTGCACGACCTCGCCGGTCGGATCGCCCACGCGTACAACAACTCGCTCGCCAGCATCCAGGGGCATGCCGAACTGCTGGCGCAGGAATCCGTGGAGGCTGGAGCGGCCACGGAGGAAGTAGACGCGATTCGCTGCGCCGCCGAACGCGGTGCCGGCATCACGCGGCAGCTCCTCGGTTTCAGCGGGCGGCACGTGATTCAACCGGTGCTCCTCGAGCCGGCGATCGTGCTTGGCGATCTCATGCCGACGTTCGTGAAGTTGCTGCCGACCGGCATCGATCTGCAGATCGATGCGGGACACCGGGGTGTGCATGTGGTTTTCGACCGGGCGCAGCTCGAGCAGGTCCTGGTCAACCTGGTGGCGAATGCCAGGGACGCGATGCCGAACGGCGGGACAGTGCGCGTGTCCACGCGCGTCGCCGCCGACGGTGAAGCTGGCCGCGTGATTCTGGAGGTGTCGGACACCGGGACGGGGATCCCGGATCATCTGCGCTCCAGGATCTTCGAGCCGTTCTTCACGACGAAGAGTCCCGGCCACGGCACGGGCCTTGGGCTGGCGATGGTCCAGACGATCGTCACGCGCGCGCATGGCACGATTGCCGTGCTCAGTGAAAGGGATCGCGGAAGCACCTTCACCGTGAGCTTGCCGATGGCCAAGCAGCGCGCCGTGATCACCGTCCCGAAGGAGGCACGCGTGCCGTCGACGGGCACGGGCGTGGTTCTGCTCGTCGACGACGAGCCGGCTGTGCTTCGCGCGAGCCGCCGAATGCTCGAACGCGCCGGCTTCGAGGTGATCGAGGCCTCGTCAGGCGCCGCGGCGATCGCGGCCATGCGGCAGCCCGGGCACCTCGACGTGCTGGTGACTGACTACATGATGCGTCACGTTTCGGGCCGAGACGTCATCGAGGCGTTCCGGACGGCGCGACCTGGCGTACCCGTGATCTGCATAACCGGTTTCGCTGCGGAATCTGACGACGCAGCTCCGCTGGCGCTCGAGGTCCACGCGATCGTGGCGAAGCCCTTCTCGTCGGCCGTGTTGGTGAGCGCGGTCAGCTCGGCCATCGCCTCAGCCGCGAGACCGCTGCGCGCTTCGCGGTAGCCGCACAACGTTGACCGCGTGGGGCCCGAGGGCCACCGCGCGACGGACGAGCGGCGCGCGATCCAGGTGGTGCTCAACTCCGGGCGGCAGGCACGCCGACCCCACGGCGCGGGCTCATCCGACGGGCTCGGGCGCCGCGTCACGGCGCCGCAGCTGCGCGAGCGCCCACGCGGCGTGCTCGCGCACGAGCGGCTCCTCGTCGTCGAGCGCCCGGCTGAGCACCTCGACGTCGTCCTCGGTGCCGACGTTGCCGAGCACCACCGCCGCGTTGCGCTTCATCGCGGGGAGCCTCGCACGCCTCATCGCCGAGCCGCGGAACGCCGCGCGGTAGGCTTCGAGGTCCATCGCCAGCACCTCGCGTGCGAGCTGCCGTGCGTCTTTCCCGCCGGTCACCTCGCGGGGCTTGAACGGCGAGTCTTCCGGCAGCTCCTGCGCGAACCGGACGTTCCAGGGGCAGCAGGTCTGGCAGATGTCGCAGCCGAAGACCAGCGAGCCCATGGGCTCGCGCAGCGGCTCCGGGATGGCGTCGCGCAGCTCGATCGTGAGATACGAAATGCACTTCGTGGCATCGAGCACGCGCGGCTCGGGGAACGCCGCGGTCGGGCAGGCGGTCAAACACCGGGTGCAGCTGCCGCATCGATCGGCCTCGAAGGGGGCATCCACGTCGAGCTCGAGATCGACGAGCAGCGATCCGATGAAGAAGAACGAGCCGAGTCTCGGGTTGATGAGATTCGTGTTCTTGCCGAACCATCCGATCCCGGCGCGACGCGCGAGCTCGCGCTCGAGGATGGGGCCGGTGTCCACGTACGGCTTCCCGTTCACTCGGGGCGCAATCGTTTCGCGAATGCGCGACAGGAGATCATTCAGCCTGTCGACGATCACGTCGTGATAGTCCCGCCCGCGCGCATAGCGAGCAATCGGCCCCGACGGCCGCGTGCCGCCGTAGTTCATGGCCACGACGATCGCGCTGACCGCACCGTCGAATACGTGGCGCGTATCATCCCGTTTGTCGGCACCGCGTACGAGGTATCCCATCGTGCCGGCGTAGCCGCGATCGAGCCAGGCGCGAAACGCCGGCGCCGTCTCCGACGGCCCCAGCCGCGTGATGCCGACGAGATCGAAGCCAAGCGCATACGCCGCGGCCTTGACCCGCACGGCTGAGGACCCGTTCACGGCCGGCGGCCCGCCCAGCGTGCGTACCGCACGAGGTCCTCGACCGGGGGCACGGCTTCGTGGCTTCCGTACGCGGTGTGCATGCGCCACCGGACGTACTCCCGCTCGGGAAGGGGAAGGAATGGAAAGCGCGCGTACCACCGCCGGTCACGAAAACGCCAGGCGACGCGGAGGAGGTCACGCGCCAGCGATGGGTGGATCAGCGCGCGGCCAGTGAGTTGGAGCGAAAGACGCGTCCAGGACATGGGGAGAAGATCGCCGGTGCTCCGGCCGGAAGCGAGCTAGCGCGCTCCCTCCGCATCCGCCCGCGTCGCCGTCGGTGCGCCGCGCAAGAATGCAATGAAGTCCGTTGGCGCAGGCGTTCCCCCACTGCGTCGTGTCAGGATGGATGTCATCCCGCGGTGATATGCCCCGTGCATCGCCACGTGCAGCAGAATGTCCAGCATCCGATTGGTGAAGGTACGACCGGCGCTGTTGGTGTAGGTGACGTCACGCTCGAGGGAAGTCTCTGTCGCATCGTCGATCAGCGACGCAAAACTGCGTTCATTCTCGCGCGCGAGAGCCTCACACTGGTCCACCGACAACGCGGGCCACACCGCGATGGTCTGTGGTTGCCCAAGGATCCTCGTGAGCCACACGCGCTCCGCGGCGAGGACGTGCGCGAGCTGCTCCAGCGCATGCGCGTCCGACCCGGGTGTCGACCGGATCCCCGAAATCACGGTGCTGTTGGCCCACGCGGCGTGTGCGAAGAGCGATCGGATGATCGAGACGGATGTCGCAGTGGTCATGGAGCCTGGGGCGAGGGGAAGCATCAGCGGATCGGCGCCGTCAGCGCGGGGTACTTCAGGCGGAGACTTCAGCCGCCTGGCCCCCTAGTTTACCGCGTCCGCACGCGCTACGCGCGTCAGTGCCACGCTCATCCCCGACATCGATGCACAAGCTCGTTCTCACCGGAGCGCTCGTCCTTGCGCCCTCGATCACCTGGTCGCAGGGCAGCACCGCCGCCAGGATCGTCATCACACCGACCGTCCGCGAAGTTGCTGCCGGCGATACGGTTCGCTTTTCCGCCCAGGTGCTCGATGCCGCGGGCAACCAGGTGCCGAATGCGCGGGTGCGTTTTGCCGCGGTTGGCGGGGAGGGCGGCGAGATCGATTCGACGGGCGTCTTGATCGCCGGATCGACCGGGGTCATTCCGGTCAGCGTCGTCGTGCTCATTCCCGGTGAGCGACCCAAGGTCGAGCGGATCGAGGTTCGACTCGTTCCGGGACCCGCCACTCGCATCGACGTCTCACCTGCGGTGACCAGGCTCCTCGCCGGCCAGCGCGTCCTCCTCGTCGCAAAGGCGTATTCACGCGCGGGCGACGAACGTCGGAAGGACACCTTCACCTGGACGAGCTCCGCGCCTAACGTGGTCCGCGTCTCCGCGGACGGTATGCTCACCGCGGTTGGTGCGGGCCGGGCGTCAGTGACCGTGGGCACGGGATCGGCGAAGAGCACGATGCCGGTGACGGTCGAGCCCAATACCGTCGCGAGCTTTGAGCTGCAGCCGGCCAGCACGCGTGTGCGTACCGGCGACGTGGTCCGCGTCGCGCCGGTGGCCAAGGACGCTCGCGGGCGAAACGTCGCCGGCGTGCTGCCGTCGTGGACGATGACAGGCGGCGACGGTCTGATCGAGCCGGATGGTGCCTTCGTCGCATATCAGCCGGGTCGCTACGTGATCAACGCCAATCTCGGCAATCGCTCGGCCCAGGCGGTCGTCACGGTCGAGGATCGCGACGTGCGCCGTCCGGTCAGCATCGTCGGCCGGCTCCCGCGTACGCAGTTCAGCACCGCCGAAGTCTGGATTCACCCGAATGGGAGAGTGGCGTACCTCGGGGCGCACGGTGGCGGCGATCGCTTCTGGACGATCGACATCACCAATCCCGCGAAGCCGACGATCGTCGACTCGGTCGTGATGAACACGCGGCTCGTGAACGACATCATGACGTCGGAGGACGGCAAGATCCTCGTCGCGACTCGCGAAGGGGCGGCCGACCGCAAGAACGGCATCGTGATCGCCTCGCTCGATGATCCACTGCACCCCAGGGTGATCAGCGAGTTCACCGAGGGCGTGACCGCCGGCGTTCACTCGGCATTTGTCTATACGCAGCCGAAGTATGGAACGCACATCTATCTGACCAACGACGGCACCGGTGCGGTGCACGTGATCGACATCAACGATCCGCGCAAGCCGACGCAGGTCGCGGTGTGGAAGACGGCTCGTGCCGATGCCGGCCGGTATCTCCACGACGTGGACGTCCGCGATGGGCTGCTGTACGGCAGCTGGTGGAACGACGGCTTGCAGATCCTCGACATCGGCAACGGAATCCGCGGCGGCAGCCCCAGCAATCCCGTGTTGGTGTCTCAGTACAAGTACGACCTCAACGAGATGTACCGGGACGTGGAGATCGAGTCCGGGGCGGGACACGGACGTGGAACGCATACCGCCTGGCGCCACAAGAACTACGTGTTCATCGCGGACGAGGTCTATCCTGCCAACCCGGTGAAGGGAGCGAAAGACGCGGCGGCCAGCCGGATGTATGGCAATCTCCAGGTACTGGATGTCAGTGACATCACCAGGCCGAAGCCAGTGGCGTGGTATAAACCGGAATACGGGGGCGTACACAACGTGTGGGTCGTGGGTGACACCCTGTACTTTGGCGCGTACGAAGGCGGCTTTCACGTGTTCGACATTTCCGGCGAGTTGCGCGGCGATCTGATGGCTCAGGGCCGGCAAGTCGCCCACGTGTACACCGCCGACATGGACGGCAACACGAAGAACCACGCCCAGACGTGGGGTGTCGTGGTAAATCCGAAGGACGGCCTCGCCTACGTGAACGACTTCTTCAACGGCCTGTGGATCGTGCGGATCGAACCGCGGCCGAAGGTGGTGCCGTAGGGATTCGGGACTTCCAATCCCCGATCCCCAACCCCCAATCCGTCGTCCCCAATCCCGGCCCGCGTGACGCCCGCGCCCGTCCCTCTTGCCAGCCAAGAGGAATCCGCTCATCTTGGACCCCAGGACCAACCCCCCAGGTGCCGAGCAGATGCCCCACGAATCCACCGATGTGATCCAGGGGACGCTGGACATGCTCATCCTCAAGACCCTGAGTCTCGAGCCCATGCATGGCTTCGGCGTCACACGACGGATCGAGCAGATCTCGCGGGACGTTTTTCGGGTCAACCCCGGATCGTTGCTGCTGGCGTTTCGGCGGCTCGAGCGCGAGGGCATGATCGCCTCGGAATGGCGCGAGACGGAGAACAACCGCCGGGCAAAGTACTATCTCCTCACAGCAAAAGGCCGCAAGCTGTTGCAGAGCGAGACCAAAGACTGGCAGCGCCGCAGCGCCGCTATCGCGCGGTTGCTGCAGGCGTGAGGAGGACGACATGTCGCTCGTGTCATCGATCGTGGCGGGGCTGCGCCGCCTTCTCGGGAAGCAATTCGAGCGTGACCTCGATGACGAGGTCAGCCACTATGTAACCATGGCGGCGCGAGAACACATGCGCGCCGGGATGTCGCGGGACGCGGCGCTGCGGGCCGCGCGCGTCGCCGTGGGGGGTGTGCAGCGTTTCAAGGAAGACGCACGGGCCGGTGGCTGGGAGTACTTCGTCGACACCTTCCTTCGCGACATCCAGTATGGATTCCGCTCGCTGCGTCGCAGCCCCGGCTTCACGCTGGCCGCCGTCCTGACGCTGGCCGTCGGCATCGGCGGCAACACGACCATCTTCTCCCTCGTCAACGCGATCCTGCTGCGGCCACCCGCGCACGTGCGGGCGCCGGAGCAGCTCGTCGCGCTGTTCACGAGCGACTACAGCGGTCCCCCGCATGGGACCTCGTCCTATCCGGACTTCGAGGAGTTCCGCAAGCACACGCGGGTCTTCGCGGGCGTCACCGCGTTTTCGCCGCGTCCGATTGCCGTGGGCGAGGGCGAGGACCTGCAGCGAACCGGCATGGAGCTGGTGTCGGCCGAGTACTTCCAGGTGCTTGGCGTCGAGCCCGCGCATGGGCGCTTCTTCCTGCCGGAGGAAGGGCGCAGCGGGGTGCCGGTCGGCGTGGCCGTGATCGGTCACGACCTCTGGCAGGAGCGGTACGGCGGCAGTCCATCGGTTGTCGGTCAAACGGTTCGATTGAACGGGAGGACGTTCACGGTCATTGGAGTGGCGCCTCCCGGCTACAGCGGGTCCATCCGTGGACTGGTCGTGGAGGTCTGGGTGCCCGTCACGGCGGGGTCGCTGGTGGGTGCCGGCGACGACGACCTCACGAACCGTGGCAACCGCGGCTCCATGATCATCGCGCGACTCGCGCCGGGGGTCAGCATCGACCAGGCGCAGGCGGCGATGACGACACTCGCCAGCAGCCTCGCCACCGCCTATCCCGACGCGTGGATCGACGTCTCGCGATCGGGCCGCAAGATCACACTGGTCGCGGAGCGGGAGTCACGCGTTCCTCCGCAGATCCGGGGGCCCGTGCTGGGTTTCGTGGCACTGCTGATGGGGACGGTGGCGCTCGTACTCCTGGTCTGCTGCGCCAACGTGGCCAGCCTGATGCTCGCCCGCGCCACCCGGCGCTCACGCGAGATGGGGGTGCGTCTCTCGTTAGGTGCATCCCGCCCCCGGGTGCTCCGGCAGCTCCTCACCGAAAGCGCGCTGGTCGCGGTCGCCGGCGCGAGCGCCGGGATCCTCCTCACCGTCGCCGCCACCCGGGCCCTCCTGACGTTCGAACCCCCGCTGCCGGTTCGCGTGGCGTTCGACCTGGGGCTCGACGCGCGTGTGCTGACCTTCACCCTCGTCGCAGCGATCGTGACGGGGCTCGTGTTCGGCATTGCCCCGGCGCTGCGCGCGAGCCGCGCCGAGGTGACCGGGATGCTGAAAGGCGATGGCGCCGTCGCCAGCGTCAGCGGTCGCCGTATATCGCTGCAAAGCGCGCTGGTGGTGGGCCAGGTCGCGGTGTCGCTCCTCCTGCTCGTGACCGCGCTCTTCTTCCTGAGGAGTCTCCGCGCTGCGGGGATGATCGATCCGGGATTTGCCACTGATCAGATGCTGTTGTTCGATGCCGAGGTGCGTCCCGATGTGCGGGTAGCGGTGAAGTCTGCCGAGGTGGGCGAACGCATCCAGCGGCAGATCGCCGGCGTGCCGGGTGTCACCAGCGTGTCCTGGGGCATGCTGGCGCCGCTGGGACTCGGTTTCTCGCGCCGTCACTTCACCATCGACGGCTACCGGCCCGCTCCCGGCGAGGACATGGAGTACCATTACAACCAGGTAGGGCCGTCGTATCTCGAAACCATGCGCATCGCGCTGGTGCGCGGGCGAGGGATCACGGACGCCGATCGTCCGGGCGCGCCGCGAGTCGCCATCGTGAACGAAACCTTCGCCAACCGTTTCTGGCCCGGTCAGGATGCGTTAGGCAAGCGCATCTCGGCGGGAGGCCCGGAGGGCCCCTGGTTGGAGATCGTCGGGATTGCCCGCGACGGCAAGTATCTGTCGCTGACCGAGGCGACGCGCCCGTACGTCTTCATTCCCGCGCTCCAGGATCCGTCGGGGACCGTGTTTCACGTGCGGACGTCGGTTCCGCCACGGACACTGCGCGACGCGGTCCGCCGCGAGGTGACGGCGGTGGCGCCGGACTGGCTGGTGACCAACGTGCGCACCATGGAGGAACAGATCGGCGTTTCGCTCACGCCACAGCGCCTCGCCGGCGCCGTGCTATCGCTCTTCGGCGCGGTGGCGCTGCTGCTCGCGGCAGTTGGACTCTACGGTGTCATCGCCTACTCGGTCGCCTCGCGTGTGCGCGAGATCGGTGTTCGCGTCGCTCTTGGTGCGCGCCGCACAGACGTCGTCCGCATGGTGCTCCGACAGGGAGCGATCCTGGTGGCATGTGGCGTGGCATTGGGACTCCCTGCCGGATGGGCCGCGTCGCGTCTGCTCACGGCGTTCCTCATCGGTGACGCAACGACCGACGTGATGACCTACCTGGGGGCTGCTGGCTTGCTCGGGAGCATCGCCCTGCTGGCGAGCTGGCTCCCGGCGCGGCGGGCGGCGAACATCCATCCGATGGTCGCGCTGCGGAATGAGTAGTCGCCCGAGGCCGCTGAGCCGCCAACCGGTGTCTCCCGCCCGCCGGCTCCGGGAGACAGGTTGATCACTGTGTGAGGTCGACCACCCGGGGCGCTGATCGCGCCATCATGACCAAACTCGCGTCCAGGTGACCCACAGCGGTTTCGACGACGCGCGCGACGTGATCGCTGACTGAAGCGCGACCGTTCCGACTCCCGGCACAAACAGAATCTCGTCGATCGAAGGGTTCGTGTTGGCATCCAACACCGCCTGGCGGAAGGTGCCAGGCCCGTTGTCGGCATTCGTGGTGACGACTGCCGTCGACGTCGGCGAGACATCCAGTGTGGCGGAGGGAGCCAACGGAGCGCGCGACGCGTCGGAGCATCCAGCGAGCACGGCAGCAAGCGCGGACGCGACGAGGGAATGGCGCAGTTGCACGACGTGGTTCCTCAGGGAGGGAGGGGAAGGCAGGAGCGACGCACGACGCCGCAGCCAGTTATTAGGGGCGCTCTGTCACAGCCCGGCTACGTCTTCGTAACCCGGACATATCGGCGGGCTGGGGAGGTCCGTAATTTCCTCGCTGCGCGACCGATTGGCGGTCGCGAGTTGGACCTTTTCCCCCGGAACCATGCGAGCACTTCCTCCTATCGTCGCCGCGGTGGCAGCGGGCCTCTGGCTCGTACCGGCGCAGGCACCGGCTCAGGCCCCGGCGACACCGGCTGCGGCGACGACGTTGCCGCTCAAGACCGCGCGGACACATTCGTTCACGACGTCGACCGGTACATGGATCTCCCTCGACGTCTCTCCCGACGGTCGGACCATCGTCTTCGACTTGTTAGGCGACCTGTACACGCTGCCGATCGGCGGCGGCACGGCCACGCGTCTCACGAGCGGGATGGCGTACGACGTGCAGCCGCGGTTCTCCCCGGACGGCAAGCGCGTCGTGTTCGTCTCCGATCGCTCGGGTTCGGACAACCTCTGGATCCTGTCGCTCGACGGTAAAGACACGACGCAGCTGACCAAGGGCACGACCGCCGAGTTCGTGTCGCCGGAATTCACACCGGACGGCAAGTACGTGATCACGTCGCGCGCGGCGGGGTTGTTCGGCGCCGCCAAGCTGTGGATGTACCACGTCGACGGCGGGAACGGCATCGCGTTAGGTGCGCCGCCCGCGCAGGTCAAGATGACGGGCGCCGCGTTCGGCAAGGATCCGCGGTACGTCTGGTTCGCCCAGCGTGTGGGCGACTGGTCGTACAATGCGCTGGGACCGCAGTACCAGCTCGGTGTCTACGATCGCGAGACCGGCAAGACGGCCCAGATGTCCACGCGCCTCGGCTCCGCCTTCCGGCCGGCGCTGTCCGCCGACGGGAAGTGGTTGGTGTACGCCACGCGGCACGAGATCAGAACCGGGCTCCGGCTGCGCAACCTGGAGACGCAGGAAGAAGACTGGCTCGCGTATCCCGTGCAGCGTGACGAGACCGAGTCGCGGGCACCACTCGATGCCTATCCCGGGTATTCGTTCACACCCGATTCCCGAGCGATCGTGGTGACCTACGGCGGCGAAATCTGGCGGGTGCCGGTGGACAGGACGGCGCCGACGAAGATTCCATTCACCGCCAAGGTCGACCTCGAGCTGGGGCCCGAGGTCAGGTTCACGTATCGTGTGGACACCGCGACGACCTTGACCGCGAAGCAGATCCGCGACATCGCGCTCGCGCCGGACGGAACACGGCTCGCCTTCTCGGCGCTCGATCGTGTGTACGTGATGGACTGGCCGAACGGAACGCCGAAGCGGGTTACCACCGCCGACGTTGGAGAGTTTGGTCCGGCATGGTCGGCGGATGGCAAGTCCCTGGCGTGGACCACGTGGAGCGATGCGCAGGGCGGTGACATCGTGCGCGCGACCTGGGACGCGGCCAGGCGGGCGTGGACGACGCAGACGCTGACCATGGGGCGCGGGCTGTATGTCGACCTCGCCTGGTCGCCTAACGGTGACCGGATCGTGGCCACGCGTGCCGCCGCGCGCGAGGTGCGGGACGCCGGAGCCGCATTCTGGGGACCGGCCGCTGCCGATCTCGTGTGGGTGCCGGCGACGGGTGGTGCGATCACGCTCATCATGCCGTCCGGCGGCATTGGCAACGCGCATTTCACGAGCGACGCCAGCCGCATCTTCGCCTACAGCGGGCGCGATGGCCTGATCTCGTTCCGCTGGGACGGCACGGACATCAGGTCGCATCTCAAGGTGACGGGACCACTGCCACCAGGCGTCGGCGCGCAGCTCACGCTCGATGGGCAAATGGTCCGCAACGTGTCGCGCAGCATGCTGGGTGGGAGGGCCGCGCGGCCGATGTTTGGAGACGAGAACTACCCGCACGCAGGCGACGATCCCACCGAGCCGACGCCGCCACAGCCGCCGCCGGCCGCGCTGGTGATGATGGCGCCACAGGGCGACCAGGCGCTGGCCATGGTGGGAATGGACTTCTACACGATCACGGTGCCGCAGGTCGGCGCCACGCCGCCGACCGTTTCGGTCGCCGCGCCGGCCAACGCCGCGCTGCCGGTGAAGAAGCTCAACGAGATCGGCGGTGAGTTTCCGACCTGGAGCAGTGACGGGCGCCGGGTGATGTGGGCGTTAGGCAACGCCCTGTGGACGTACGACCTCGATCGTGCCAAGGTCGTGGAGGACTCGCTCAAGGCCGATGCGCGTGCCAAGGCCGCGATCAAACCCGATTCCACGAAGAAGGACTCCACTGCTGCCAAGCCCGATTCGACCAAGAAGGACAAGCCGGGCTACAAGCCAGCCGAAACGCGCATTGCCGTGACGGCGACTCGTGACGTGCCGCGTGGAGTTGCCGTCCTGCGTGGCGGTCGCGCCATCACGATGAAGGGGCCGGAAGTCATCGACAACGCGGACATCGTCGTGCGGGACAATCGCATCGTCGCGATCGGTCCGCGCGGCAGCGTGCAGATCCCGGCCGGTGCCCGTGAAGTCGACGTCACGGGCAAAACGATCATGCCCGGATTCGTCGACACGCACTATCACCCGCAGTGGCTCACGCCACAGATCCACAACACGCAGACCTGGCAGTATCTCGCGACGCTCGCCTACGGCACCACGACCACACGCGACCCGCAGACGGCGGTCACCGACTTCCTCACGTATGGTGACCGGGTGGAGACGGGCGACATGGTGGGACCGCGCATCTACACGACGGGCCCCGGCGTCTTCATCGGCGACATGGTGCGCGACGCCGACCACGCCAAGCAGATCCTGAAGAAGTACGCCGACTACTACAGGACGGGCACGCTCAAGATGTACATGACGGGCAATCGACAGCAGCGGCAGTGGGTCATCATGGCGGCGAAGGAGCTCGGCATCATGCCGACCACCGAGGGCGGGCTCGATCACAAGATCGACATGACGCACGGGATCGATGGGTATCCCGGCATCGAGCACACGATCCCGATCACGCCGAAGTACGATGACGTCTACGAATGGTACAAGGGGACCCAGGTCACGAACTCGCCCACGTTGATCGTTTCATACGGCGGTCCGTTCGGTGAGAACTACTACTACACGAACGAAAACCTGGTGAGCGACCTGAAGTTGCGTCGCTTCACGCATCCCGTGGACTTTGACGGGAAGATCCGGCGTCGCGGTCAGGGGGCCGGCGGCAGCCCCGGTCCCGGCGGGTGGTTCCTCAAGGAAGAGTACGCGTTCTTCCAGCATGCCCAGGACGTAGCGAAGACGGTCGCGCGCGGTGGTCGCATTGGCGCCGGCAGCCATGGGCAGCTGCAGGGACTTGGCATGCACTGGGAGATCTGGATGCTGCAGAGCGGTGGACTCTCCAATCACGATGCCTTACGAGTCGCGACGATCCTCGGTGCGGAGGGGATCGGGATGGACAAGGACGTCGGCTCGCTCGAAGCAGGGAAGATGGCCGACCTCCTGGTGCTCGATCGTGATCCACTGGCGGACATCCGCAACACGAACTCGCTCGCCAAGGTGATGGCGAACGGCCGACTCTACGACGCGAACACGCTCGACGAGGAGTGGCCGCGCCAGCGAAAGCTGCCGCCGATGCCATGGGGGAACGCGAGCCCGGCGGTCGGAGCCGGAATCAGGTAATGGGATCGAAGAACGGAGAGCGGCGAGGAGCTACACGGTACTTCCGCTCGCCGCTCTCCGTTCTGCGCCTCTCCCGATCCACAGGTACCAGGCCAGGAACACAGCACTTGCAACGCTCACCGAAACCTTGATCGGCGCCCCTGCGGTGCTCGTCGACACGAAGCCCTCGATCAATCCTGCAATCAGGAGGAGAATCGTGGCGAAGCCGACCAGCCGGATGGCGAGCCGTCCCCGAATCACCAGCGCATCCTTCCGGCTGTAAGCTCCCGGTCGCACCATCGCGGTGCCGATGAGCAGACCGGCGGCGCCGGCGCACCAGATGGCGAACAGCTCCAGCACTCCATGTCCCGCGACGAAGGTCCAGAGGTAGTCCAGCAGGCCGACATTGTGGTAGTGGCCGGAGACCGCGCCTAACAGCAGTCCGTTGAACGCGAGCGAGAGCAGGGAGCCGATGGCGAGGAAGATCCCGCCGGCGAAGCAGACGAAGGCCACGCCGACATTATTGGTGATGATCGCTGAGGCGATATGAGGACGCTCGCCGGCCCGCGCGTCGGCGTACCCGCGCCCTTCGCGCTTCCGCTCCAGTCCTTCCTCGGCGCGTTCGAGCAGGACGGAAGGGAGCGCTTCCTCGGCGAGGCCCGGGCGCGCGCGGAAGGTGGCGTATCCCGCAGCCGCGGGCACGGCGAAGGCGAGAAAGGCGACGAGCACAAACGCCCGGGCTTCGCTCACGGCAGACGGCGCACCGCGGACGATGAAGTGCCACAGGTCGGCCAGAGAGCGACGGTCGCCGCGATAGAGCAGATTGTGTCCCGTGGCGACGACGCGCTCGAGACGCGATCGGACCGTGGCGTCGGCGCCGTAGGAGCGCATCCGGGCGAGGTCCGATGCGATCTCGCGATAGCGGGCGGCGAAATCAGGCAACTCCGCGCCACCTAACGCATTGAGGCCCTGGCGGGCCGCGCGACCGGCGAGCGCCTCGAACTCGCGCCAGCGGGCATCCTTGCGCGCGACGAGTCGCTGGGCGGCCGCCGCGTTTGCCGTGCCGCGCCCGGCGCCTGGGCCGCGCGCCGCGCGAATGGCGAAGCGTCCACGGCGCCGTGCGGTCTCGTCGCGGAGCAGCTGCTGGAGAAACTCGTCATCGCCCTGATGACGCGCGGGAACCCGCGCGCTGAATCGCGACGCGAGAGAGCTCGTTAGGCGCGCCCGGACCTCGGCGTCCAGCGCCGGGGCACGCGCCGTAAACTCCCGAAGGACCTGAAACTCCTGGTCGCCGAGCAGCGGGGCACCGGCGGCCTCGAGCTCGTCGTCGTCGCGGGACATGCCCACGCCTGCTTCCACCGGTCGGTCTCGCACGACCACCGTCCCTGCCGCCAGGTCACCGAGGCGTCGCGCCTTGGGATGCAACGCCACGACGACCGCACCGAGGAGATACGGTGGCGGCAGGAAGTCGGCGATCCGCAGCAGATTGCGGATCGTCGCCTCCCGCATCGTGATGCCATGGCCCGTCTCCTGGATGACGCGAATCCCCAGCAGCTTCTTCCCCGGGGTCTGCCCGTCGCGAAGGCCTTCGAACAGGGCGAAGTACCCCCAGACAACGGCGAACTGCAGCAGCACGAAGATGGCCAACACGGGAAAGCCGGGAAAGCGTGATTGGGTCCACAACCCAAGCAGTACCATGGCGATCGTCGTGGCGAGCAGAATGCCCGAGTCCACGAGCGCCGCGAGCGTACGGCTGCCCAATCCGGCAATCTCGTAATCGAGCATCACGTGCTCGGGAGTCTCTACTTCGAGGCGCTGGCGGTAGTCCACGACTCCTGGGGAGTGGGATTGGGAAGCAGCGAATGGAGAATGGAGAATGGAGAATAGAGAATGGAGATTGGAATGGAGAATGGGGGCGTTCGCGTACCATCCGTGATCCGTACGCTTTCGCATCCCTCCCCTCGCCAGACTCTCCTTCTCTCGCCAGACGATTCTCTGTTGTCCATCATCTGTTCTCTCTTCCACAT
>JBQTIW010000182.1:0-17458 GCA_052387735.1 Gemmatimonadaceae bacterium
CGCTGGAATTGCTCGTCCGCCGCCTCGTACCGGCCCGCGCGCGTGAGGAGCACACCCAGGTTGAGTGCGGCGAGTCCGGCGAGATCGATGATGTGTGCCCGGTCGGCCATCTCGATCGCCTCGCGGTAGACGAGCTCCGCCTCGGCGCTCAGCCCCAGGCGCTGGTAGGCAATCCCGGAGTTGACGAGACATCGTGTCTGTCCGAAACGGTTGCCTGACGACGCGTACATCGCCGCCGCCGTATTGAAGAGCGCGAGAGCGGCATCGGGCGTGGTGTTGAGCAGTGCGGTGCCCAGCCGGATCGTCGTGTCGGATCGCAGCTCGATATCGGCCAGGTGCGCGGCCGCATCCAGTGCCTCGCGCGCCAGGCGCTGCGCCTCCGCCCAGCCGCCTTCGCGTGCGTGAAGGTCGGAGATCATCGTCAGCAACAGGACCTCCTCCTTGGTCAGCTGCTGCTCGCGGGCCTCGTCCAGCAGCCGTTCCAACCCCTGCAACGTCGCGACCGGCGTCTCGCCGCGAAGTGCGCGCTCTTCGATTCGTGTGCGTTCGGCGGCGATGCGAAGGTCGTCGGCGTGCACTGCCCGGGCTTCGTCGAGGAGCTCCACACAGAGCGCCTCGGCCTCGGCATAGCGACCGGCGAGCTGTGTGATGCGCAGGAGTTGTCGCTTGGCCTCGAGACGACCGGCGTCGGTGGTGGCTCGTCGCACGCCGATGCGCAGCGCCTGCATGGCGTCGTCGAGCGCGTAGACGGCCGCGGCGCGTTCGCCCGCCATCAGGGCGAAACGATGGGCGCGCTCGGCGTCGCCGCCCAGGTCGTACAGCGTCGCGATCTCCGACAGCGCGTGGGGACGGCGCTGCTCCAGCGTTTCAGCAACCCGCAGTTTGGTAAGCTGCAACCGGCGCGGATTGAGCGCGCGCGTCAGCGAATCGCCGAGCAGCCCGTGCACAAAGCAGTACTGACTGGCATCTCCCGGAGCCGAGGGTTCGATGACCCCAGCGGAGATTCCCTCGTCGAGCGCGTCGAGCAACTGCTCATCGGAGACGCGTGCTGCCGCCGCGACGTCGTCGAGGTCGAAGCTGCGGCCGAATACGGCGGCGACGGCCAGCAGGCGGGCCGCGGTCGGGGAGAGACGCGTCAGGCGACGGTTCATCAGATCGTCGATCGCGGTGGGGAGGGCAATGCGGTCGATGTCGCGCCATTCCCAACTCGTGCCGTTGTGCCAGAGCAGTCCTTCGTCAAACAGGGCCTGCAGTACCTGCTTCACGAACAGTGGATTGCCTTCGGTGAAGCGGTAGAGCGCGTCGGGAAGGTCGTCCTCGATGATGGACTGGTGCAGCGCCCCGACGACCCAGGTACGCACTTCGGATGGAAGAAGACGCCCGACCTGCAGCTCGTAATAGTGTTCGTTGCGCGAAATGCGCTGACGGCTCTTTTCGATCCGGTCGGCGTCTTCGCGTCGGATCGTCAGGCAGATGAGGACACGCTCCTGCTCGAGTTGGCCGACCACATGCTCGACCGCGTCCCACGAGGCCGTGTCGCCCCACTGCATGTCGTCGAGGACCAGTACGAGGGGGCGCTCCGCGGCGGCCAGTCGCAGGAACTCGACGATCTCATCGAGCAGCGCATACTTGCTTCCCGGCCCGTTCGACAACGGCTGCTCGTCAGGCAGGCGCAGTTTCGGCACGAGCCGCTCGAGCTCCGGCCAGGCTCGCTGCGGCATGAACGCCAAGCCGTGCAGGCCGGCGATGACGTCCATCCACGGTCCGTAGGGCGGGCGGACATCGGCCTCGTGGGACCGGCCAAACACCATGATGCCGGTGCGCAATCGCACTTCGGACATGATCCGGCGGATCAGGGTGGTCTTGCCGACGCCGGCTTCACCGACCACTGCCAGCGCACGCGGTTCACCCCGCACCACGGCCTCGAAATGCGACACGAGACTTGCGATCTCGCCGGCGCGCCCGACGAAGCGCTCGAGATCCAGTCGAGGTTTGCCGCCGATCACGTCGCCACCCGCGACCGCCACGAGATTGCGGCCTCGTCGCTTGGCGTCGTATAGCGCCCGGTCCGCCGCAGCGAACAGCGACTCGAACGTCATTCCATGCTCCGGCGCCGCGCTGAGACCGAGAGAAATCGAGACACTCACCGCACCTTCTTCGCTGCCACGGAGCGGAATGGACAGACGCGATACCGTTTCGCGCAGGCGCTCCGCGACCTGTACCGCTTCGCCCGGGGCGGCCCGCAGCAGGAGCACGAACTCGTCGCCCGCATATCGGCCGGCGACGTCGAACTCGCGCACGCCGTCGGCCAGGGCGTGCGCCACGGCACGCAGCACGTCGTCTCCCTGCAGGTGGCCGAACGTGTCATTGACCGACTTGAAGGAGTCGACGTCGATGACCGCGAGCGTCAGTACCTGTCCGCCTGGCGTATCGCCAAGGTCGCGGATCCGCTGGCTGGCCTCTTCGACGAAGGCCCGGCGCAGCAGCAGTCCGGTGAGCTCGTCCTTGACCGCCGCGTCTCCGCGCGTGCCCGTCGGCCCTGCGGGCTCGACCTGGAGCGGTGCCTCACGCTCGGCGGCTCGACTCGTCATCACCTCTTCGAAAAGCGGGAAGAGTGTCGGGTCGAACTGCCGTCCCGCGTCACGCCGCATCAGCTCCATGGCCTGCGCATGCGACAGCGCTTTTTTGTAGCTGCGTTCCGAGGTCAGCGCGTCGTAGACGTCGGCGAGACAGGCGATGCGCGCCACCATCGGGATCTCCTCGGCCACCAGCCCATCCGGATACCCGGAGCCATCCCAGTATTCGTGATGCCACCTGACGATGGGAATGATGTCCCACGGAAACTCGATGTCCGAGAGGAGCTGCACTCCGACGACGGGATGCCGCTTGATGACTTCCCACTCGTCCGCGGTCAGGCGTCCCGGTTTGTTCAGCACTTCCTCGGGAATGTCCAGTTTGCCGACGTCGTGCAGCAGGGCGCCGATTCGGAACCAGAAAATCGCAGTGTCGTCGAACCCCACGCGCTTGGCGAGGGCACAGGCCACGTCGGCGACGCGCTCACAGTGGCCCTGCGTGTAGCGGTCCTTGCTCTCCGTCGATTCGCCCCACTTGCGCGCCACATCGATGAACTCGCTCTCGAGGTCGCGCGTGTGCCGCTCGATGTCGGCAAGGTCATGCCGAGCTTTGAGCTCTCCGAACAGCTTGTGCGCCGCGTTGAGACTGCGAAGCAGTTCCCGATTGCGACCGGTCGAGCGATAGAGCAGTGCAGCCTCGCGATGCAGCTCGGCGAGGAGCAGCATGTTCTGCCGGGTCTCGGCAATGCGCGCGGCGTCGCGGAAATGCATCTCCGCGACGTCGAACATCTTGCGCGACCGGGCAATGATACCGGCGAGCTTTAGGGCCTCGGCCACGGCGTTCAAGTCATCGCGCGCTCTCGCCCCGGCAAGGGCTTGGGTCACTTCGATCTGCGCGGCCGTGTAATCCCCCCGGGCAACGGTCAGCGACGCAAGATTCACCTCCAGCTGGCTGCGAATGTCCTCGTATCCGTACCGGTGGGCGAGGTTGATGGCATTCTGATACGACTTCTGGGCCTCGTCCCAACGCCCCAGTCGCGTCTGGAGCATCCCGCGGTTGTTGAGCGCGATGCACTCATCGCGATGCATCTCGAGCTGGCGATACTCGCGCAGAGCGCTCTCGTAGTAGAGGAGGGCCTGGTCAGGCTCGCCACGGATCGACGCAATGACGCCGAGGTTCTGCGCCGTCATCGCAGCCAGCAACGGATCGCCGTAGCGCACGGCGCGCTCGCGCGCCTCGAGATACAGGGTACGCGCCGTGTCGAGACGGCCCTGCCGCCACCAGATGATCGCGTGGAGATTCTGAGCGTGCCCTAACGCGCGCTCGTCGCCTTCGAGCTCGGCGACGGCGTACGCGGATTCCAGACACTCGATGGCGTGATCGAACTGGGCCTCGGCCTGCCAGGTGCGCGCGATCCATCGGATGACGGTCGACGCGGTCGGGCCGCCGGAGCCGGGATCGATGCGTCGCAGGGCCCGCTCGTATTCCTGGCGCGCCTCAGCCCAGCGTCCCTCGCGCTCCAGCCGCTGTCCCTCGTCGCACAGCTCGTGAAATCCGCGGATCGCTGACACCCCGTCAAACGGGTCACCGGGGATGGGTGGCCAGGGCCGTCCTTCATGCAGTGGCTGCGAGGACACGACGGAGGATCGGAGGGTTTCAGACGGTGGAGGGATGGGCCGCCACGGCCCGCCAGCGTGGCGACAACCATAGAGACGCCCGGACATCCGAAAAGGCACTAGATCGCATCGCGAGCCGTTCCGTCGGCCACGGCCGATCGTCCTTCAGGGAAATAGTGCTCGGGGTCGTTGCTCCCGAGACGTTGTGCACAACACACCTGTCGTGGACATAACGATGACACAGATTCGCCTTCGGTCCGCACTTCAAGTTGCCGCCGTGTTGGCGGTGGTCGGTTGCCGAGGCAGCGAGAGCTCCGCCGATGACGCCGCTGGCGCTGTCGGTGGAACGTTGGTGATCGCCGCCGCCGGAGAGCCGGAACACCTCGCGCCACCGATCGTGCAGACGCTTCCGGCCAAGCAGGTCGTCGATCAGGTGTTCGAGGGTTTAGCGGCTCTCGGTCCTGAATCGAACCGGCTGGGGGTTGCCGGCTTCATCCCCCGCGTCGCCGACCGCTGGCTGTGGTCGGCGGACTCCTCCTCCATCGACTTCGTGCTAGACACGACGGCACGTTTTCACGACGGCCGCCCGGTCACGGCCGCTGACGTGAAATTCAGCTACGACCTGTACATGGATCCTTCGGTAGCCTCGCCGCACGTCGCATCGTTTCCGTCCGTTGACTCGCTCGTGGCGGTCGATTCGACGATGGTACGCGTGTACTTCGCCGAGCGAAGCCCGGAGCGTTTTTTCAAACTGGTGACCAACCTGCTGATCGTTCCCAGGCATCTCCTCGCAACCGTCGATCGCGCCAAGCTGGCCGAGTCGGAATTTGCGCAGCATCCGGGCGGGACCGGGCCGTACCGGTTCGTGAAGTGGGAACGGGGTGCCCGCCTTGCGCTCGCAGCGGCCGCCGGGCGCGCGCGCGGTCGGGCCGGGATGGACCGGGTGTTCTTTCGCTATATGGCGGATCTGAACGTCGCGGCCCAGAGTGTCACGGCCGGCGAAGCGGATTTCGTGGAACTCCTGCGCCCCCAGGGGATGGCACTCGTGACTGCGGACGCCCCCGTGCGCACAGTCGAGTACCCGTCATCGGATCACGGCTACGTGCTGTTCAACACACGCTCGACCACAGACCGCCGCCAGCCGCACCCGTTGTTCGGCGATCGGGGTCTCCGGATCGCGTTGGCTATGGCGATCGACCGTCACGCGGTGATCGGGAACGCGCTCGATTCGCTGGCGCGGCTCTCGTTCGGTCCCTTCCAGCGATCATCCTGGGCCGGAGACACGACGATCGCCCAGATTCCCCACGACGTCGCCGGCGCGAGGCGGATGCTCGATTCGTTAGGCTGGCGCGATGCCAACGGTGACGGCGTGCGTGAGCGCAATGGATCGCCGCTGCGCTTCACGCTGCTGGTTCCGTCCGTCAGCGCGACGCGCCGGCAGATGGCCGTCGTGGTGCAGGAACAGCTCAAGCAAGTTGGGGTCGACGCGGTCGTCGACGGACCGGAACCGGCAGCGCTCTTTCCCAGGCTGACCCAGGGCAAGTTCGACGCGTTCATCCACGTGTGGCACGTGGATGCCACGCCATCGGGGATCGGTCAGGTCTGGGGCGGATCGGACCTCGAGCGGTCGGCGAACTATGGCTGGTACGCGAACCCGACGGTGGACTCGCTGATCGCGCTCGCCGTGAAGGAACCGAATAGAGACCGCGCGCGTGCTCTGTATCGCCGGATCTACGAGACGATCGTTCTTGATGCGCCGGCCGTATTCCTCTGGGAACCGCGGACCTTCGCCCTCGCCCACAAACGCGTCAAGTTCAGCGGCCTGCGCGGCGATGCATGGTGGAGTGGCATTCCGGTATGGCGTATTCCCGAAGGAGAGAGAATCGCCAGGGACCGAATGAAGGCGAGTGAGTAGGGCGAACGGGTAAACGCGTAAGGCGCAAGCGGGTAAAGGCGAGCCCGTGAGCGGATGAGCGGCAATAGGACAAGCAGAAGAGGGTAAGCGTCGCACGTTGCGGCCGCTTACCCTCTCGAGCTTTCGCCCGTTGACTCGTTTCGTTTACCCGTTTTGCGCGTTTCACCCGTTTGACGTCTTCCCCCTTTGCCACTACTGCGTTGCCTCTACTGCGGCACCCGCTTCAGGTCCACGTTGTTCCCTACCACACCGCCTAACACGGCACCCACGGCTGCGCCGAGTACGGCGCCCTTCAGTCGGTCCTTCCTGCCACTGGTGACCGCACCGATCGCCGCGCCAGCCACGGCACCGATCGCGGCGTCGCGCTTGGTGTGCTTGATCACGCGTTCACCACCGCCGCTCGCGACTCCCGCGGACGACCGGGCAGTGCCCCGAACGATGCGCGGCGCGCTCCGAGCAACGGCCCGCTGGTAACCATACGGCGCCTGCGGATAGCCGGGCTGGTAGTAGCCATTCGGTGCGTAGCCGTAGCCGGCCTCGAGCGGCGACATGAATGGCTGCGGCATGTACGCCTGCGAAGCCAACGTCAGATCCTGCCGCAGCGCCTCATCGATCGCCGGCTGTTCCTTGCCACACGCAGCCAACGCCATTGCTGCAGCGAGCACGAGTGAAAGACGACGAATGTTCATCTGAGCTCCAGTTCCGAGTACCCGTCTGAAGGGGCACCCCCTGTGCCGAACATGCATTCGTTGCGGAATAAGGACTTAGCCGATGAGCTGTCCATGACCATGGTCACCTCGCTGTCACCCCGCGGGGGCAGGAAGGACCATTGCCCGGTCGTCGGACCCACCCCATCTTCAGCTCACCATTGCCGGAGCAACTCGATGCGAAGTCCCATGTTCATGAAGCTGGCCGCCGGCGCGGCGCTGATCGCGCTCGGGTCGCCCGTGACGACCCTGGCGCAGCAGGCCGAAGCCGGGCCCAAGGTCGGCGATGCAGCTCCCGACTTCTCGCTAGGCGGAGCGACCCGATACGGGCTCCTCCGCGACCAGATCAAACTCTCGAGCTACCGTGGCAACACGGTTGTCCTCGCCTTTTTCTTCAAGGCGAGGACCCGTGGTTGAACGGTCCAAATGGAGGCGTACCGTGATCAGTACGCCACGCTCTTCAACAACGGCCGCAAGGTTGTGGTGATCGGGGTCAGCGTCGATCCCGATACCACGCTGGCCTCGTGGGCTCGCGACGCAGATTTCCCGATCGCATTCGCGTCGGACCCAGGTGGAAAGGTCGGCATACAGTACGGTGCCTACAATGCGGAGACGCAGCTGGACAACCGTTCACTGTACGTGATCGGTCCGGATGGCAAGATCGTGTACAAGGCACAACCGTTCCGGCAGAATTCCGCGGAGGCGTACACGGAGCTGGGCGCAGCGATCGACAAGATCTCTCCGCCCCCGGAACCGAAGCCGTAGCAGAAACGAGGAAACGACCCGGCGACGCCGGGTCGTTTTGATTTCCGGCCGTTATGGCCCTGAGCGAGGCAAGCAAGGTGGTGAGCCCACGGAAACTCCTCGAGCATCTGTTTCGCACGGCGGTGGATGCCGCGGACCCGCGAGGTGCAGTTCGCGAGGCGGTGTCTGCGTTCGACTTCAAAGCGGCACCGGCAATTATCGCGATCGGAAAGGGCGCACCGGCGATGGCCGCGGGGGCGCTCCAAGCCCTCGGCGCTCGTGAGCTCACGCCCCGCGTGGGGCTGGTCGTCTCGGATACGGGCACCCCGGCGCCTCTCGGTCCGCTGCGTCATTTGGCCGGCTCCCATCCGGTGCCTGACGAGCGATCGTTCGCGGCGGCGGCGGCGATGGTCGATACCGTCGTGGCGGGCCAGCGCAGTTCGGATGTCCTTGTCCTGCTCTCCGGGGGCACGACGAGCCTCATCGCGCACCCGGTGGCGGGGATTCCACCGGAGGATATCGCGACGCTCTTCGGCGCATTGCTGGGTTCAGGTGCGCGGATCAACGAGATGAACGTGATCCGACGACGGGTGCTGCAGTGGGGCGGTGGCCGACTCGCGCTGGCGCTTGCTCCTGCAAGGGTGCGCTGCCTCATTGTATCGGACGTTCTGGGCAACGATCTCCCCTCGATCGGATCCGGCCCCTGTGTGGGTGATCCGGCGACGGTAGCTGAGGTGCGAGACGTAGTGTCCCGATGGCGGCTGCCACTTCCCCCATCCGTGAGCGCATATCTCGCGCGTGTCGCCGGTGGCGCCGAACCCGAGACGCCGAAACCCGGCGATTCGCTCTTTCAGCACGTCGAGACCCGCATTCTGCTGGAGAACGCGACCGCGGTTGCCGCCGCGCGACGCGAGGTCCAGCGTCTTGGCCTGGGCCTCATCGATGCACACGGCCACCTCGAGGGCGAAGCCGCTCGTTGCGGACGTGCCGTGGGTGTGCAGCTCGGGCAGGAATCCGCCACGTTAGGCGGCCGGCGGGTGCTCGTCGTTGGCGGTGAGACGACGGTCACGCTGCGTGGAGGCGCGGGCGGCTCCGGCGGCCGCTGCCAGGAACTCGCGCTCGCCGCCGCGGATATGCTACGCGAGGCAGCGCTCGGAGAACGTGCCGTGCTGTTGGCGGCCGGCACCGATGGGCGCGACGGACCAACGGATGCCGCCGGTGCCCTTGTGGACGGCACCACCTGGACGCGCGTCCACATGGCGGGTCGCGATCCGGCGCGTGACCTCGACCAGCACAACGCGTATCACGCGCTGGACAGTGTCGGTGCCTTGTTCCGTACTGGACCGACAGGAACGAACGTGAATGATCTTGTGATCGCCGTGGTCGACGGAGCGGGGAGCGGGGAGCGGACCCGCCGCAAACAAGATGCCGCGCAGGCATGACGCGGGCGTGCATACGCTCGCGTCCAACCCTGTTCCCCGCTCCCTGCTCTGCGCTCCCCCGTTACCTTGTCCCACATGTCGAATACCTTCTCGGTCGGCCTCGTGCAGGAGACCGCAGCATCGCGTGACATCGCGTCGAACGAGGCACGCGTGGTCGAACGCATCCGGGAGGCACAGGCGCGGGGGGCACAGATCATCTGCCTGCAGGAGCTGTTTAACGCCCCCTACTTCTGCAAGTCGCTCAACCTGGAGTGGTTCGACCTCGCCGAACCGATTCCCGGCCCCACGATCGAGCGCATGCAGCGGCTGGCGAAGGAGCTGGCGATCGTGCTCGTCGTGCCCATCTACGAGAAGGAAGCGCCGGGGCTGTATCGCAACTCGGCGGCAGTCATCGACGCCGATGGCGCGCTGCTCGGGGTGTACCGGAAGATGCACATCCCGCACGACCCGATGTTCGAGGAGAAGTACTACTTCGCACCCGGCGAAACAGATGGGCGTCTGCTGGGAGGTCGCGGCGTCGTGAAGGAGTCCAGCGGCTTTCGCGTCTTCCGGACTCGTTATGCGATGGTCGGTGTGTTGATCTGCTGGGACCAATGGTACCCTGAGGCCGCTCGTCTCACGACGTTGCTCGGCGCCGAGGTTCTGTTGTATCCGACCGCCATCGGATGGCATCCGGCTGAGAAGGCCGAGTTCGGCGAGGCGCAGGTCACCGCGTGGCGCACGATCCAGCGCGCGCATGCCATCGCCAATGGCGTCTTCGTCGCCTCACCCAACCGGGTCGGATTCGAGGCGGAGCCCGGGACCAACGGCTTGGAGTTCTTCGGTCATTCCACGATCTACGACCCCTTCGGCCGGATCCTCGCCGAAGCCGGCACCGATCCGGCGGTCCTCGTCGCGAGCTGCAACCGCGCGCGGATCGAGGAAACGCGGCGCCACTGGCCGTTCCTCCGCGACCGGCGGGTCGACGCGTACGGCGGTCTCACCGCGCGCTACCTGGGCTGACTAGGTGACTAACTATCGCATGCCCGCCGAGTGGGAGCCCCACGCGGCGACGTGGATCGCATGGCCGCACCATGCGCCGGATTGGCCGGGGAAGTTCGAGCCCATCCCGTGGGTGTACGCGGAGATCGTGCGAGTGCTGCATGGCCATGAGCGCGTGGAGATCCTCTGTCACAGCGAGGACGTGCGGGCAGACGCGCAGGCAAAGCTCGACGCCCACCACTGCAACCCGGCGGGCTACCGCCTGCACGTTGTCCCGTACGACCGTGGCTGGCTGCGCGATTCCATGCCGACCGTCGTGTTCGACCCCCAGGGGAGGCCGGCGTTGGCCAACTGGCGGTTCAATGCCTGGGCCAAGTATGACAACTACGCCCTCGACGCGCAGCTCGGCCCGGCCGTGGCAACCATCACCGGTCACCCGCGCGTCGAACCCAAGCGGCCCGACAATGGAGTGCGCGTGGTGCTGGAGGGCGGGGCGATCGAAACCAACGGCGCCGGGCTGATCATGGTTACCGAAGAGTGTCTGCTCTCGCCGGTCCAGGAGCGGAATCCGGGCCTTACGCGTTTAGGGTACGAGGAGCTGTTCAGCGCCTATCTCGGAGTTCGCGAGACGATTTGGCTTGGCGAGGGTTGTGTGGGTGACGATACACACGGTCACATCGATGACATCGCCCGGTTCGTGAACGTGGATACCGTCGTGCTTGCCTACGAGCCTGATCCCACCGACGAGAACCACAGACGCTCGGCGGACAACCTGGAGCGGCTCAGCAGCTTTGGGGGGCGGCGGCTGCGGATCGTCACGATCCCGTATCCGCGGCCGGTGATGATGGAAGGCCAGCGGCTGCCGGCGTCGTACGCCAACTTCTACATCGCCAACGAGTTGGTCATGGTACCGACGTTCAACGACCCGAACGACCGGGTGGCGCTCAACAGTCTCGCGGCGTGTTTTCCCGATCGCGAGGTTGTGGGAATTCATGCCCTGGACCTTGTGTGGGGCCTGGGAACGCTGCACTGTCTGAGTCAGCAGGAACCTGCTGCTTAATTAACGTTAGGCTACCGCCCCCGACACATGAACGTATGTCTGACGCGCCTGGCCGGAGCGATGCTGATGGTTTCCGCGTGCGGCGACGGGCCGCCGCGCGACGCGTCCGGTGGTACCCTCCTGATCGCGACCGGAGCCGATGCCGAGGCCTTGCTCCCCCCGTTGGTCGCTTCGACCGTGGGACGGCAGGTGGCGGATGCGCTGTTCCTCCCCATCGCACGCATCGGGGACGACCTCAATCTGGTCGGTGACGAAGGCTTCACCGCGGCGCTGGCCAGCCAGTGGGAGTGGGCCGCGGATTCACTGTCCATCGTGTTCCACATCGACCCACGGGCCCGCTGGCACGACGGCGCACCCGTCCGCGCGGCGGATGTGCTCTACACGCTCAAGGCCTATCGTGCGCCCGCAGTTTCGGCGGACAAGGCACCGGCCCTTGCATCGATCGACTCGATCACGGTGCGGGACTCCCTCACGTTTGTCACCTGGTATCGCCACCGCACTGCCACACAGTTCTACGACCTGGTCTACAATCTGACGCCGATCCCAGCGCACGTGTACAGCGCGATTCCCTTCGACTCGCTCGCCGCGGCGCCGGCGGCCCGACAACCGGTCGGAAGCGGCAAGTTCCGGTTTGCCCGGTGGCAGCCTGGCGAGCGCGTCGAAGTCGTGGCCGACACCTCGCACTGGGAAGGTCGGCCAAAGCTGGATCGCATTGTCTGGCTGCCGGTCGCCGAGCCGACCACTCAGGTGGCCAAACTGCTGGCGGGTGAGGCGGACATGGTGGAGATCCTGCGAGGCGATGCGCTGCACGCCGTTGGCGCCGATTCCAGCATTCGCCTGATTCGGCGTCCCGAATTCCTCTACGCGAACGCGGTCTTCAACCTCCGCGACCCGAAGACGCCGTCGCGCCCGCATCGGTTGTTCGGCGAACGCGGCCTGCGACGCGCCCTGTCGATGGCGCTCGATCGCGCCACGCTCGTGGGCAATGTGCTCGACTCGCTGGGCGCACCGATGTCGTCACCATACCTCTCGGCGCTGGCGCTGAAGGCAGACCTGCTGCCCTACGACGTCGCCCGCGCCGCTCGGTTGCTCGACTCGCTCGGGTGGCGCGACCAGAACGGCGATGGCATCCGGGAGAAGGATGGCAACGAGCTCGCATTCAAATTGAGCGCACCGAGCTCCAGCGCGGCGCGGAGCCGAGCGGCGATTGTCATGATGAACCTGTTCAAGGGTGTCGGCGCTCGTGTCGAGGTGGACAATCCGGAGAACGCCGTCTTCATGGCCAACAATGAAGCCGGGAAGTTCGACATCGCACTGCTCGGCTACACCGGAAGCCCCGCACCGTCAGCGATTCGCCAGTACTGGTCGTCAAACCAGCAGGGACAGGGATCGAACTGGGGCACGTATCACAACCCCGCGTTCGATGCGGTGATCGACAGTGCGGTTCGCTCGACGCGAGCCGCGGAGGCCAGGACGCTCTACGAGCGCGCGGGACAGCTGCTCGCCGACGATGCGCCCGCGATCTGGCTCTATGAGCTACGCTCGTTCTCCGGTCTGAATGACCGCTTTCGCACCGCGCCGATGCGTCCCGATGCATGGTGGGCCCACCTCGACGCCTGGAGTGTGGACCCGGCCAGAATGATCGATCGTGACCGGATTGGCCCGGGGGTCGTGCCGAGGTAGCGGACAGGGCGATGTGAGAAAGGTCACACGGTTGCGCCGACCTGCGACGCACCGTCTCTACTGCGTGACTGACCATACTCGCGGTTCGACCCTGCGGCGCATGATCCCCGGCGCGGCTCTGTTGTTGTGTGCCTGCACGTCGGCCGAGCCCATTCGCATCGGCGCCGCCGGGAACTGGCGCGAACTCTACGGCGTGATGAGCAAGCGAGGCATTGACCTCGCGCTCGAAGAGATCAACGCGCAGGGCGGCGTGCGCGGCCGCCGGCTGGACGTCGTAGCGCAGGACGACAGCAGCGACGGGATGCACGCGGTTCGTGTCGCGTCGGACTTCTACGCCGATGCCACGGTGCTCGGAGTCGTCGGACACATCGAGTCCGGAACGATGGTAGCCGCCGCGCGCATCTACGATCAGGGCCTCGTGGCGATCTCGAGTACGGCGACGTCTCCGTCGCTGTCGGGAATGTCCCCGTGGGTGTTCCGCGTCATTTCCAGCGATTCGGTGAATGGCCGCGACATGGCGGCGCACGCCAGACGACTCGGCCTCCGGCGAGCCGCCGTGCTTTATGAAAACAACTCCTACGGTCGCGGGCTGTCAGACGCCTTCACTCGCCACTTCCAGGGCGAAGTCGTGAGCATCGATCCCATCGCCTCGGACTCCGTGTCCGACATCGAGCCTAACGTGAGCTGGGCGCGATCGCAGCACCCCGACGTGGTGTTCGTGGCCGGGACCTCGTCGTCCGGGATCGCCGTGCTGCGGGAGGCAGAGCGGCAGGGGTTCCGGACCACGTTCATGGGAGGCGACGGGTGGCTGGGCGTCGTTTCCGCCGGCGCGCTCGCCGAGCGCGTGGTGATCGCCACGCCGTTCACGACGGAGGATCCCCGCGACGACGTGCGTCGCTTCACGCAGGCGTTCCGCGCCAGGTACGGCGAGGTCCCTGATGGCAACGCGGCGCTGGCGTATGACGCGACGCGGCTGCTGGCGCGAGCGATCGAGGAGGCCGGGACGTCGCGCGTCGGCGTGCGAGACTGGTTGCGCGATCACCTTCCGGGCGCGCCCTTCCAGGGCGTCACCGGCTCCATTCAGTTCACGCCGTCGGGGGACGTGATCGGAAAGGGATTCGTGATGACGAGGGTCGTGGCCGGCGCGTTGCGGGTGGAGGCGACCCGTGGGAGCTGAGGTCTCCGTCACCGGCATGCGCCTGCGCAGCCTGAAGCAGCGGCTGCTCACTGGCTTTGGGGTGCTCGTCGTGTTGTTCGGCGCCGCGGGATTTGCCGCACGCGCGGCGGTGGGCCGCATGTCGAGCGTGATCGGCGAAACGCTTGCCTCCGTTCAGGTCGACGCCCAGCTATCGAGCCGCCTGTCGGCGGCGGTCACCCAGGAGCTGGCCGCCGCGGACCGCTACCTGATCGCGCGGGACTCGGCGTCGGCCGCGGAGTTTCGGCGCGCCGGATCTGCGGCGCACCGGACGCAACGGGAGATGACGCTGCATCCAGGGCAGTCGCGCGAAGAGATTGCGCTCATCGCGGCGATCGACCAGCAGCTTTCCTCGGTTGAAGTCGGCTACGCACGGGCACACCGCAAGGCGGACCTCGGTCGCGGTGGTGACGCGGCCCGCGAGGCGGCCGACGCGCGACAGGGGGTCACCGACCTGCTGCGCGACGTGCAGTCGCTCGATGCGCTCAAAGCGAGAAGTGTCGAGACCGCCTCCCGCACATTGCGCCGCGAATCCGACCAGCGCACACTGTGGGTGCTCATCATCATGGGAGTCGCTTCCGCGTTAGGTCTCCTTGTGGCGGTGACCACGGCCCGATGGATCGCCCGGCCGATGCGCCGCCTCGCGGCGCAGGCGCGGGCATTGAGCAGCGGCGACTTTTCCAGTCAGATCCATGACGACCTGCCGCTCGAGTTCCGCGACCTCGCCGACGCGCTGAACGGGGCGGCGACGTCGCTGGCGCGGGTCGTCAGCGTGACGTCCATGACGGCGGACGATGTGTCAGGCTCGGCGCGCGAGCTTGCCAACGTGTCCGAGCAGATTTCCGCGTCGGCGAGTCAGATGGCGTCTTCGATGAGCGACATCTCGTCGGGCGCGGACAGCCAGGTGCGCCAGTTGCGCGCCGTGGACGAGGCACTGCGCGCGATCCAGACCAACGCCGAGCAGATGCTCCGCGGCACCGATGAACTGGGAGGCCTTGCCGGTGAGATCGAGGCATCGGCGCGCGCCAAGCGCGCCGAAATCGAGCGGTCGCTCGGCATCCTGGTGACCGTCCGCGGCACCGTAGGCGAAGCGGCGGCCGAGGTGCAGGGTCTGCGGGGTACGGCGGATCACATCAACCGCCTCGTGGCCTCGGTGGGCCGAATTGCCGAGCAGACCGACCTGCTTGCGCTCAACGCCGCGATCGAAGCCGCGCGGGCAGGCGCCGCGGGCCGCGGTTTTGGCGTCGTCGCCGACGAGGTGCGCAAACTGGCGGAGCAGGCGCAGGCCGCGGCCGACGACGTCACGCAGCTGACGCGCCTCGTGACGAGCCGGGTGGAGTCGACGACGCGAGCGATGGAATCGGGAGTCTCGCAGGTGGCCGAGATCGAGGGGGTCTCACGCGAACTGGACTCCGCGCTGAATACGATCACCCTGGCAGCGGCCCGCACCCGCACCGCTGCCGGTGCCGCCGCTGACAAGGCACGCGGCAATGCACAGTTTGTCGCCAGCGCCGCCCGGAGCGTGGAATCGGTCGCCAAGACCGCGGAGAGTTACGCCGCCGCCGCGCAGCAAGTGAGTGCCTCGACGCAGGAGCAGAGCGCCGCATGCGAGCAGATGAGCTCCGCGTCTACGCAACTGCTGCAGGGGTCAGTGCAGCTGCGGGAGTTGGTGGGAGGGTTGGGGAAGGGGAACGGGTGAACGGGTCGATGAGCGGGTGATCGGGTGAGCGGGCCCCATCCGCTTTGCGATCACGCGCGCGCTCTTACCCGCTTGCCCGTTTGACCTGACTCACCGCCCACTTCGCCGGATCGAAGACCTCGGGTGGGATCGGAACGTTGGTCTTCACGTCGAAGTATTCTTCCTTGAAGTAGAGGCGCCCATCGCGGAAGAAGTGCACATCGAACGCTACCGGGTATCCGCCGACGTCCTGATACCGGTAGAACCGAATGTCTGTGACGGTCGTCCGGCCGGCTCGCGTTTCCTTCTGAATCACGCGACGAACCAGCAGGGAGTCGTGGTCGATCCAGAACTGGGACGACGTGCTGTCGCCGACCCGCGCGCCGACGACCCAAACCTTCCGGGTCTGCCAGCGGTCCTCCCGAATCGTCGACACGTCGAACCCTAACGAGTCGAGCTGAACGACGGTCGTGTCCACGGGCTGCGCATACACGTCCGCGATTAGAATGGCCAGCGGATTCCAGCCCGCCTGCGCTGGCTGCGCTCTGCCCTCGGCGAAAACGTAGACCCTGCCGCCAGTGTAGAGCACGCCGCTTCGCGAGGACAGTGGGAGGTAGTCGATGCGGAGCTTGCCGGGCACGACGATGTATTCGTTCCACACGCCTTTGATCTCGCGTCCCGACTGACTGATGTTGGTCGTATTCTGCGAGAAGCTGAGCGAGGTGTAGAACTTCCCGACGTACCGCGCATGCATCGCGCCGAGCACACCGCGGCCATCCGTGGGTGCGGTGACCGGCCGCGACGGCATAGACACCTGGGTGGCGGGAGCGCAGGCACTGAGCGCGACGCTCGAGGCGATCAGCAGGAGACGACGCATGTTGGCGGATAGGGAATCGCGAAGGGAGAGAGCCGAGACCAACTGTCGAGCCTGACAGCATTGAGCCGATTACCTTTGCCACGACAATACCCTGTTGCCACGTGCCACGCCCCGAGTCCTCGACTCCCAGCCCCGCCGTATTATTGCTGAGCGGAGGCCTCGATTCCACGACGCTTCTCGCCATCGCTCGGAGCGAGGGGCACGCGATCTACGCGCTCACCTTTCGTTACGGGCAGCGCCACGCGCAAGAGGTGGAAGCGGCTCGGCGGGCGGCTCTCGCCCTGGGCGTGGCCCAGCATATCGTGGCCGACATCGACCTGCGCGTATTCGGCGGATCTGCGCTCACAGGCGACCTCGCGGTCCCCAAGGACCGCTCGGTCTCCGAGCTCAAGGTGGGCGTTCCGTCCACATACGTGCCAGCGCGAAACACCATTTTTCTGTCGTTTGCCCTCGCCTGGGCCGAGGTCCTTGGTGCCGGCGCGATATTCATTGGAGTGAATGCCCTGGATTACAGCGGGTACCCCGACTGCCGCCCGGAATACATCGCCGCCTTCGAACGAATGGCGAACCTCGCGACGAGGGCGGGAGTGGAAGGCACCCGTCCAGTGACGCTGCGGACGCCGCTCATCGCCCTCAGCAAGCGACAGATCATCGAGACCGGAATCTCGTTAGGCGTGGACTACTCGATCACCACCAGTTGCTACGACCCTTCACCGGACGGAACCGCATGCGGTCACTGCGACGCGTGTCTCCTGCGGCGAAAGGGCTTTTCGGAAGCCGGAGTACCGGACCCAACGCGCTACTCCCCGGCCTAGACACTCGACGCTTCACACCCAGCACCCGCCCGTTCTTACCGCTTACCCCCTTACCCCCTTACCCGCTTAGCCAGTCCGCTGCTTTGTATTCGATCAAGGAGATCTTCTACACGCGCCAGGGCGAAGGCGTCCAAGCCGGACGCCCGGCCGTGTTCTGCCGCTTCAGCGGAT
>JBQTIW010000183.1:0-21752 GCA_052387735.1 Gemmatimonadaceae bacterium
CTCGGTCACCACAGCCGGCTTTTTCTCGCCGGAGATCGGTCGGGTGTAGTCGCAGTTCTTCGGGTGATTCACGCACGCGACAAACGGTCCGAAGAAGCCCCCCTTGGGCACGAGCTTGCCGCCGCACTTTGGGCACGTCTCCTTCTCCAATGCCGACACGTCATGCGCTTCGGCGATCAGGTCGGTGACGTCGACATTGTCGAGCGATTTCCCGAACGGGCCGTAGAAGTCCTTCAGGACGCGCTGCCACTTGAGCTCTCCCTCCTCGATCTTGTCGAGCTCTCCTTCCATCTCGGAGGTAAAGCCCACGTTGAAGACGTCGGGGAACTGCTTGACCATGACGCGCTCCACGCTCTCGCCTAACGGTGTCGGCGTAAAGCGACGCTGTTCCAGCAGTGTGTATCGCCGATCGACCAGGGTGGAAATGATGGAGGCATAGGTCGACGGACGGCCGATCCCCAGCCGTTCCAGCTCCTTGACGAGACTGGCCTCGGAGAAGCGCGGCGGCGGCTCGGTGAAGTGCTGATGCGGCTCGAGCTCGTGCAGCGGGATCCGCTCGCCGACCGCGGCGATTGGGAGCGCCTGCTCGTCCTCGAGCGCCTTGCCGTCCCCCTCTTCGCGCGACTCACGGTAGAGCGCGAGAAACCCGGGGAACTTGACCACACTGCCGGTGGCCCGGAACAGGTAGGTGGCCTTGTTGCCCGAGAAACTGAAGTCGAGCGTGGTGGTGTCGAAAATGGCGGGCGCCATCTGCGATGCCATGAAGCGCTGCCAGATGAGCTGATACAGCTTGAACTGATCCTCCTTGAGAAAGCGCCGCACGTGATCGGGATGGCGCGACGGCTCCGACGGCCGGACCGCTTCGTGCGCGTCTTGCGCATTGCCGCCGGTCTTTTTGTCAGAGCCGTAGAGCTGCGGACCGCTCGCCAGGTACGGCTCCCCGTAGAGCTGGCGGACGAGGTCGCGGGCCTGCAGCGCGGCGCTCTCAGCGACGCGGGTGGAGTCCGTGCGCATGTAGGTGATGAGACCGACCGCACCTTCCTCCTTGCCCAGCTCGATGCCCTCGTAGAGATCCTGCGCCAGACGCATGGTGCGCTTGGAGCCGAAGCCCAGCTTCTTGGCCGCTTCCTGCTGCAGGGTGGACGTGGTGAATGGCGCCGAAGGATTCTTCCGGCGCTCGCGACGCTTCACATCGGTCAGCGGGAAGACGCCTAACGGTCCGCGCGCACCGGCCGCGAGCCCGTGGCCTAACTGCTCGGCGGCGTGCTTGACGTCGTCGACGATGCCCTGCGCAGTGGTTCCATCATGGACCTCGACCTTCTTGTCGCCGATGGCGTGGAGCTTGGCGGCAAACCGCTGGCCCCCCTTCTCCAGTTCGGCGGCGATGCTCCAGTACTCCTGCGGCTTGAACGCACGGATGTCGCGCTCGCGCTCGACGATGAGCCGGAGGGCCACCGTCTGCACCCGGCCGGCGGACAGGCCCTTCTTCACGACCTTCCACAGAATCGGCGACGCCTTGTAACCGACGAGCCGGTCGAGGATGCGCCGGGCCTGCTGCGCTTCGAAGAGTTTGGTGTCGATGGCGCGGGGCCGAGCCATCGCATCCCTGATGCCATCCTTGGTGATCTCGTGGAACAGCACGCGATGGATCGGCGCCGTGACGCGCGTCTTCCCTGCACCGGTGGTGAAGTGCTCGGCCACGTGCCAGCCGATCGCCTCGCCCTCCCGATCAGGGTCGGTCGCGATGTAGACAGCGCTCGCGTCCTTGGCCGCGGCCTTGAGTTCCGCCAGCGTTTTTTCCTTCCCTTCGATGGTGACGTAGTCCGGCTCGAAGCCCTTGTCGACGTCGATGCCGAGCTTCTTCTCCGGCAGGTCACGCACATGTCCGATCGTCGCCTTTACGCGGTAGCCGCGACCCAGGTACTTGCCGATGGTCTTGGCCTTGGCCGGAGACTCGACGATAACGAGCGCCGCACCCGAAGCCGTGCTCTCTTCGGGCGCCGTATCGACCGGGACCGCCCGCTTGGGACGGGCCGGCGCGGCGATCTTGCGTGTCGGCGACTTGCGGGCCGACTTCCTGGACGCCGCGCGCGACGCCCCGCGACCGACCACGCGCCGGACGCCTAACGCTTCCTTGTCACTGATCTTCTTTTTTCTGGCTGCCATTATGCCTCATTGCACGATGGAGGGCTCGCCGAACGGCCCATGGCCATCCGAAGGCCCCGATTCCACCACCGATCGCGCGTCGTCGAGGCTGACACGACCGTCAACCTGCACCAATGCCCGCTCAATCACGTGTTCCAACTCATCCGCTCCCAATGCCCCCGACGCCCGCAACCCGATCAGATATCCCCATGCCTCGGGGCTGAACCGACTCCGCTCATGCGGGCCCAACACCCGTACCGGCCCCTGGGAAGACACCGGAACCGGGTGCTGATTTCCTCCAATATCCGACAGCCATGCCGAAACAATGGTACCAATCTGTCCTCGGTCGAATCCTTTCGACGACAGATAGGCCTCGACCTCGGCAACATGCTCGGCCCGGCCGAAGCGCTTGCGCAGCCGGGCGAGGAGGTGTGTGATCCGCTGCTCCATGGCCTAACCTATCGGCACGCCCCAGAGAGAGGCAAGCTGAGCGATCTGCTGCACAAGTTCTTGTAGCGTAAGGAGTTCCGTGTCAATCGCCGCGTCTGCACGCGAGTACGAAGTCTCACGGTCCGCAGCAAGACGAGTCAGAACCCCTTCAGGATCCCCCTTCATTAATAGGGGACGATCGGAACGGTTCCCCCCCATCCGCCTCAGCGCCGCCCCAGGAGACACCCGAAGCCAAACAAGCTTGGTCCGGGGCCTGATCAGCGCCACGGTCTTTTCCTGCGTCACCCACCCGCCACCCGGATCGAGCACCGCAGACGGCGAGCTCACCAGCTCCCGGGTCAGCTGCGCCTCGAGTGTTCGAAAATGCGCCTCGCCGCTATCGGCAAAAATGTCGGCGATCGGGCGCCCTTCGCGGCGTTCGATCTCCGTATCGAAATCCACCAAGGGCCGGTGGATCGCCGCTGCCACAGCGCGGGCCACCGTGGACTTGCCCGCACCCGGAAGGCCGATCAGTGCCAGGTGATGTCCGTTAGGCACCTCCGCCCTGCCCTCCGATCCGTGATCCGATGTGCCGGATGTATCCGTCGACGTTGCGGCGGGTTTCCGCGACCGAGTCACCGCCGAACTTCTCGACCCACGCGTCGGCAAGGACGAGTGCGACCATCGCTTCGGCGATCACACCCATCGCCGGCACCGCGGTGACGTCGGACCGCTCGGCCACCGCGGCCGCCGGTTCGCCCGAGGCGACGTCGATCGTGCCGAGGGGGCGCATGAGCGTGGAGATGGGCTTCATCGCCACACGCAGGACGAGGGGCTCACCCGTCGTCATGCCGGCCTCGAGTCCGCCGGCGCGATTGGTGATGCGACGAACGCCGCCAGTGCTGGTGCGATCGGCCGCTCGGGCGATCTCGTCGTGCACCTCCGATCCGCTGCGCCGCGCCGCCTCGAAGCCCAATCCCACTTCCACCCCCTTGACGGCGGGGATGGACATGATCGCCGCCGCCAGGCGACCATCGAGCTTGCGGTCCCACGCGACGTGCGATCCCAATCCCGCGGGAAGACCAGTGGCGACGACCTCGCACATCCCGCCTAACGTATTGCCGCTGGCCTTGGCAGCGTCGATGGCGGCGATCATGCGGGCCTGGGCGTCGCTGTCGAGGGTGCGGAGTGGCGACGCATCCGCAGCGGCGTTGAGATCCCCGGGGAGCTCGTCCGGCGCGGTGACGTCGATGCCGCCCAGGTGCACGAGGTGACTGCCGATGCGAACACCGAACTCGGAGAGCAAGCGCCGGCACACCGCCCCGGCGGCCACTCGCGCGGTCGTCTCGCGAGCCGAGGCGCGTTCCAGCACGTCGCGCGCATCGTCGCGGTCGTACTTCAGCATCCCCGCGAGGTCGGCGTGCCCGGGACGCGGTCGCGTCACGGCGCGACGGCGCAGTTCGGGATCAGCGTCGCGAGGGGCAGGATCCATAATCTCCTGCCAGTTCTTCCAGTCCCGATTCCTGATCAGCATCGCGATCGGGGAGCCTAACGTCTCTCCGGCGCGAACGCCGGAGAGAACCTCGATCTCGTCCTGTTCGATCTGCATCCGCCGGCCACGGCCGTAGCCTTTCTGCCGGCGCGCCAGCTCGACGTTCACGTCTGCCGCGAGCAGGCGCAGTCCCGCCGGCATGCCTTCGAGGATGGCGACGAGTGCGGCTCCGTGCGACTCGCCCGCGGTGGTGAACCGGATCATGAATGGGGGAAAAGACGCGAGCCCGGTCCTGGGGGACCGGGCTCGCGAAGGGAAGTGCATTTGCGCTACGGGCGCAAGACCCGTGGCGCCGAGAGGGCGTTGTCGATATCAGCACGTCGCACGTCGATCACCACCAGGCCATCCGGTGTGAGGCCGAAGAGTTTTACCACGAGGTTTCGATCTGCCGCGAGCTCCGCAGGTGACGGAGGTACCGCGCGCAGGGGGCCGTACAGGTTGGTGCGAATCGGAATGCGACCGCGCAGCCGGTAGCTGTACGAGTCCACGATCTGGATCGACTTGTCACCGGACGCCACAAAGGCGACACGGGCAAGCAGCTCCGGCGTGTTTTCGTCCACGTTGTCCGGATGGAAGGCAATGCCCGCCCCGGTATTGAACGTGGCGTACTTGCCCTGCAACCGCAGTGACGAGTCGGCGAAGAACGTCTCCGCACCGTGTACGCCGATGTTCGAAGAGTTTCGGTTGATGTCCAGGCCGAAGACTCTGTCGGACGCGTTGTTCGTCAGGTCATGGACTTCGATTGGCGCGGAGTACTGCGCACCGTCCGCCGTCGTCCCGGTCGGATCAAAGACGAGCAACACCCGGCCCGGTCGCGACGCCGTATTGCCTTCGCCAAACGCGATGCGACGGCGATCGCCCCCGACGGCCACGAAGTTGGTATCGGGGAGCGCCAGCGATTCGGCATCGAGGTCCTTCACCGCAACGACGTTGCCTGACACCGGAGCCTGACGCAGTGCGGCGACCGCGCCTTCCACCGTGAGCGAGCTCACGCAGGACGCAGTGTTCGGATTGTCGCCGGGCGTGTGCTCGCAGATCACGATCAGATCGGGGGCGCCGCTGGCGCCTTCGATGAAGTCGACGTGGTCGGCGTTGATGACGACGTAGCGCCCCTTCTTGAAGCTGCCATACTGCCAGATCTGGCGGGGCTCAGCGCGTGCATCGAGGAAGTTGTCGATGCGACGCAGGGTGCCAGGCGTCGCCGCGTCCGTGGGACGGGTGGAGTAGTAGATCGCTCCGCCGGCCGACTGCGCGATGTACTGCGGGCGATCGGAGTAATCGATTGGTGCGGACACCTGGTATTTGAAGCCAGCCGAGTCCTGCTTGGTGTACGCCACGTCGAAGACATATTCGTTGGCCGTCTTGACGCGACCGTTCTCCCGGCGACTGTCGAGGGACACCTTCGAGATGTTCGTACCTCCCGAGTTGGCGACCAGCAGCAGTGAGTTGGAGTTATCGATCGCCATGCCCCAGGGCATCGCGCCGACGGCGATCGCTGGCAGCCTCTGCAGCGTGGTGGCGTAGGTGTACGCTTCCACCTGGTTCTTGTTGATGTTGGACACGTAGACCGTGGTCCGCGTCGTGTCCACGGCGATGTCCCCACCCAGGCTGCCCGTGGGTAGTCCATAGGTCAGCCCGTACGCGTAGACAACCTGATCGCGCTTGGCGAGCGAGTCAGAGTTGACGGAGATGGACGCTCCGTTCGGTACGGCGTACCCCGTTTTGCCGCTGGCGTCGATCGCGTAGGCCGTGATGAACAGCGTCTGGCCACGGAGGGCAATCGGCGCATTGAAGGCCTTGCGGCGCGTCACCTGCTGCGCCGGTGTTGCGAGCGTGTCGGCCGAACGATAGACGATCGAGCCGGCAGCATTCTTGGCGATGAAGCCAACGATCCGGACCAGGCCATCGGCGTCGCGAGCGGAGATGTCCATGGAGTCGGGCGTTTCCAGCCGCGCGGCGACCGTCTGATAGACCACGGGCGCCGTGAGATCGGGCCCGGCCGCCACGACGCGCACGGTCAACTGCGGACCCAGCCCGCGCAGCCCGTCGCGATTCTCGGCGAACGGCGTGATGGTGATGATCGTGCCTGCGACGAGGTTGCCCGGCACGGGGAACGAGAAGACCGCGGTGTCGTTCTTCGGCAATGGAATGCCGAAGAGCGTGGAATCGGCACGGGAGAAGCCCGGCGCCGTGGCGCGGTATCCCGCCTTGGACACGCCGAGAGAATCGGCGATCGAGATCTGCAGGTTGTACACACCCGCCACCGTCACGTTAGGCTGGGGCGAGACGAGCGCGATCCGCGGCACGTTCGGGTCGAAGGCCACGGCGAACGCTTGAGAGGTGGTGCTGTTGCCGCTGCCGTCGGTGACCACGGTGCGAACGGTGATCAGCTGGCCGGGGCGAACCCCCGCAAGCGGGATGCTGAGTGTCTTGTTGAACGTGGCGCTTGACGCCACGAAACCAACGGAGTCGCGGCCCACGACCTGTGTGTCCGCAAACACACGGGTCACGACCGACGACAAACCGGCGTTGTCTTTCGCGTTTACCAGGATCTGCAGAGGAACACGGACCGAAACGGAGTCCACCCCTTCACTGCCGATCTTACCCTGGATCGCCACCGCCACTTCGGGCAGGATCCGGTCGGAGGTGTTGGAGGCAATTTCGGTCGACGCGCAGCCCGCGGCCATGACTGCCGCGAGCAGCCCTGGGGCAACGCGACGAATTGAGGTCTTCATCGGTACGCTCCAGAATGGGTTACTTGCCACGGCCCGGCGGACGGACCGCTTCGCCTTCGTCAATGATCGTCGGCGTCATCATGATCAGCAGGTCTTTCTTCTCTTCGCGCGACTCCGTCTGCGAGAAAAAGCGACCGATCAGGGGGAGATCCGACAGGAACGGAATCCCCGAGCGGTTCTTCACGATCGAGGTCTGCGTGAGCCCGGCGATGACGGCGGTCTCACCGTCGTTGACCAGCAGCTGCGTCTGGGCATTGCGCTTGTCGATGATGAATCCGAGGTCGCCGCCGATGATGCGCAGCTCCGACTGTTCCGCTTCCATTCTCATGCGGATCTGCCGGTTGCTCGTGATATGTGGCGTGACCTTGAGGATGATACCGGTCTCGCGGAACTGCACGTTGGCCCTGGCCGGCGCGCCGACTTGACCTAACGATCCGGCGTCGATGACACGCACCGGCGTTTCCTGGCCGACGGTGAGCCTGGCTTCGCGGTTGTCGAGCGTGACCACGCTTGGCTCGGCCTGGACGTCGGAGAGCTGCGATTCGCGCAAGGCGTCGAGGAACGACGTGAGCGAGTATTTGCCCAGGGCCGTCGAGAAGATGAGGCTGAGTGCGCTGCCCTGCTTGTACTTGCGGAGGGCGTTGGCCACACCGGCGACGGCATCGCCGCCGAGCTCCACCTGCGATTCGAAATTGCTGGGCGTGGTAGCGTCTTCGGGAATGCGTGGAAGCAGGGTCTGAATGAACGTGTTGGCGGAACCGATGTCGTAGCTCAGGCCCAACTGCTCGATGTTCGTGCGCTGCACCGAGATGATCTTGGCCTTGAGGGCGACCTGCGGCGTGCGGATGTCGAGGCCCTTCACGTAGGTGAGGAGGTTCGGCAGGCGCGAGGCGACTTCCGTGATGATGAGCGAATTGGTCGCGCTGTCGGCGGCCACCGTGCCGCGCACGATGCAACCGGCCGGGACGCCGGGGCCTCCCGCGGTGGCGCCGCTCCCAGCCGGCCCACCAGGGGAGCAGTCCTTGTAGAGCAGTCCCTGTACGGTGGGCTGCAGCGAGGTGGCCGATACGTAGTTGATGCTGACCATTTGCGTGGCGACCGGCTCACTCGCCTGCTTCGCCAGAATGTTTTCGTAGCTGTCGACGGTGATGATGCCGCTGGCTTCTTCGACTGCCGCCAGGCCCTGCGCTTCGAGGATCGCCCGGAGCGCGACATCCCACGGCTGGTCCTTGATCTCGGCGGTGATCGTGCCGGTCACACCCTTGCCGACCACGATGGTGCGCTGCGAGAAGGTGGCAAAACCGGCGAGCACGTCGCGGATGTCGGCGCCCGAGTACGTCACCGTCATGCGTGGCTGCTGCGCGGGAACGCTGCTGGGTGCGGTATCGGGGCGGATGCCGCGGCTTCCCGCTTCTTCGATGTCCTGCGCTTCCTTCAGCGGGGGCGTGTTCTCCACGGCGCCCGTGGATTCGATGGTTCGCGGATCGGTCTTGGCTGCCCGGGCCACTTCGGCAATCGACTCGGCGAGCATGCTGCCTGACGAGTGCCAGGCGGCAAACTGGTCGTCGCTCTGCAGGGAGACTCGGATGGTCTTCCCATCTTGTGCCACGGTGTAGTCGCGCTCACGATCCAGGTCGAGGACCACCCGAACCACGTCCGTACGGTACTGCGAGAGCCGGATGTTGCTGATGCCGCCGCGCGCGACACGATCGTAGCTGCGGGACAAGGGGGCCAGCCGGGCACCGGTGATGTCGAGCACGATGCGGTGTGGCGACGGGACGGTGAAGTCCTGAACCTGCACGGGACCGGTCAGGGACAGGACCACGTCGGCGCGTCCTGCACCCGGGACGATGGACAGCGCCGTGACGGCGCTGGCTGGTACCGCGGCGTCCGGCGCCGTGAGCCCTCCGCGCGCCGCGAATGCCACGCGGGAACTGCCGAACAGCGCGACGGTCGAAATGGCGACCAGCGAACAGACTCGCCTCATTGCTTCCTCTCTGTGTTGGAATCACCAAGCGCCAGCGTTTCCTGGCGACTGTAGCCGAACTCTTCGATGGTGAACACCACGCTCCGTGGCGTGATGCTCGACACCCGCATGCGACCTAACGACTGACCCACGCGGATGCGGTATTGCTCCTTCTCCTTGGTGGAGAGGTCGTGCAGCACGGCAACGGAGTTACGGCCGTTCGGATCGTACGCGATGCCAACGATGCGAAGGTCCGAGATGAGCGGCCGGAGCTCGCTCGTGCTCATCAGCGACACAAACGGATCCCGACGTCCGCTGCGGTCGTACAGGAACGTCTCCCGCTCGAACGCCGTGCCCGCCGACGGGACGGCGGTGCTGCCGGCCGCGGAGTCGGTGGCCGTGGGCGTCGCGCGCGAGGCCGCAGCGGCCGCGGGCCGCGGCGTGCTGTCCGCGGGAAGGGTGGACGACGCGTGCGTGCGGGTGTTGGCCGCCGCGACCGCGTTCTGTGCGGCCTGCTTTGTCTTCATGATCGGCGGCACGGACTGCGCCGACGCCGAACCAGCAGCGAGGACGAGCGCGCCTAGCGTGATCAGGGTTCGCATCAGGACTTTCCTCCGCGCGTCACCGTCGCCGTCTTGGCGACGTAGGTCTGGATTTCGAAGTGCGTGTCGATCGCCGACGATCCGGCGGGACGGCGGGATACCACGTCACGGCTGGTATTGCCCGCGAGGACGAGCTGCAGATTCACCGGCGCGATGATACGGGTCAGCGATCCGACGTTCGACATGAACTCGGCGACGGCGTGATATCCGCCGGTGACCGCGATTCTGTAGCGATACGTGTCGAACTGATCCCCTTCGACCACGGGCTCGGGTTGCACCGCTGAGAGGTCGAGCCCCGCGCGGCGCGCGGCGGTCGATACCTGCTCGAGGAGTGCCGGTACCTCGTTTCCAGTCGGCACCAGCTGGCGCATGACCTCGAGGTCTTTGGCGAACTGCTCCGACTCGGCCTTGAGCTTGTCGGCGTTGCCCTGGGCGACTTCGATGCGCGCGCGTGTGTTGCGCGATTCGAGGGTGTCCACCCGCTCGTGCAGCGTGACGATCTCGGTCGCTTTCGGCTTGTAGACGAAGTTCCAGTACGCGGCCACGAGGCCGAGCGCGGCAATGCACACGAGGAGCATCGCCTGTTCGCGCTGGGATTTGGGGGGGAAGGCCATGGTTACCTCACCGACAGCGATACGGGGGCGGTTGTGATCACGGACTTGTCGGGCCGCTCATAGTCGGCGTCGAGGGAGAACTCCGTGACTTCCTTGCCGTCCAGCATCACCATCTCGGACTTGGCGAGCTGGACGTTCTGAACGAAGGGCGAGGTTTCCAGCAGCTTCATGAAGCGGGTCAGGGCCTGGATGTCGACGGTGTTGCCGACGATGCGGAAGCGCATCGGCTCGTCGGAGGGTTCCGGATCCCGCTTGGCGGGAGCGTCCTTCTTGTCCTTGTCCTCCGCGGGCGCGGCCGGCGTGGTCACGGCCGACGTCTGCGAGATCGACTTGAGCCACGTGTACGGCGGCAGCGACCGCGAGACTTCGTCGAGGATGTGCGGCCACACGTAGCGATCGTTGTCGATCGACCGGATGATCGCCAGCTGCTTGAGCACCGAGTCGCGTTTGGCTTCGGCGCGGCGGCGTTCCTTGAGTACCATGGCATACCGCGTGGAATCGCGCAGTGCCGCGGTCTCGCGCATCGCGAGCTCGTCGGCGGTGCTGATCTGCGTGAAATGCATGGAGGCGACCGAACCCACGGCGATGAGCACTGTGGCCACGGCGGACAGGAGGTACGGATCCTTGATCTTCGACGCGACGCCGGCCGAAAGGGCCCGGAGCGACAGGCCCGACCCGGACTTGCTCTTTTTGGCGGCGCCTGGAAGCAGGTTGATTTGGATCATCGGAAGATTCAGCTCGTGAGGTTACGCCGCCTTGCGCAGTGCAAGACCGATGGGAAGCATGAGGAGCGGCGCGACTTCGTCCGTCACCAGGGTATCGAGAGCCCCGTCCCGCACGCGAAGATTGGCCAGCGGATTGGCCAGTTCGACGGGAAGACGGAGGCGCGTGCCTAACGCGTCGGCGAGACCGGGCACGCGAGCGCCCCCACCGCAGAGGTACACGGCGCGCATCTGGCTGGCGTTGCGCGACGAGGACGCGAGGAACGCTGCGGCGCGTTCGACACCAACGGCGATCTCTTCTCCGCGGTTCTCGATGACGGCGTCCAGGTGTGCCGACCGATCGTAGCCCTGCAGCAGCGCGTCGGCCTCGTCGGGGCTCAGGCCGCGCTCGCGCTGAAGGTCTTCGCGAAAGCGGCGCGTTCCGACCGTGAGATCACGGGTCAGGATCGGAACCCCTTCGTCCAGGATGTTGATGTTGGTGACTTCGTGGCCGATGTTGATGAGCCCCACGACGCCGTTCATCGCATCCGGATGATTGACCTCGAAGGCGTTGTGCAGGGCGAAGGCGTCCACGTCAACGATCGCCGGCGACAGGCCGGCATCGGTGAGCAGGCGCATCTTGTTCTCGATCAGATCGCGCTTGGCCGCGACGAGCAGCACGCTCATCTCCATGCCGTCCGCGTCGGGATCCAGGATCTGGAAGTCGAGCTCCACCGACTCCATGTCGAACGGTACGTGCTGTTCCGCTTCCCAGCGCATCAGCTCACGCGCTTGCTGCTCCTTGACGCGCTCGATCTGAATCTTCTTGATGATCACGTCGCGACCACCGACCGCGGTGACCACCTGGGTGGTCTTGATTCCCGCCTGTTCCATGGCGCTGCGGATCGCATCGGTGACGATGCCGGGGTCCATCACCTCGCCCTCGACGATGGCGTCAGCGAGCAACGGAGCAATCACCACCTTGGTGAGCTCAGGTTCGCCGCGACCGTGATCGATCACTGCGATCTTGATGAGCCCTGAGCCGACGTCGAGACCGATCGTCGTCTTCTTGCGACCGAAGAGCGCCATAACAGAGTTGGGTGAACGGAGGTGCAACGGTCGGGACCGCCGCGGAGTGCGCAGGCAGGAAATCCCGGTTTTCTGCCATTCACACGACCGCCCCTCGTACGGGGTAACAGCAGAATGCGTCTGGCGTTGCGATTTCCCGTACTCGTGCGTCAAATCACCAGCGGCGGGTGACTGGGCCCTCGCGTCACCACATGGGAGCCCAGGAACGCCATGCGACGGGAATCAACCGCGCATTTCGCCTGAGGACACCCGAGACCGCGCAGGTCGATCGCTGAATGCGGAGGCCATCGCCGATGCGCGAATGGTCGCCAGGAATCGCCAGGGAATCGGCGGCGAGGGCCGCACCCAACAGACTGCCTCCCCCAACGCCGGATAGCAGGTCGTCTCTGGCGATGACGACACCGAGGAACGCGGCACCCTGCGAAAGCGTGACGTCGCCGTCGGCGAGCAGGATGCCCTGGCCACGACCGCCTCGCACCTCGACACTGCCGCGCACCCAGATCAGCGGCGCGTGCCATGCGCAGGGGCCCAGACCTGCCGGTTCGCCCCAGTTGGCGGGGTCGCCGACGTTGCAGCGACCTCCCGTTAGGCTCGCGGCCGGACTGACGATCGACCCGGCAGGGAGCACGATGGACGCGCGCGCAGCCAACGCAGCCCAGGCGTCGGGACCGAACGCGGTGTAGGTGGACGGGAGAGCCGCCAGGGGATCCTGCCGTAGGGGCGGAGCACCGGTGATGTTGCCACCCTGTACCATCGTCGTGTCGGCGATCGCGATCCCGGCCACCGCAGCGCTCGCGGGGCATCCCAGGGCCCAGATGCCGCCAGCGGAATCCGCGCCAACGACAGCACCAGACCCGACGACCTGCGCCGAATCGCGGACGGTGAAGGCGGCAATCGTCGCCAGGTCGGGAATCGCCTGGCGCAGCACCAGGTTGACCCGCCGGCCGGTGTGTGCGACCGATATGGAGTCAGGGGTGAAGCCGAAGGCGGTGATCCACCACGTCAGGGGAGAGACACGGCGACCGCGCACCAGCGCCGTAGCATCGCCGGCAACCACAACGGTGGATGGGATGGTATCCCCGACTTGCATCGAGTCGAAGTTGAAGGTCGACCAATCCCTGAGGAGCGAGTACGCCCCGGCGTCGGCCGCCGAGCCGGCGATCGTGCCCGCGCTGCCGTCGTTCGCGCGCCTGGCGTCACCGATGGCAAGGTGCAGCACGCCGGTCGTCATCAGCAGCAGCAGGATGAGGATCGTGAGCGTCGTCAGGAGGGCGATGCCGCGACGTGGCCGAGGCAAGGAATTCGCCGTCATTCGCGGTTGCGCAAGGCGGTCACGAACCCTAACGAGTCGGTGATCGCGACCGGGGCGCCGGTGGCCCGCCGCATGACACGGCGCGTGGGAGCGCGGATGATGCCTCGCAACATCGTTGGAGCGGCGGGCGATGGAAGGAGCAGTGAATCGAGCCAGTGCAGTTCCACTCCCGAGCCCGTGGGCGCCGCACGCGAGAGTGGTCCGGCCGCCGGTTGGATCGTCGTCCAACTCGTGACGCCGTTGCTCTCGGAGAATCCCAGCATCCACTCTCCGGCCGACGCATAGAGCGCCAGGCGCTGGCCCCTGACGATGCGCGTCGGGGCGCCGGCGGACCCTCCCAGGGCTGGGATGACATCGAGCCGCCAGCTCGGTGTTCCCACGTCAGTGATGGGATCGGCGAGCGGTCCCCCAACGCAACCTCCCGTGACGGTGTGAATGGCCGTAATGGTATGGCGCTCCCAGCGATCGTCGGACGGAGCTGTGGTCGGGCCGTCGTCAAAGACGAGGAGCGCGTCGCCTGGTTGTGGGGTGCTGACAAACGACGAGAGAGCGACGCCACTGCTCAGGGGCGACCGGGGCACGACCGCGGAAGTGCCCGCGTCGACGCAGATGGCGGCGATGCCGACGGTGGCCTGCCAGACGACTGCGCTGTCGGTCGCAACCAGCAGGTCGCCATCGCGCGGCGACATGGCTGCCGGCAGCCCGGTCAGAAGCTGCCGAGCCGCGTCCATTTGCGCATGCTGTTCAGTGACGAGTGTGGAGCGCTCGTACCAACGGGTCGTCGACTGCAGTGCGCGGAGTGAGGCCGAGGCGACGACGCCAAATGCGGTGAGCGCCACCACCAGCTCGACGAGCGACGTGCCGCGCCGGCGCCGTGCCTGGTGTTGGCTCATACGCATGGGAGGATGGTCTCCGCATGCCACGCCACGCCGCTCGTGGGAACGGCGGACAGGGTGACCGTGATACTCGAGCTGGCGGCGCGCGCGGTCCAGTCGAGCCGGCCATGGCGCCTGACGAGAGAACCAGGAGCCACCGTGGTGCACGTAATGGCGCGCAGGGAATCGAGGACCCGGGTCGCATCGAGAGCGAGGAGGCGCCGGTGGTGTGCGTGTGCCGACATGCGAGTGATGGAGGCGTGCACGGACAGCGTCGCGACCGCGCCCACTCCGAGCAGCATAATGGCCATCAGGACTTCGATGGTGGTGAGGCCGACGCGGGGCGCTGGGAACTTTCGTGAAGCGATCATGGCGCTAGGTTAGCGCACAGGTTCACACGACCATCATCGATTCCTTGCGCGTGTAACCGTTTTTACGCGCAGCGCCTGGGGCAACCCGCACCACGGCACAGGCCTGGTTGCCAAAACGCGCCAGAGGGCGGCGGCCCGACTTCGGACCACCGCCCCCTGGGCACCGCTGAGATTCTCAGCGTGTTACGGCTGGCACTTCGGCTCAGCTTCGACCGTCGCCGGCGCCACGGCAGCGACGCCTACGAAGATCGCGCAGGTCTTGGTCGTGGCGGTGTGACCGGAGGTCGCGCTCCAGCCCGTGCCGCCCGTCGCAGCCGCGGTGACGCTCACGCCCGCCGACGGAACGAAGCCCGCCAGTGAAGCCGTGGTCGCCCGGTTCTGAGCGGTACCGCTGGTGTACACCTGGTTGTCGGCGAAGTACGACTCCTGGGTCGTCGCCATGTTGCGCAGATCTGACTTCATCGAAGCCAGGTACGCCTTTTCCTTTGTGTTCGCGAACTTCGGGATCGCAATCGCGGCAAGGATGCCGATGATCACGACGACGATCAGAAGTTCGATCAGCGTGAAGCCTTTCCGAGTCGTGTTACGCATGGTTTCTCCGGGTGCCCGTGAAGAATGGTGATGGTACTGGCTGCAGTTCCGTGTCGGATGCTTAGTTAGGCAATCGGTGGACCAGGAACCTCCTGGACCGTCGAACTCGTTGTGCAATAACGCTTTGGGACGTTTCGTTGGACTGCGCGCAGACCGCGTGCGGGGTGATGTTTTGCGCGCCGTCTTGCAGTCTGCCACGCCCAACCACATCGAGGTTCCAGGTTCCCACCGACCTTGCCGAGCTGAGACTCGAGCACGGTCGTTCCTGCATTCAGGCACCGAAAAGACGCATGGTCTGCGGCGAGGTAACCGGTCCTGCACCTGCATTCCTGTGTTGTGAGGCGCGTCACCGAACTCGGGCGCACGGGGCGCACAGGCCCATGGGCGCACGAGCGCACAGGAACACAGGCAGACGGACGAACGAGCCCGCAGGAGAGCCCTAACTAAAAAAGCACTGTCCGGCCTGACGGTGCGACGGCGCCAACCCGTGCGCGCCCGTGCGGCGGATTGCCTAACGCGGTGGAAACAGATTGAAGCGCACGATGTGCCAGAAGGCGGCGACGCCATCCTTCCAGTTGATCTTCTTGCCTTCCGCGTACGTGCGGCCCGAGTAACTGATCGGAACTTCGTAGATGCGCACGTGCGCCTTCGCCAGACGGGCGGTGACCTCCGGCTCGAAACCGAACCGGTCCGACGTGAGCGTCAGCCCTCGTGCCACCTCACCACGGATTGCCTTGTAGCAGGTTTCCATGTCGGTGAGGTTCAGGTTGGTGAACATGTTGCTCACCATCGTCAGGAGCGCATTGCCGACGGAGTGCCAGAAGTAGAGCACCCGATGGGGGCCGCTGAGGAAACGGGACCCGAACACCGCGTCGGCCTTGCCATCGATGATGGGACCGAGCAGCTGTGGCCAGTCCGCGGGATCGTATTCGAGGTCGGCGTCCTGCACGATCACGACGTTGCCTGTGCTGGCGTTCAGCGCGGTTCGGATCGCGAAGCCCTTCCCACGATTCACCGGCTGATGAATGAGGACGTCGATGAGACCCTCCTCCCTGAGCGCCTCGAGGATCTCCGTCGTACCATCGGTCGAGCAGTCGTTCACGCAGACAACCTGCTTCCTCACGGGCACGGCGTGCACCTGGTCGAGGATGAGGCGGATCGTGTTGCGCTCGTTGTAGACGGGGATCAGGACGGAAAGCACCACGTCTTCGGACGCAAGTGGTGTGCGCCCCTGCATGCGGGGCGTCACGGAGTCGGCGATCGAAATCGAAGGGCTCGATGGAAGCGTCATGGTTTCGTGCGCTGGTAGATCAATACGTGCGGCGTGCGGCCCACGTAACGAAGCTGCGGTGCGGGCCCAGTGGCCAGCGTTGTTGCCGTGCGGGCGCCCTGTGGTGAGCCGACTAAATACCACGAGGGCCGATATGCGGCGAAGATCTCGCGAACCGTCGCCAGATCTTCCGCGTCGGTGAACGTGCGGAGCCGTTGCGCAGCAGTAAAGGTGGCAGTCGGAATGGTCTTGCGATCGGCATACAGGTACACGATCAGGTCTTCCTCGGTGGAGATGACGTCGTCGGGCGTGGTATGGCTGGCAGCCCACTCGACAATGGGCTTGGCCCGTTGACCCGCATCTCGCTGCACCGAGACCCACCACTTGCGGCTGTAGCCAACGGCATTGTACCAGGCCGAGCCTGCGACGAAGGCCAGCACCACCAGGGCGATGGCCGGTCGCCCAGCCAGCTTCCAGGCCTTCGACCTGGACGCGCCCCACGCCGCGAGGACGCCGCACCCCACCAGAGGAGGCCACAGCGGCCATACCGCGAGTACGAAGCGCGCCGGCTCGAACGGCCATAGCATGATGACCAACGTATAGAGGCCGAGGAACACCAGTGAGGCCGGTGCATTGCGATAGAATCGTTTTGTCCCCAGCAGCGCGAATCCAGCTATGCACGCCATGAGGATCGACCGCGGCCAGTGAGTGACGATGGGGAGGAAGTAATTGCTCAGCATCCCTTCCAGCTCGAGGAAATTCCTGCGCACCACGCCAATGGCAAACTCCACGCCGCCCTGCCGGTAGCCGTCGGCGAGCCATCCGCCATACGAGCCGTACTTGCCGACGAAAACCGGGGCGATCTCGTGCTGATGAGCCGCGACCCACCACTGCCACGGAGCCAGGAAGCATGCCGCCACCGCGCCGACGATGAAGGCCGACCTCCATCGGCCACGCAGCACGAGGACGAGACAGGCCGCGGGGATCGCGACCCCGCCGATGGTGCGCACGAGCGCCACGAGGCCGAGCGACGCTCCGGCCGCCACCGCATCGCGAGCACGGCCCGACTCGATGGCTTGCTCGGTCAGTAGCAGCGTGGGGAACAGGAGCGCGAGGAAGAGCGGTTCCGACATGATGACGCCGGTCACGAGCAGGATCACGATCGACAGCGTGCCGATCACCGCCGCTCCGGCCGCTATGGTCACCGGAGCACGAAAGCGCCGGCGCACGAAGACGAACGCGCCTAACGCGGCCGCCGCCAGGAGCACCGCGTTGGCGAACTTGAACAGCACGATATTGTCCGGGAAGCGCGGCCACAGTTTCCACAGCGCCGCGAGCAGGAGGGGGTACCCCGGCGGATAGTGCGTGGCATTCGGCTCGCCGGGAAGATTCAGAAAGCGATAGCCATGCCCCTCTGCCAGGGACTTGGCCAGGACGGTGTACATCGCGTCATCCTGGAAGGCCCCGACGGGCCAGGGCGTCACCGTCAATACCGCGACAAGACCGACGACAGCGGCGAGCCCGACCATGACCAACCGCTCCGATGGTGAAGGCAGCGCGCGCACTCGCTCGCGCACGCGCGCCCAGGCCGGCGTGGGCGTCACGGGTTCACGAGCGGTCGAGATCGTGGGCGCGGTCATTGGGCGCCTCGGTTCCTGAGACGGCGTACCGTGATCGTCGAGGCAGAGTCGGTCAGCCGCCGTGCATCAGCCACGCGTCCGAGGGCCGACGCCACTTCGGCGGACTCGCGCAACAGACTTATGTCGCGACCGTAGAGGTGTCGCGCGATGGTGAGCTCACGATCGGCTCCTGCGAGGTCGCCCGCCGCGCGCAACACGCGGCCGGCGACCCAATGGCCGCGATAGGACTCCGGCCGCTCCGCGACGAGGGTGAGGGCATAGACTCGGGCGTCCTTCCAGACGGGCGTTCGCGTCCATGTCCGCACCGCGAAGGCCCCGACCGCGGCGGCGACGCCAATCGCGCCTAACGTGCGCCATGGCGCTGACAGCTGGTCCGTCAGCCAGCCGGCGATCAGCGACGCCCCCACGCTTGGCAGGAACAGCGTTCGCTCGGCGAGGGCCACGCCGGTGACGACCACGACGTTCGCGACGGGCGCCAGCGCGACGGGTATCCAGAACAGGAAATAGCCCAGCACCGGATGCGATCGCCAACCGCGGAACAGCATCACGCCCCAAGCAACGAGGATTGCCGCACCGATGTACGGCATCGGCGAGGCGGGGGTCGCCGGCGACACGACGTTCGGCTCGTAGTCCGAAGACAGGCTAAAGGGCGCGAGGAGGAGCCGCACATAGTGAGGCACCACGGACAGGACCGTCAGAAGCCTCGTGTCGAAGTCCTGATCCTGGAACACGGCCGAGGTCGCGCGGATAGGGCCCTCGCGCAGCGCGTAGAGCATCAACGTCATCCATACGACGGAAACCGCGCCGTACGCGACGTACAGCGCCCTGGTGTGGCCTCGGGCACGGCTCCGGCTCCCTGACACCAGGTCCTGCGCGAGGGCCAGCAGCGGAATGACGATCGCGTGCTCTTTGGAGAGCAGCGCGCAGGCATAGAGGGCCGCGGCACTCCAGTGACCGCGGCGGTGCAGCAACAGTGCGGCGAGACCGAAGGTGGCCGCCATCAACTCGAGCCGGCCCACGACATTGGCGACGGCTTCGTCGTGGACCGGATGCACGGCAAAGATGAGCGCGGCGACGGCCGCACCGGCCGGTGCGAGCCAGGCCAACGCGAACCGATGCACCAGGATCACGACAACGGCGTACCATGCGACGTTCATCGTATGAAACCAGACGGCTGAATTGCCGGCGAGCGCGCGGTCCAGAGCGAAGGCCAGGATGCCTAACGGGCGATACTGGCCGCCGCCGACCGCGCCGGGCCCGTATGGCGACGTGAAGGCGCGCCACGCCGCGGCGGGATGCTGAACAAGGGGATTGTCGAGAATGATGCCGCGATCGTCGAGGACGAATCCGTTGGCGAGCGAGTTGGCGTAGACGAGTGCGGCCACCAGCGCGAGCGCCACCGTCGTGCCGAACGTCTTCGACACGGTATCCGGAACGCCGGAGCTCATCTGCCCCCTCCCGCCACCGGGGCGAAGACTGCGCCCGCACCGACCTGGGCGACGATGCGGAGCTCCGGCGGGCTGGCGCTGCTGAGTCCGCGGACCGCCCAGCTGCCGTAATCGCTGCCGGCGAGCACGTAGTCCACGTCGTAGGTGCCCAGAATCGTGCGCAGCGTCGCGACGGCGAAGGCCGGGCTCTGTCGCACCATGTGCTCCTGGGCCGTGAACGCACTGTTGGGAATTGTACGACGACCGGTGTACAGGTAGATCAGGAGGTCGTCGTCGGTGGACAGCACCGCGTCAGGCGCGGTGTTCGCATTGACCCACTCGGCGATGGGCTTCGCGCGCAGGGCCACGCTTCCCTGCACCTGCGCCGACCATCCCTGCGCAAGCGACTGGTAGTTGAACCAGAGATAGCCAGCCACGACACTACCGACGTATCCCGCCGGCACGAGTCGCCTGACGAGTGACAGCGGAGGCACGCCCCGCGCCGGTCGCGCGCCGAATCCGATCACCGCGTGCGCACCCAGCGCGAAGAGCATGCCGATCAGTGGCCAGATGCCCCACAGGAATCTTGCCGGGGCAAACGGCCAGGCGATCACGATACCGAGATACAAGGCGACGAAGAGTACCGTGGCCCGAACACGCGGCAGGGCGACGATCATCCCGGTGAGAAGGAGTCCGCTCACCGCGACCGTCGCCAGCCCGCGAACGGCGAGTGGAGCAAGCACGGTGCCCGTGTGGGTCCACGTTTCGAAGGCGAGCCTTCCCAGGTTGAACCAGGCGACCTTGATCACCCAGGGCAGGCCCTCGGTCCGAATCGCATCGGCGAGCCAACCGGAGTACGACCCGTACTTGCCGAGAAAGACGAGCGGGACCTCGTGTGAATGGGCCGCCACCCAGATCTGCCATGGGAGCATGACCGCAGCTCCCACGGCGAGCACCGTCACGGCGGCCCGCCACTGCCGGCGCCAGGCCAGCGCCAGTGCTGTGGCCGGGACGACGAGAAAGCCTAACGTGCGTATCATGGCGAGGAGCGTACCAGCCAGTCCGGCCACCGCCGCGTCGCGCATGCGACCACTGTCCGTTGCCCGTTCCGCCGCCAGAAGCGTGGGGAACAATACCGCCAGAAACAGGGGCTCGGAGAGCACCATCACGCTGAGGAGCACAACGGGTGAGCAGGCGGTGAACAGACCGACGGCGACGACGGCCACCATCGGCGAGAGTCGCGCTCGCTTCACCGCGAATCGATGGGCAAACCAGGCGGCGATCCCCAGCAGCACCGCGTTCGCGAACTTGAACAAGGTCACGTTCTCCGGAAAGCTCGGATAGAGCTTCCAGAGACCGGCGAGCAGCAGCGGATATCCCGGCGGATAGTGCGTTGCGTTAGGCGCCCCTGGCATCTGGATAAAACGATACCCTTCACCGCTCGCGAGCGCCTTGGCCAGCACGGCATAGACCCCGTCGTCCTGAAACACGCCCACGGGCCATGGTCCGATCCCGGCGACGGCGGCGACAAACGCGGCCACCGCAACCAGCCAGGGCGCAAGAACCCTCACCGCTCCCCCGCCTGATCCATCGGAGCGAACACGCCGCCAGTTTTCAACCCGCCGAGTACGCGGAGCTCAGGCGGCGTCGCGGTCACGAGTCCGCGCACGGCATAGACCGCGTATTCCGTGGAGGCGAGAACGTAGTCGGGCTTGTACGTCTTCAGGATGCTGCGCAGCTGCTGGACAGCAAACGGAATCGATTGCTCTCGCACGTGCTCCTGCGGTGTGAAGTCTCCGTTCGGTATCGTGCGGCGACCCGTGTACAGGTGGATCAGGACGTCATCGTCGGTGGAGATGACGGCGGTCGAGTCGGTCGCGGCCGCAACCCATTCGGCGAGCGGGCGCGCGCGCTCGGCGACCACGCGCTGGACCCGCACCGCCTGCTGTCGAGGTGTGAGCAGACGCGCGTTGTACACGCCGTACCCCACGGTCATCAGCGCAAGGGACGCCAGTGCGCCGGCTGACAACCAGCGCCGAACGTCGCCCGCGCGCGCGTGCCCATCGGCGAGGGATGTCCGGGCTTTCCGATGCGCCAGCCGCCACCAGTGCCATGCCACCTGCATGGCGAGCCCATAGGCGATGCCGACGATCGGCCAGATCGCCCACATGAAGCGCGCGGGCGCGACGGGCCAAATGAGGACCACGGCGAGATACGCCGCCATGAAGCAAGCCACCACGGGGGCACGTTTGAGCAACTGCGCGCTCCCCGTACCGAAGAAGAATGAGGCGAGAAGGACGGCCGCGGTGCGCAGCCATTCTGGAGCCGTGAACAGCAGACCGGTCGTAGCGGACCCCTGCGCCCAGAGGCTGCACATGTTCATCCACACGACGTCGCGGACAAAGGGGAGCCCGTCACTGCGAATGGCGTCGG
>JBQTIW010000184.1:0-34955 GCA_052387735.1 Gemmatimonadaceae bacterium
CGGGTGAGCTTTCAGTGGCTCGCACGTCGGTCCAGGCCAGGCGAATCTCACTACTGCTCCTGCAATCGCGCGCTCGACCGCTGACCCCGACACCATGGTTCACCGTCGCGTCGAATCCGCCAGGAACCCCAGGACCGCCGCGTTGAATTCCCGCCGTGCTTCCAGGTTCAGCATGTGCCCCGCCGCGGGTAGATCCACACGCCGCACGTTCGGCGCGCGCGCCGCAATAGCCTTCGCCACATCAGAGATGAACGGCGTATCCCGACCGCCAACGATCAGAAGAATCGGCATCGCCAGCGATTCCAAACGCGCAGCTGCAGGAGGCGTGGCTTGCTTCTCCTTGTCGCCGTCCCGCGCCACTCCCATCCAGAAGCGCGACTGATCAACAGAGATCTCCCGGAGGCGTGGCGCGAGCGTGGAATCTTCCATTGCTGTGTTGATGTAGGCGCTGCCGAGCCAGGCGAGGGCCATTCCGACCGAGTCCTTCTTCGCCATCGCGGTGCGCATGGCCGCATACCACGCCGTGTCTCCATCGTCGGCCCACGCCCCGCCACTGATGCCGGGGGCGGCGAGCACGAGGCGGTCCACCATGTCGGGATGCGCCAACGCGAAGTCGATCGCGATCCGGCCGCCCAGCGACAATCCCACCAGCGACGCGCGCGACGCGCCGAGCGCGCGCATGAGCGCGAACAGATCGTCGTGGGCGGCGAACGCGCTGTCGGCACGGCCCGACCGGCCGTAGCCCCGCGCGTCATACCGGATCACGCGAAACTGACGGCGCCAGACCTCGAACTGCGCGTCCCACATGCGCCGGTCGAGATTCCCGCCGTGCAGCAGGATCACCGTGGGTCCCGTGCCCGCACTCTCATAAAAGAGCGAGCTCCTGTCGACGACCACTCGGCCCGTGTCAACGACCGGATTGTCGGCGACCGACGACTGTCGCTCCCGATCGGCACCGCCACTGCAGCCAAACAGGGGAAGGGTGACCAGAAACCCGAGGAATCGGCGCGCCATGATATGCTGGAAAGGAGTGAACAGACGAGTCGAGAGCCTAACGAACCGCGCGTCAGTTGCGGGACCATCAGCTGCGGGGCGCAGCCGGTCGATGACTCGGACAGAATGACCCCTCGCACGGACTTCCGCCCGCTCGGGCGCCGCGCCCTGACGATGCTCTGACGATAGGAGGCAGCCGGTGCCCCCGCTGCTTGCGGCCCCCCTGCCGAGCGCTACGTTATGCCCTGGCCCCACGGCCAAGCCCACCCCGCCGAGGCTCGCCGCAGCGACCCTCGCCATCGCCCACATGCAATCGCACATGAGGTGTTCATGAGCACAAGACGTGTCCTTCTCTCTCTCGCGCTGTCCGCGTTCGTCGGAACGCTGGCCAGCGCACAGGCGCCACAGGGCGGTATCACCGGCCGCGTGACCGACTCGTTGAGCGGCCAGGGCATTACCGCTGCGCAGGTCAACGTCGTCGGGACGAACCTGGGCGCGCAAACCAACAACGAGGGCCAGTACACGATCCGCGGCGTGAGCCCCGGACGGGTGGAGGTGCGCATCCTGCGGCTTGGCTACGCCGAACAGCGGCTCCCGGTCACTGTGTCCGCCGGTCAGACGGCCACCCTAGACTTCCGGTTGCGGGCCGTCGCCATGTCGCTGAGCCCCGTGGTGACGACGGCGACGGGCCAGCAGCGACGCGTGGAGGTCGGCAACGCCATCGCCCAGGTTGACGCCGCCGACGTGGTGCAGACCAGAGCAGTGTCCAACGTGGCGGACCTCCTGACCTCGCGCGCCGCGGGGGTGCAGGTGCTCCCCGGCGTGCAGACCGGCGCCGGAACCCGCGTACGAATTCGTGGCACCAGCTCCCTGTCGCTCACGAACAACCCGATCTACGTGATCGACGGGATCCGGGTGGAGAGCTCGACAGGCTCGTCGACGCTCAGCGTCGGCGGGACCACGCCCGCCCGCACGGGTGACCTGAATCCGGAAGAGATCGAGTCGATCGAAGTCGTGCGCGGTCCGTCGGCTGCGACGCTCTACGGCACCGACGCGGCGAACGGCGTCATCGTGATCACGACCAAACGCGGAACGGCTGGCCGCCTGCAGTGGACGCACTACACCGAGCAAACCGCACTCAAGGACAACAACGAGTACCCGACCGCCTGGCACGGCTGGCGCACCGGAACGAACGCCGCGACCACTTCCTCGCGTTCCAACACGGTGCAGTGTTTCCTCAGCCAGGTTGCCGCCGGCGCCTGCGCGCAGGACAGTGTCACCAGCTTCAACCTGCATGACGACGCGGAGTCCACGCCCTATGGCGTCAGCTACCGCCGGCAATATGGCTCGCAGCTGCGCGGCGGTTCCGAGGCCGTGCGGTTCTTCGTGCACGGCGAGTTCGAGGACGAGGACGGCGTCACCAAGCTCCCCAAGTTCGAGGAGCGCTATCTGTCGGCGCGCAACCTCGAACTGCGCTCGGAGCAGCTGAGTCCCAATCGCCTGACGAGGGTCACGGGCCGGACGAATCTCAACATCGCGATGCCGCGCAACGCCGATCTCGCGGTCAGCGTCGGTTACAATTCGCAGGACCTGCGGCTCCCGCGCAGCGACGATTCCGGCGTGAGCGGCATCGCCGCCAACACGTACGGCGGCCCCGGGTTCAAGTACAACCTCACGCCGACCGGCGATACGCTCTATGGCTGGCGGCAGTACACGCCGCGCGACATCTATCAGGCGACCAGCAACCAGGCGATCGAGCGGATGATCAGCTCGGCGAGCGCGAACTGGCGCCCGCAGGATTGGCTCGCCCTTCGCGGCAACGTTGGCGTGGACTACACCAACCGCAAGGACACGCAGATCTGCCGCTTCGCCAACTGCCCGAACGTCGGCCAGGACCGACTCGGCTTCAAGCGCGACAACCGAACGAACTTCTTCGTCTACACGGTCGATGCCGGCGCGACGGCGAGCCGTCGCCTGACGGACGCGATCGAGGCCAAGACCACCGCGGGCTTCCAGTTCTATCGCAACGTCTTCAACCGGAACGGCGCGGTCGGTCTCCAGCTGCCTCCGGGCGCGGTGACGGTGACGTCCGGTTCGGTCGCCCAGGCGGACGAGACCAGCAGCGAAAGCCGTACGTTAGGCGGATACGTCGAGCAGAACATCGCGTTCGCCGACCGCCTGTTCCTGACCGGCGCCGTTCGCTCCGATCGCAACAGCGCCTTCGGCGCCGACTTCAAGACCGTCTTCTATCCCAAGCTCTCGGCGTCGTGGATCATCTCGCAGGAAGGCTTCTTCCCCACGCCGGGGTGGCTCACGCAGCTGCGCCTGCGGACGGCGTATGGAGCGTCCGGGGTGCAGCCCGGCACGATCGACGCGGTGCAGTACTTCACCCCGACGGCGGCCCGCACCGAGTCGGGTGACGAGCCGGGTCTGGTGTTCAGCACGTTAGGCAATCGCAGCCTCCGTCCCGAACGCTCCTCGGAGATCGAAGTGGGCCTCGACGGCACGTTTTGGAACGGCCGCGTCTCGACCGAGGTCACGTACTACAACAAGCAGTCGAAGGACGCCCTCATCAGCCGGATTCTTCCGCCGTCCATTGGCACCGGCGCCACGGCGCGCCTCGAGAACCTCGGCAAGGTGAAGAATTCAGGGTGGGAAGCGTTGGTCAACGCGCAGCTCCTCAACAAGCAAGCACTGTCGTGGGACATCACCATCAACGGCTCCACCAACGACAACGAGCTGGTGAGCCTCGGCGGTGTACCGCCGATCATCGGCACCACGCAACACCAGAAAGAAGGCTACCCCCTCTACGGCTGGTGGTCGCGCGGTGTCACGGGATGGGAGGACAAGAACGGCAACGGGATCATCTCGTACAATGCCAATCCGGCGCTCAACGAGCTGACCGTGACCGACACGTCCGTGTTCCACGGCTACTCGCTGCCACGGCACGAGGTCGCGATCACCAACGGGTTCGAGTTCTGGCAGCGGCGCCTGCGCCTCGCCGCGATGATCGACTACAAGGGCGGGCACCTGATCTACAACAACACGGAGCGCATTCGCTGCGCCAGCCGCTTCAACTGCTCGGGCTTGATCAATCCCAAGTCGTCGTTCTTCGAGCAGGCACGCACGGTTGCCGTGCGCGAGCATCCAAGCCGCACGGTCGCCGGCTTCTTCGAGGACGGTGATTTCCTGCGCTTCCGCGAGCTGGCGCTCACCTTCACCGCCCCGCAGCAGTGGGCCAGCCGGCTGTTCCGCGGCCGCAGCCTGCTCACCACGCTTTCCGCGCGGAACCTGGGCATTCTGTGGACCGAGTACACCGGCGTCGATCCCGAAGCGTTCGGCACTTCCGGCGATGCACCGTCGGAGTTCCAGGCGTTCGGCCCGCCCACCTACATGTCGCTCCGTTTCACCATTGGCTACTAGGATGATGCCTCGAATGACTTCATACATGAGTTGGTCCGGCCTTCGTCAGGCAGCGACGGCAGCGTCGATTGCCGCGGTGGCCATCACGATGGCCGCCTGCGAACCGACCGAGTTTCTGACGGTTGAAGATCCCGATATCGTCAATCCGAGCGACGTGCAGTCTGCTGCCGGCGCGAACGCCGTCAGGCTCGGTGCACTCGCGAGGCTCAACAACGCGACGAGTGGCGACGAGAGCCTGCTGCTCCTTGGTGGTCTCTTTGCCGACGAGTGGAACAACGGCGATTCGTTCATCGCCCGGCAGGAGATCGACCAGCGCGTCATTACGCCACAGAACGGATTCCTCACCGACGCCAATCGTGCGTTGCATCGCGCGCGACTGTCGGCCGAACAGGCCGTGGCCCTGCTCACGGAGTTCAGTCCGGCCAGTCCCTCCTGGCAGCGGGCCGAGATGTACTTCGCCCAGGCCTACATCGTCAACCTGATGGCCGAACACTACTGCAGCGGCCTGGTGTTCAGCACCGTGGTCAATGGTACCGAGACATTCGGGACGCAGATCACGACGACGCAGGCGTTCGAGCGGGCGCTCAAGCACGCCGATGACGGCCTGGCCCTGATCACCGGGACCACGGCGGCCGACCTGCGCGTCAAATACGCGTTGCACGTGACGCGCGGGCGGATCCTGATGAACCTGAATCGTCCCGCTGACGCGGCAACCGCGGTAGCGGGCGTGCCGACGAACTACAAGCTGGATCAGCTGCATGCGCAGACGACGACCACCAACAAAATGTGGTCGTTCAACAACCTCGCTCGGCGCTATAGTGTCAGCACGGCGGAGGGCACCAATGGTCTCAACTTCGCTACCGCGAACGATCCACGGGTGCCGTCCTGCCAGGGGGGTGACGCCGCCTGCCGCGCGGTTGGTGTGACCCTGGCGACGCGGGATGATCTGACGCGCCCGATGTACGTGCAACTGCTGTGGACGGCGGCGGAGTCTCCGGCGACCATCGTCGGCGGCGTCGAGGCCAGGATGATTGAAGCCGAGGCACAGATGCGTGCGCAGAACTTCACCGGCTCACTTGCAACGTTGAACGCCGCCCGGGCCACGCTGACGGGACTGACGCCGTTGACCGCGGCGACAGCAGATGCCGCGCGCGTGGACCAGCTCTTCCGCGAGCGTGCCTTCTGGCTGTTTGGTCGCGGACACCGGGTGGGTGATCTGCGTCGGCTGATCCGGCAGTACAGCCGCGCAGCGACAGCCGTGTTCCCGACGGGGGCCTGGCACAAGGGTGGCAACTACGGCACCGATGTGACGATTCCGATTCCGCTGGCCGAGTCGAACAATCCGAACGTGCCTTCGGGGCAGACCTGCCTCGATAGGAATCCGTAAGTCTGGATCGAGCGGGATTCGGGATTCGGGAGTCGAGAATCGGAGCCGTGTCCTGTGTGACGGTCGTGAGACGCCGCAGGCGAAAGCACCAGCACGAGAGGGGCCGGCACAACACGCCGACCCCTCTGTACGTTTCCTCGGTGCGCGTCTATTGCCGACCACTACGTCAGTCGCCCGTTGCTGAGGGACTCGTTATGAACGTCTGGTGCTCTCCATGGCCTAATCCCGGATTGGCCGCGCTCGCACTCGTTGCCGCGGCAAGCGCGGGCGCTCGGGCGCAGATGCCGGGCCCCGTGCCCGATCTTTCCAACCGCGTCGAGATCCGTCGCACGGCGTTCGGTGTTCCCCACATCAAGGCCGATGATCTCGAGGCCATGGGATACGCGCTGGCGTATGTACAGCTCGAGGATCATGGACCGGCCGTCGCGTTAGGGCTGCTGCGAGGTCGCGGTGAGATGGGACTCTTCTTCGGGCGCGACAGCATCGAGAGCGACTTCCGTTCGAAACGTGCATACGCGATCGCCGTGGAGAAGTACCCGCTCCTCGACCAGGGTACGCGCGACATCTACGAGGGGTTTGCCGCCGGCGCGAATCGCTACATCGAGCTGCATCCGGCCGAGTTTCCGGGGGGCTTTGCACCACGATTCACGGGATATGACATCGCGGCGCGTGATGTGACGCTCGCCGGACCGGGACAGGCCGGGCGCTTTCTCAACCTGATGAATGCCACACGACGTGGTGGGCAGCGCGTGGCGGGAGCAACGCCTCCCCCGGACGCGCAGGTCGATCCCATCGAGGAAGGGTCGAACGCCTGGGCCTTCGCACCCAGCCGCACGACGTCCGGACGCGCCATTCTCGTGCGGAATCCTCACCTTGCCTGGAGCGCCGGTTACTATGAGGCACATGTGATCGTGCCGGGCGTCCTGGAGTTCTACGGCGACTTCCGCATTGGTGGTCCCTTCGGCGTCATCGGCGGGTTCAACCGTCGGCTCGGCTGGTCCACGACGAACAACGATCCCGATCTCGAGGAGATCTACGCGCTCGATGTCGATTCGACGCGCGCCGATCACTATGTGTTCGAAGGGACCAGCGTGCCGTTGCAGCGGGAGCTGGTCACCGTTGCGTACCGCAACGGGAGCGGCATCTCCACGGAGACGCGCGAGTTCTGGCGGTCTCCCCTGGGACTGGTCGCGCACCGCGATGGTGGCAAGATCTACATCGTCCGCGGGGCGATGGATGGGGACAATCGTGGCGGCGAGCAGTTTCTGCGCATGATGCGCGCCCAGTCGCTCGCCGAGTGGAAGGAGGCAATGCGTATGCGCGCGCGGGTGACGTCGAATTTCACGTACGCCGACCGTGCAGGGAACATTCTGTACGTGTGGAATGGCTCCGTCCCTGCGCTGCCCCACGCGAGCGGCGGAGACACCAGCGCCGTTCCGGCCCGTAGAACCGCCGAGGTGTGGACGCAGTACGTACCCTGGGATTCCCTGCCGCAGGTGCTGAATCCTCCGGGTGGCTACGTGCGCAATGAGAATGATCCGCCGTATCACACGAACCTGCACGCGGTGCTCGATCGCCAGCGCTATCCGGCTAACTTTCCGGAGCCGGCGCTCCGGTTGCGCAGTCAGTTGAGTCTCGACCTCATCGACAAGCGCAACAAGATGACCCTGGAGCAGGTGATCGCGCTCAAGAACTCCTATCGGATGCTGCTGGCCGATCGCGTGAAGGCTGACCTGATCGCGGCGGTGCGGGCGTCGTCGCCGGCGCCGAACGTGGCCGACGCGATCGCGCTGATCTCGCGCTGGGACAACACAGCCGGGCCGAGCACTCGCGGGGCGCTGCTGTTCACGACGTGGTGGCAGAAATACACGGATGGGATGAATGCGGATTCGATGTACGCGCAACCATGGACCGTCACGGCGCCGGCTTCGACCCCGCGGGGGCTCAAGGACCCTGCCCGCGCCGCGACGGCCTTTGCCTGGGCCGTCGACGAGACGACGCGCCGGCATGGCGGGTTCGACGTGCCGTGGGGCGACGTGCACCGGGTGCGCATCGGGCCATTCGACGAGCCGGTCGGTGGGTGCAGCGGTGCGTTAGGTTGCTTCCGCGTCCTCAACTTCCGGACCGATCCCGACGGCAAGCGATCGGTGACCGGTGGCGACGGCTGGGTGCTGGCCGTGGAGTTCGCCGATATCCCGCGTGGATACTCCGTCCTCGCGTACGGCCAGAGCGCGCGGGAGGGCTCGCCCCTCCATGGAGATCAGGCCGGGATGTTCGCGCGGGGCGAGTTCAAGCGAATCGCCTTCACAGACGCGGACATCGACGCTCAGACCACCCGGCGCTACCGGCCTGGTGTCGAGCCCTGAGGCAGGCGAACGCGGAAGCAGGTAAGCGGGTAAACGGGTAAGGGGACACACAATCTTGCAGCCCGTGTCTCCCGGGCGCGCATGCGTCACTCCGGCGCGCTTCTCGTTAGGTCGTCGTGAACGGCTAGAGGACTTTCAGCGCCGACATCCAGGAGAGCGCCGCGATCAGGACCGCGAAGGTGGCGACGATGCGAGTGTTCCCCGGACCGGCCTGGCGTTGGAGCGCCCGCCACGCTGCGACCGCACCGACGATGATCAGCAGCTTCTGTCCGGTGAGGACGAGCGCGGCTCCGAGCGTGGCCACGACGAGCCACCGCTGCGGCCCGGTCAGGGCGTGAAAGCCGCGGGCGCCGTCGAGCTGCCACACCGGGATCAGGTTGAACAGGTTGATGAACCCGGTGAGCTGCGCGATGGCCAGCCAGATCGTCGTCCCGGTCGTGCGGTACACGACGTATGCCGCGAGCCCGGCGCCGAGACCCCAGACGGGCCCGGCGAGACCGATCGCGGCGTCCGCGTGCGGATCGTCGACGCGCTGCTTGAGACGCACCAGTGCGCCAATGCCGGGAATGAACAACGGGGCGCCAGCTGCGATGTTGAATCGTTTGAGCATCGCGACGTGGCCCATCTCATGGATGTAGATCGAGAGCACCAGTCCCAGAGCGAGCGGCCAGCCAAAGGTCGACCAGTAGACACCAAAGAAGGCGAACATCGACAGAAACGTCTTCGCCTTCGTCAGGCCGAGTAGGAGGAACTTGAGTTTGCCCACAAGGAGCAGCGCGAGCCCAAGCGCGGCCGCGATGCCGGAACTGAGCCACGACCTCCGCGCTCTGGGCTTCGCCTCCGGCTGGCCATTCGTTGCTGGCGGGGCAAGACGGGTGTCGAGCTCGGACACTCGGCGGGCGATGATCTCGTGCTGTTTCGACGTGGGTGGCAGCAGGTCGAGCGACTCCTGCCACACCTGCCGGGCGTCGGTGAGCTCGCCGCTCGCCGTCAACTGCGTGGCGCGTGCGGCGAGCTGTCCCAGCCTTTCCGAGTGAACGAGCGTCATGCAGGCGGGGCAGGAGAGCGCATCCGGGGCCAGCTCCGTGTGACAGCTGACGCACGCCTCCTGGCCACCTCCGGCGGATGGTCGGACTGCGTTGGTCACTCGTCAGGCAGCTTCGACCGGAGCGGCGCTCGGCGGGTCACGCCGGCCCACCCGATACGGGCCCTGAATCGTGACAGATGCCGCGCCGGTCATGCTCCATGCCTGACGCATCCCAAATCCGATGATCAGTGCGCTGATCAGCCCGGAGGGCAGGGAGCCGAAAACCGCGATCAACGGAAGGGCCAGCGAAAAGAGAAGGAGAACCCCGATGCCCGCTGCCGCGCCACCGACGCTGGGAACAGCCGGCGCTGCCACATCCGTCGCAAGGTCGGATTCGCCACCGGCATCGCGTTCTTCGCTGTTTGTCGAACCGGCTGCCGTCGACGGCAGGGAGACGGAATCTGCGGCCACCGACTTCGCACTCGCCGTGCTCTCGGTGGCACCCTTCATGGCGATGGGAAGGTAGGCCATCGCTACGGAAAAGTACGTGATGGCGACAGCCGCGATCTGGAGTCGACGCCCCCCGCGCCCGCGTGCCCCTTTCCGCACGGCGTATCCGACCATATACCCGATGAGGATCGCGACGAGTCCGATCTCGAGCTCGGTGATCGCGATCACGCCATAGTACACGATCGCACCGGCGACTGCCGCGACCAGGCCGAAGACGGTGGCACGCAGTATCAGTGGCCACTCGCGCACGCTGGCGACCTGTTGGGCGAGCGTGCCTTTGCACGTGGCGCACAACGTGTCGGCGTCGGCGGTAAAGTACCAGGTCTCGATCGTTCGGCGGCACGTGGAGCAGGTGACGACCGGTTGTGTGCCGGCCGCCGCCGAGTCGTCCGCGGCAGGGATTGCGCGCTCAAACTGCAACTCGGTGTCCGGGCTCGGTAATCGGTCGTCGCTCATCGGGGAGAACGGCGGTCGGAAGAAGGGCAACACATTTGTGAGCTGGCAGACGGTCACGCGAAGGTGCGCCTCTCAGAAAGACGAGCGAACCGCGGGGGAGGTCTCGCCGGTCGGGACCCGAGCAGGAGACCGGGCGCCGAGCGCGCCGTAGGATTCATCGCGGTCGCAGAGATCGACAGGCGTCGGCCCGTGGACGCCAGGGGGCGGACTGGTGCGCCGCTTACGAGCGACCGGAGGCCTGCTAGTTTCCCGGAGCGGGCGCCTGCGTGGGGCTCCTACCCAATTCGGGAGAGGATCGGAATGGCAGCGTCAGACACACCGCGGATTGCGGCCATGCTTGTCGTCGCAGCCGTGGGAGCGGCGTGCAGCGGCGTGCCTCGCGTGCAGAGCTCCCCGCGGCCGGACCTCGATGCACAGGGGGAACAGGCCGCGATCGCCAGAGCGCGGGCCGACAGCATGCGCCTCCCCTACACCGCGGCAGATGTTCATTTCATGTCCGGCATGATCGGACATCACGCGCAAGCCATCGCAATGGCCGGGTGGGCGGTGGGCCACGGTGCGCGCGCTTCGGTGCGCACCCTTGCCGAACGGATCATCAATGCCCAACAGGACGAGATTGCGCTCATGCAGCAGTGGCTTCGTGAACGTCGTCAACCGGTGCCGGAGGCGCGCCCGACCGGCATGAGAATGCTCATAAACGGTGCGGAGCATGACATGCTGATGCCCGGGATGCTCACCGAAGATCAGATGAAACAGCTGGACCGGGCCACCGGTACGGAGTTCGACCGCCTCTTCCTCAAGTTCATGATCCAGCACCACGGCGGTGCCGTTTCCATGGTGAAGCAGCTGTTTAGCACCTACGGCGCCGGTCAGGACGAGACCGTGTTCAAGTTCGCATCGGACGTCAATGTCGATCAGTCCACGGAAATCGCCCGGATGCAGAGGATGCTGCTCACGATTGAGATCGAGAGACGCACTCCATGATCAGGCTGTCGTCAAACATGAGCGTTCCCCCGTCTGCCCCATCAGAGGAATCAGTCATGGCATCTGTGTACCAGTCGTATCGGTCCGACGTGCGCCCGAACGCTCTCGCGCGGTCGCTGACGCTAGCCCTCGGACTGCTGTCGGTCGCCGCGTGTGGCGGTCAGACGGCCATCGTGCCAGCGCCCGCTCCGACGCCGGAACGGGATCCGCGCGTTGGCCTGCGCGCGGGTCGGAATGACGCCGCTGAAGCCCAGTGGAACCTGAAAGTGCTGTCGAAAACCCAGCCGGCGGAGAAGTTCGTCGGTTCAACAAACTCGGACCTGGCCTTCACCGGCAACTACGCCATCCAGGGGAACTACAACGGGTTCATGGTATGGGACATCACCAATCCGAGCACACCCGTGCTCAAGACGGCGTACTACTGTCCCGCGTCGCAGAGCGATGTCTCGGTCTACAAGAACCTGCTGTTCGTCTCGGGAGAGGGAAACAGCGGCCGCATCGACTGCGGCGGACAGGGCGTGCCGGAGCCCGTCAGCAAGGACCGGCTGCGCGGCATCCGCATCTTCGACATCGCCGACATCGCGAATCCGAAGTACATCACCAACGTGCAGACGTGTCGCGGCTCGCACACGCACACGGTGGTGGAGGATCCCGGGGACAGGGAGAACGTGTATGTCTACGTCTCCGGTTCCGCAGGGGTGCGCTCGCCTGACGAGCTCCCTGGGTGTGTGAGTACAACGCCGGACAAGGACCCTAACTCCGCGCTGTTCCGCATCGAAGTCATCAAGGTGCCGCTGGCCAGGCCGGCGGCAGCGGCGATCGTGAGTTCACCGCGCATCTTCAATGACCTGACGGCTCCGGCGCGACATGGCGCCGCACCCGAAGACATCGCCGAAGGCAAGCGCATCGCCGAGGAAGCGCGGGCGAGAGGCGCGTTTATCGCGACGATTCAGGATGAGGTGTTCGTGCTGCCGGACGGTTTCGTCAAGCCCATGCTGGACAGCATCGTCAGGGCGCGGAACGGCACGGGTGCCCCGACCGGGGCCGACAGTGCGACGTTGCGCGCCGCGCTTCCAGCCATGATCGCCGCCATGGTCGGCGACCCGCCGAGCGGCAGCGGACCGCGCCCGGGTCCCACGCAGTGCCACGATATCACCGTCTATCCGGCGTTAGGCATCGCCGGTGGAGCATGCGAGGGGTACGGGCTTCTCCTCGACATTCGAAACCCCACGAACCCGGTCCGTCTTGGCGCGGTGGCCGACTCGAACTTCGCCTACTGGCATTCGGCCACCTTCAACAACGACGGTACCAAGGTCCTGTTCTCCGATGAATGGGGTGGAGGTGGAGGGGCCAAGTGCCGCGTCACCGATAAAAAGGAGTGGGGGGCGGACGCGATCTTCACCATTGAAAACGGCAAGATGGTGTTCCAGAGCTACTACAAGCTGCCCGCCCCACAGACGTCGGTGGAGAATTGCGTGGCACACAACGGCTCACTGATCCCGATTCCCGGCCGCGACGTCATGGTGCAGGCCTGGTATCAGGGTGGCATCTCGGTCTTCGACTGGACGGACGCAAAGAACCCGAAGGAGATTGCCTTCTTCGATCGTGGCCCGACGGACTCCACGCGAATGGGGAGCGGCGGATCGTGGTCCGTGTACTGGTACAACGGCGCCATCGTCAGCTCCGAGATTGCCCGCGGTCTCGACATCGCCGAGCTCACGCCGAGCCAGTACATCTCGCAGAACGAGATCGATGCCGCGAAGACCGTGCACCTCGACTACCTGAACGCGCAGGGGCAGCCGAGGATGGTGTGGCCACCCAGCTTCGCGCTGGCGCGCGCCTACGCCGACCAGCTCGAACGGTCGAAGTGCCTGGCGGCGGGAAGGATTGCTGCCGTCAGGCAGGGACTCGGCGGTGCGGAGAAGGCGTCGGCGATGCAGCGACGTGACGCGCTCACGCAGATGGCGACCCAGCTCGACGCCGATGCCAACGCGTCGTGTGACGCGCCACGGGTGCGAATGCTGCAGCGAGCCCTGCGGGATCTGGCGAACGCAGTGACGTAGGCACGTCGCGATTCGGGATAGGGATTCGGGATTGGGGAGTCCGGAGGGCCACGAGCCACCTACTCGGCAGTCCCCAATCCCGAATCCCGGTCTATTGCCGTCGGATCGCGACGGCGGGATCGATGCTTGCCGCGCGAAGTGCGGGCACCCAACAGGCGGCGAGACCGACTGCTACCATCATCAGGGCGACGCCGGCGAGCGTGACCGGATCGTGCGGCGCGACCCCGAACAGCAGCCCGCGAATGAGTCTCGTCGCGAACAGCGCTCCGCCCACGCCTAACAAGAGACCGAATCCCAGCAGGACCCCGCCCTCCATCAGCACCATCCGCTGCACCCGGCCCTTGTCCGCGCCGAGGCTCATCCGGATCCCGATCTCGTTCGTGCGGGCACTCACCGAGAAGGCGAGGACGCCGGCGATGCCGACGGCCGCGATGATCACGGCCAGGACGCCGAAGGACGACACGAGCGCCGCGTTCAGGCGTCGAGGAGCGACGCTCTGGTCACGGATCTCTCCCACGGTCATCACATTCTCGATTGCCTCGTTCGGAGTGACGCCGCGCACCACGCGAGTCGCAGCCGGTATGAGTGCAGGCGTGGTGCGATCCGACCGGATCACGAGACCCCCGGCGTACGTCATCTCCTGCGCAAAGGGCTGAAAAACCACCGGTCGCGGATCCGCGTCGAGCCCGGCGTCCTTGGTGTCACCGACCACGCCGATGACGGTGCGCCATTCGCCGCTCACGCCGATGAACTTGAGCACGTCTCCGGTCCACGCAACGCGCTGTCCGATCGGATCGCGATCGCGAAAGAGATAGTCGGCCAGCGTCTTGTTGAGAATCACCACGAGCCCGGAGCCGGTGCGATCGGTGCTGCTGAACTCGCGTCCGCGAAGGAGTGGAATGCCGGCAGCGCGGAAGAACTCCGGACTCGCCGTCCGGAACTCGGCACGCGGGATGGGTTCGCCAGCGGCAATGGCCCTGCCATCAGCCTTGAGCTCGAGCTGAAACTCAGAGGAGCGCAACGGGATGGTGGAACCGACGCCTACCTCACTCACGCCGGGGATCGCCGCGACTTCGAAACGCATGCGCTCGTAGAGCGCCTTGGCGTCGGCATCACTTCGTGTTCCGATGCCACTCAGGGGGACCTCCATCGTGAGCACGTCTTCCGTATTGAGGCCTGTGTTCACGTCGGAGAGTTGGAGCATCGTGCGGGTGAGCAGCCCGGCGCCGGTCAGCAGCATCACGGAGACGGCGATCTGCGCCACGACGAGTCCCCGCTGCAGTCGCTGGCGCTTGAGACTGCCGCTGGCCCGGTTCGCGCCGGCCGCCACCAGCGTGCCGAGCCTTCCTTCCTTCGCGAGTTTGGGTGCAAAGGCGAGCAGGATCGCAATCAGCAACGTCAACAACAGCGTGAAGCCGAGGACCATGCCATCGAGGCTGATTTCGTTCGCTCGCGGTGAGTAGCGCTCGGCGAGGGAAACGAGCAGACGCAAACCGCCGGTGGCAATGAGCAGGCCGAGGACGGCGCCCAGGGACGCCAGCACGAGGTTCTCCACGAGAAGCAGACGCCGCAGCCGTGCCGTTCCGGCCCCGAGCGCCGCGCGGACGACCAGCTCGTGCTCACGGCGCACACCGCGCATGAGCGTGAGGTTGGCGACGTTGGCCGCAGATATGATCATCACGAACGCCGCCGCTCCCATGAGCAGCCAAAGCGTGAGCTGCGCCTTTTCGCCCAGCACTTCCTGGAACGGCGTAAGCGTCACACGATAACCGGAGGCCGGGTCGTACGACTCGGGATGGTCCTTCTGAACGCGATCCCGAATGGCAGTGACCTCGGATCTGGCCTGATCCAATGTGCCCCCCGGCGCGAGGCGAGCGATCATCTCGGTCATCCGATGCGTGCGCCCGTGCACCATCATGGCACTCGTATGGTGCTCGCTGATCACCATGTTGAGGAGCGCATCCATCCGCCTCGGGAAATACGGCGCGGGCTGCACCACTCCCACGACCTCGACCGCCCGGCCGTCGACCCGCACCTGCTTGCCGATGATTGCCGGGTCGCCGCCGAATCGCTTCATCCAGTACTCGTGAGTGAGCACCATGACCGGGGGAACGCTGGTCCCGTCGTCGCTATCGTTCAGCAATCGGCCGATCACCGGTGACAGGCCCATCACATCGAAGTAGTTGCCAGTCACCAGGCCGACCGTGATGCGCACGGCGTCCTGTTCGCCTTGCAACGTGTAGATCATGCCGGAGTACTCAGCGATTCCGCGCAGTGTCTTCGCGCCATCCCGGAAGTCCAGAATCTCCGGAACGGAAAAGTTGATGCTTTCGCCTCCGGGTCCGTTGATCGAGTGGCGCAGGTAGACGAGTCGATCGCCGTCGCGGTGGGGCAACGGCTTGAGCAGCACGCCGCGGACCACGCTGAAGATCGCGGTGTTGGCGCCGATGCCGAGCCCGAGAGTCAGCACCACGGCGATCGTGAAGCCGGGCGCTCGGAAGAGGCTGCGAAGGGCGTAGCGAAGATTGGGAAAAGTCATGGTGTTGTCACCGGAGTTCTGGCGTACTCAGTCAGTACAATCTTGCGAATGAGGACTTCAGGCAGCGAGTAGGTGGCAGTGGGTAGTGAGCTGGGTAACGACTCCCTCTCCTACCCACTACCCGCTACCCACTTCTATGTCGATCCACGCAACCCGAAATCGACATACCGTACGATGTTTTTCTGCGGGTTCTATTTCAGGCGGTACCAGTTCGCGCTTCAGCTCGGCATCGAAGGTTGTGCAACAGATCAGGGTGCATCGGAGCCGCTCAGGGTATTCTCCGCCTTTGTCGTGGGTCGACCTGGTCGGTGAGATAGGCGTCCAGCCGATCGAGTCGTTGCTCCCAGAGCGCGCGCTGTCCGGTGATCCACGTCTCCGCAGTGCGCAGTGCCGTCGGTTCAATGCGGCAGGTGCGGACCCGTCCGACCTTCTCGGAGCGAACCAGCCCGCTGGTTTCCAGGACCTGCAGGTGCTGGATCACCGCCGGGAGGGACATCGGGAGTGGTTCGGCGAGCGCGCTGACCGACGCGGGTCCGCGGCTCAACCGTTCCACCATGACACGCCGGGTCGGATCCGCCAGCGCCTGGAACATCAGGTCGAGCGAAGGCGATTGGTTAAGCATGTCCTTAACTATCATCGCACACAGATGGTGTCAAGGGACGCGGACTCGTCGGTGCAGCTCCGCCGGCATCAGCCGCCGCGCGAGATCCGGTTCATCAGCGTCATGATTCGCTCGGACGGCGCGACACCGAGCGCACTCTGCAGGCGCTTGCGGCAGCGGTTGAAGGTGCGCACGGCCAGCGCGCGGTTGCCCTGACGCCAGTACGCTTCCATCAGCACCGCGTACGCCCCTTCCCACAGCGGATCGTGCGTCAACATCGTCTCCGCCCACCGTGCGGCACGCTCGTGCTCGTCCGCGCGCAACAGCAGGAGGGCCAGGCGCTCGGCCGACGCGAGAAACTCATGGCGATGTTGCTGCCGTTCGGCGTCTGCCCACGCGACGTACCGGTGCTCGCTCAGGAACTCTCCGCGATACAACCCGAGTGCCGATTCATAGAGTGTGATCGCGTGATCGGCATCCGTGGATTCGACGCTGCGCGCCGACTTCAGCAAACGCGCAAACTCATCTGCGTCCACGCGGATCCCTGCCTCCATCGCCAGGCGCAAGGCATCGCCCTCGCGCCGGATGAACGGACTCTCCGCGCCGCTTTCGCGTTCCGGGGAAAGCGCATCCCGGAGCGCGCTCAGAGCCACGCGCAGACCAGTCGCTGCCGTGGACGACGATCCGTCGTGCCACAAGGCATCGATGAACTGCTCGCGGTGCAACGCCACGCCGCGATGGCAAACCATCAGTTGCAGCACGTGCAGCGCTTTCTCGCGCGTCCATGCCGCGCGTTCGAGCTCCTGCCCTCGTCGCCAGACGCGGAAGGGACCGAGCGTCTGGATGTAGAGGGGTGCGGTGGAGGGACGTTCGACGGTTCCCGAAGCTCCCGAAGCGTCCGATCCGGCATCGAACTGACGGGCGAGCAACCGTGCAAAGTCACCGACCTGTGTATCCTCCTGCGCCCGTCGCAGCATCCCGCGCCAGAGCGAAGGCTCTCTGGGTGCGAGCAGTGCGGTGCCGAGAAACAGAAAGCCAAAGCCATCGCGTTGGGCCGCCTCGAGCGCCTGGGCAAAGGACTCGCGCGCGTCAGCTGTTCTCCCTTCACGGGACCGGTGGATTGCCAGCCAGAGTGCGGCGAGGCACCGCACCAGCCGATCACCACATTCTTCCCCCTGCCGCGCCGCCTCACGCAGCCACGCCTCCGCGTTCGCGCGTTCGGCCAGCGCGAGCGCCGCGCCTGAGGCGAGGCAGACGAGCCCGCGGACGAACCGATCGCCGCTGTCGTCGATGATCGTGAGCGCGCGCTGGACACCGCGCTCCACCGCATCGGGCCGTCCTTCCATGCCGTCCGCGATGATGAGACCGAGCAGGGGTTCGACCTCGAAGCGCGGCACCTCGAGACGTTCAGCGGTACGAATTGCATCCAGACAGTGCCCCCGCGCACGGACCAGGTCCCGGTCGTGGCCGCAGAGCCAGCCCAGTCCGAGCCGAGCCGTCGCGATGCATTCCACGGTTGGAGAACCGAGCGCGTGTCCGATGTCGAGCGACTCCTCGGCGTGCTGGCGTGCGAGCTCGGCATCGCCCATCATCGCCTCCACCCATGCGAGCATCGCCGAGAGCTCACGATGCGACCGGGGCGCGCGCGGACGAAGCAGCGGCGCCGCCTCGGCCCGGCGCTGCGCTTCGACGAATGTGCGCACGTCGGCAAGGCGTCCCAGGCGCACGAACAGCCGCGGATCCACCACCGGAGCGCCGCCACGCGGTGACCCACGCGTCACGACGCGGTACATCCGCTCGGCGCGCCGCAGGTTGCCCGCGTTCAGGGTGTTCTCGGCGAGCAGGAGATAGAGTGCCTGGCGCTCCGACCGGTCACCTCGTGCCTTTCGCATTGCACGGCGCAGCAGCGGCTCGGCCAGCCTGGGTTGTACGGTGTCGAGATACAGGAGCGCCTCCCCGCGCAGCGCACGAATCTCACCGTGTACGTTGCCTGACGAGCGGAACGCTGCAATGGCCCGCTGATAGGCCGGGAGTGCGTCTGCATAACGACTGGCCAGGCGGTGCGTCTCGGCGCGGGCAAACAGCAGCTCGGCGTTCGCGGCGAGCGCCTCGACCGGGAGCTGGTCGAGCCACGCACCGAGCGCCTGCTGCCGGCCACCGGCGAGCATCTGGTCGGCAATCTGCCCGAGGACCCCCGCCGCCGAGGTGCTGTCGCCTCCGGCAATCAGATGATAGACCGTCTCTTCTGCTTCGCCTGTCCGGGCATAGTACTCCGCGGCGCGAAGGTGCAGCTGGCGGCGACGCTCGGGAGACACGCCCGACCGTCGGAGGAGAAAGTCGCCGAACAGATTGTGATAGCGGAACGCAGCGTCGCGCGTGAGAAACAGCGACTGCTGCTCCAGCGACCGCAGGATATCCGCCGAGTTGGTCAGCTCGAGCGTGGAGTCGCACGCGGCGGGATCGAGCCGGCGGAGCGTTGCGCTCTCGCCCAGGAACCGTCGTGTCTCGGGGGGTTGCCGTAGGAACACCTCGTCGGCGAGATAGTCGAACAGCAGTTCCGCGGGGCCAGGTATCCGGCGAAGCAGGGTATCGAGCGCGTCCGTGTCGGTCGCGGTGAGCCCGTCGCTCAGCATCTGTAGGGCGATCGGCCAACCTTCGGTTTCCGCAGCGATCGCCCGGGCCGCTTCGGCGGACATGCCCGGGGGCTGGCGGCGCGAGAACAGGGTCGTCACCTCTTCTCCGGTGAAGGCGAGATCGGCACGCGTGACTTCGAGCATCTCGCCCGTCGCTCGCCAGCGGGCGCGGCTCCGCAAGCTCGGCATCGTGCGCGCCGTGATCACGAGGTGCAACTGCGGCGGCATCGTCTCGACCAGCCGGTCGATGATCGCGTTCACCTCGGCCACGTTCACGCTGTCGTAGTCGTCGAGCACGAGCACCGTGTTGGTCGTCAGGCGGTCGAGGAGGTCGTTGCTGAGTGCGTCCACCACGGCGCGCCACAGCCGTGGCGACCGCTCCTCGCTGTCCCGCTTGAGGAGGGCACGCGAGCCAACGTCGGGGTGCAGCGTCTGAAGGGCCCCAACGAGATGCAGGAGAAACGTGTGCGGATCAGTCTCCTGATCGCCGACGTGGTACCAGACGGAAGGGTGCGAGGCGCTCGCGAGCCAGGACGCGACGGCCGTGGTTTTCCCGTAGCCGGCTTCTGCTTTCACGATCGCGAGGGGGAAATCGATCACCTGCGCGATCATCGCGTCGACTCGCGGCCGATGCACGATCTGTGGCCGGAGCCTGGGAGGGACGAACCGCGTGCGAACGACGAGATCGTCCCCCGCCAAGGTCGAGGGAGTGGATTCGGGATCGGGTGTGACGAGGTGGGGGAGCGGTTGCGGCATTGCTCTCGGCCGGGGGCGACGGACGTCCATGACAGGAAGAACCGGACGGTCGTAGCTGCGGGGCCACATTGTGCGGTTGGCAAAAGGTCCGTCAAGTCGCGGCAGCGCATCGACAAGCGCCCTTTCGGGTGCTGCTGACTGTAACGCGGCCGTAACGCGGCGGGAGCGCTCCTCCGCGAGAGTACCGTCTCGCTCCCCCGTCATGGTCGGAGCTCGCCTTGAAACTCACCATCCCCCCGCGCGCGACGCCAACTTCAGCACGGCGCCTACCCGGCCCACGGGGCTCCAGGAGGAACCTCATGCAGAGACGCTGTCGTTCATTCACCGGCCATTCCGCGCGAAAGGTCATGCGGACGGGCGTCGCCGTGTTGACGCTGCTTGCGAGCCGCGCACCACTCGACGCGCAACAGCCGACGATCGGCCGTATCGTCGGGCGGGTGACGAACGCGGACCGCGGCCCGCTCTCTGGAGCGCAGGTCTCGGTCGTTGGCACGTCGCTGGGAGCTGTGAGCGGACCGGATGGCCGATTCCGGATATCGGCGGTGCCAGCGGGCTCCCATGACCTGCGTGTGCAACGCATCGGGCAACAGCCCCGCACGATGGTCGGTGTCGTCGTGCGCTCTGCCGAAGAGACGACCGTCGATGTCACCCTCGAAACTGCCGCCGTCACGCTTGGCGGCGTTGTTGTTTCCGCCTCTCGCCGCACCGAGAAGATCACCGATGCGCCGGCCACCATTACGGGCATCGGCCCCGAGGTGCTCGACATGACCGTCGGAAATACCTTCGCCAGTGCACTCAAGGAGGCGAAGGGCCTCGACTTCATTCAAGTGGGGATGACCAGCGTGGCCATCAATGCGCGCGGCTTCAACTCGGCGTTCAACAACCGCTTCCTGATGGTGGAAGACGGCCGCATCTCGGTCATTCCGGAGAGCGGGCTCCCCATCGGCGCGCTCACGCCTACGCCGAAAGTGGATCTCGCGGGGATGGAGGTGCTGGTCGGCCCGGGGTCGGCGCTCTATGGACCCGATGCGTCCAATGGTGTGCTGTCGATGGTCACGAAGGATCCGCGCGAGTTCCAGGGCGCGACGATCGAGGTCACCGGTGGGAGCCGGAGCTATCGTGACGTGCAGGGGCGGTACGCCGTCGTTCGCGGCAATCTGGGCTTCAAGCTCTCGGGCGAATACCAGGCGGCCGAGGACTGGGAGAACATCCTCTACTACAATGCCGGCGGCACGATCGTCCCCAAGGGGACGGTTGGCGCCGTCAGTGAGGATCAGCTGAAGAACCGGATCGACTGGAACACCGGCGTCATGCGAGGTACGGGTGCGCTGGTGTACTATCGTGGCGACCACCGACTGCAGTTGAGCGGCGGCATGAGCCGCACCGACAACGTGGCCCAGACCAACGTGGGCCGGAATCAGCTGCGCGACTGGGACTATAAGGTCCTGCAGACACGCTACACCACGCCACACTGGTACTTCAGCGCGTATCGCACACAATCCACCAGCGGATCATCCTTCGCGCTCAATCGTTATGCAGGGGCGCAGCTGACTCCGGCCAACGCGTCGCTCAGCTCCGACTCGCTGCGCAAGCTGTCCGACTGGCCCAGCAATGGACGCATGTATGCGGCCGAGGCCCAGGGGAACTACGCGATCCCGGCGCTGCTCAACACCGCCGTGGTCTTCGGCGCCCAGGTCCGCCAGGACGTCGTGAGCAGCGACCGCCAGTGGCTCACCGACCGGATTACGCAGGAAGACGTGAAACTGGCGCAGCAGGGCGTGTATGCACAGACGACGACGCCCGTGTCGCGATGGCTCGACGTCGTCCTCGCCGGCAGGGTGGACGACCCCGAGAACTACGATCGGCAGTTCAGTCCCAAGGCCGGGGTGATCGTGAAGCCGTGGGCTGACCAGGCGTTCCGCATCACGTTCAATCGGGCATACAAGTCTCCCACGATTCTGCAGACCGACTTCTTCATTCCCGATTGGACGTCCGTCATCTCGATTTTCGGGAACACCACGGGATTCACGATGCAGGATGCGTCGGGCAATACGCGTGCGACGTTCAAGGCACTCGAGCCCGAAGTGAACAAGACCTGGGAGGTTGGCTACAAGGGGATTCTGGCCAATCGACTCTATCTGGATGGGACGTACTTCCGCTCGAACTACCGGAACTTCATGAGCCCGTTGGCGATCATCGGGAATCCGTTTGCGACCCCAGCGGCCGGAGGCGCCACCTTTGCCGTGCCTAACGCCAACCCGGGCAATCGGATTCCGGTGAACGCCCGGGGCCGCATCGTCAACCAGGCGAACGTCACTCCGATCGTACTCACCTACTACAACCTCGGGGATGCCAGGGTCTCCGGCGCCGACGTCGGCGTGAGCGCCGTCGTCACCGACAAGCTCGAGCTACGCGGTACCGTGTCCACGGTCAAGATCGATGAGCTGACGCTTCCGCCAGGCGGGAGCCTCGAGGCCGCCTCGCTCAACTCTCCCACGACCAAGTGGACCATGGGCGCGACGGCACGCAATCTCGGCGCGTTCACCGCCGGCGTCACCTTCCGCAACGTCAACGGCTACTATTTCCGGTCCGGCACGAACACCGGGGTCATTCCAACGTTCGGCACCCTGGATGCGTCGCTGTCGTACCGGCTTCCGGCTGCGTTCCAGTCTTCGACGCTCAGCCTCAGCGTCGCCAACCTGTTCGGTTGCACGGCGGAGAACGTGACCTACCGAACGCCTGCGGTCACCGCGCCGGCGGTCGCCCAGCCGAACAGCGTGATCGCGAGCGAGGAGCGCGCCTGTGGCTTGGGACGCACGCATCGCGAAATGATCAACATGCCGGAGATTGGCACCATGCTCTTCCTCGGCGTTCGGTTCTCGAAGTGAACGTCGGGTCGTTGCTGGCGCGACACGCGCACTACAGGCCGGATCACCCGGCCGTGGTGTGCGGAGGGCTCCGCCTCAGCTTTCGGGAGGCGTATGGGCGGGTGAATCGGTTGGCCAACGCGCTGCGGGAGCTTGGACTCGGGCGCGGTGATGCGGTGGCCATCCTCCTGCCTAACTGCGTCGAGCTGCTCGATGTCTATCGCGCGTGCGCGCAACTGGGTCTCGTGTCGGTCCCGCTGAGTCCTCTGCTCCGCGGGCCGGGGCTCGTGACGCTGCTGCGCGATTCGGACGCCGTTGCCGTTGTGGCGTCCACGTCGACCGTGGATGCCCTCGACCAGGTGCGACCCGAGCTCGACGGCATCCCGACGGAGCGGTACATCCTCACGGACGCTCCGGGGAGGGCAGGCTACCTCGACTACGCGCAGCTCGTGGCTGGGTCGAGCGACACGAGTCCGCCGGCGGCCGACATCGCCGATGACGACGTCTACAACATCGTCTACTCCAGCGGAACGACCGGCCAGCCCAAGGGAATCGTCCACACGCACTACGTGCGCGCGCTGTACGGCTCGCTCTTCGCCTCACAGTTCCGATTCACGCCGGAGAGTGTCGTGATGCATGCCGGCTCGCTCGTCTTCAACGGAGCATTTGTCACGCTGATGCCGGCCTGGCTGCTGGGGTGCACCTTCGTGCTCCAGGAGCGCTTCGACGCCGTACAGTTCATCGACACGGTGGAGCGCGAGGGCGTGACGCACGTGATGATGGTACCGTCGCAGATCGCGGCGCTGGTCAATGCTCCCAACTTCCGCGCGGAGAAGCTGCCGTCGCTCCAGATGCTCTGTTCCGTTGGCGCCCCCTGGCACCGCGAGCACAAGGAGCGGATGCTCGAGGTCGTACCCGACGTGCTGTACGAGCTGTACGGGCTGACCGAGGGCTTCATCACGGTGCTCGACCGGAGCGACTTCCGCGCGCACATTGATTCGGTGGGTGTTCCCATCGCATTCAGTGAGATGCGCATCGTGGATACGAATGGGCGCGACGTTCCGCCCGGTGTCGTGGGAGAGATCGTGGGGAGATCGCCGCTGATGATGCCCGGCTACCACAAACAGCCGGAGCTGACGGCGGCGACCATCGTCGGCGGTTGGCTGCACACCGGCGACCTGGGGATGACCGATGACGACGGCTTTCTTCACCTCGTCGATCGCAAGAAGGACATGCTGATTTCGGGCGGCGTGAATGTCTACCCCAAGGACATCGAAGAAGTGGCGATCCGGCATCCCGAGGTTCGCGAGGTCGCCGTGTTCGGCATTCCTAACGAGCAGTGGGGCGAGAGCCCGATGGCGGCGATCATCCTGCGCGACCGCAGCACCGCCAGCGCCGAAGAGCTTCGCGCCTGGATCAACGCACGCGTGGCGGCGCGCTACCAGCAGGTGCGAGACGTGGTCGTCCTCGCCGACTTCCCACGCAGCACCGCCGGCAAAACGCTCAAGCGCGTCCTTCGGGACCGGTACGCAGCGCCTGGCGGCGTCGCGCCGACCTCACACCACCTGACGGCCACCCGATGACCATCTCAGCCAGGCCCGGGCACGCGGGCCAGACCTCGCATCGCGTGCGCGTGGGCGACGTCGAGCTGTTCTACCTCGACGCGTCCGGCGGCTCACCCCCCCTCGTGCTCCTGCATGGCCTGTCGTCCAACGCCAACGCATTCGGTGGTTTGCTTTCGGCCGGCCTCAGCCCGACGTTCCGCGTCATCGCCCCCGATCTTCGCGGCCGCGCGCGCAGCAGCAAGCCGGCGTCGGGGTACGGCATGGGAGCACACGCCGCCGACATCATCGGCTTGCTCGATGCGCTTGGCCTGGATCGCGTTGTGCTCGGCGGGCACTCCTTCGGCGGCTATCTGGCGATGTTCATTGCGGCCCACTACCCGGAACGGGTCGAGCGCCTCATTGTGATCGACGCCGCGATCACCTCTCACCCACGGATCGGGGTTCTGCTCAAACCGTCGCTCGACCGCCTCACGCGCGTGGCTCCCTCCGCCGACGACTACATTGCGGAGATCCGCGCTGCGGCCTATCTCGAGGGCGCATGGGACGACGATGTGGAGCAGTACTTCCGCGCGGAAATCATCGAGAACCCCGACGGGACGGCGCAGGCATCCACGAGCGCCAGCGCCGTCGCTCAGGCGATCGCGGGGATCGCCTACGAACCATGGCTGCACATCGTGCAGCACGTTCGCCACCCCACGCTCTTCCTCAGCGCCCTCGGCGCGTACGGACCTCCGGGAACGCCGCCGCTGATCGACGAGATCACCGCGCGCGCCACCGCTCGCGCGTTCCCGAACGCGACGTACGTGCTCGTCCCGGGGAATCACATCACGATGGTCTTTGGCGAGGCAGCTGCGGTCGTGCGTCGCGAGGTCGAGCGGTTCGTGTTCGGTTCCGTGCGTGCCTGACGCGCAGGGTCGACTGCGGGGGAAAGTTGCGCTCGTGACCGGTGCCGGCCGTGGCATCGGGCGTGCGATTGCCATGAAACTGGGGGCCGAAGGCGCGCGCGTCGTGGTCAACGATCTGGACGAGGCGCCCGCCCTCGAGACGATCGCCGCGCTGCGCGCCGCAGGACTCGACGCCGTGCCGTGCGTCGGGAGCGTGACGGAGAGTGCCTTCGCCGAGCGATTCGTGGCCACTGCACTCGGCGAGTTTGGTGGGCTCGACATCATTGTGAACAACGCCGGCTTTACCTGGGACAACGTCATTCAGAAGATGACCGACGAGCAGTTCCAGGCCGTTCTCGATGTCCACGTGACGGCGCCGTTCCGGATCCTGCGTGCCGCCGCGGAGCCCATTCGCAAGCTCGCGAAGCAGGAAGCCGCCGAGGGACGCGAGGTGTTCCGCAAGGTTGTGAACATCTCGTCGGTCTCCGGGCTCGGTGGGAACGCGGGCCAGATCAACTATGCCGCGGCGAAGGCGGCCGTCGTCGGCATGACAAAAACCCTGGCCAAGGAGTGGGGACGATACCGCGTCAACGTGAACTGCGTTGCGTTTGGCTTCATCCAGACCCGCATGACCCGGGCGCTTGATCCCTCAAACGCTCCCGTGCAGGTCGCGGGTCGCGAGATCCGGTACGGCGTGCAGCCGGCGCTCATCGAAGCACTGGAAACACAACAGATTCCGCTCGGGCGAATGGGGACCGTCGAGGAAGCAGCCAATGGCGTCTACCTCTTCTGCACGCCGGAGTCCGACTACATCTCGGGTCAAGTCATCACGGTCGGCGGAGGGATCAGCTTTTGACCGAAACGGGGAGCAGGGAGCGGAGCGCTGGGAGCGACTGGCTGTCGGAAATCAGCTCCCCTCGTTCTGCGCTCTCCGTTCACCGCTCCCCGCTCCCCTCCCTGGAACGCGCGACGATCCGCCGGGTGAGCGTGCGGCTCATGCCGTTCCTGTTCGTCCTCTACATCTTCAACTTCCTCGACCGCACCAACGTCGGACTGGCCGCGCTCCAGATGAACCGCGACCTGCAATTCAGTGCCGCGGCGTTCGGATTCGGCGCCGGCGTTTTCTTTGTGGGCTACGCGCTGTTCGAGGTCCCGAGCAACCTGGTGCTGATCCACGTCGGCGCGCGCCGCTGGATTGCCCGCATCATGATCACGTGGGGAATCCTCGCCGCCGCGATGATGTTCGTTCGCACGCCTGTGCAGTTCTACGTGCTTCGCTTCCTGCTCGGCGTGGCGGAGGCCGGGTTCTTTCCGGCGATCATGTACTACCTGAGCCAGTGGTATCCGGCATCGATGCGCGCCCGCTCGTTCGCCTGGTTCATGATCGCCATCCCGCTGTCTGGCGCCATCGGCGGGCCGTTAGGCACCTGGCTGCTGGATCTCAACGGAACGCTCGGCCTGGCCGGATGGCAGTGGCTCTTCCTGGTCGAGGGCATTCCGTCCACGATCCTGGGCTTTGTCGTGTTGGCATTCCTGACGGAGCGACCGGAGGAGGCCCGCTGGCTCTCGACGGAACAGCGAGCGTGGCTGGTGGGTCGCCTGCGGCGTGACCGCGACGCATCCTCGGCGTCCCACGGCCTTCCACCGCTCCGAGCGCTGTTGCATCCGCTCATCTGGGTGGCAGCACTCCCGGAGTTGCTCGTGACCACGGCTGGCTATGCGTACGTATTTTGGGGGCCGGTCCTGATTCGCGACGGCCTGCAGTTGAGCAACATGGCCATGGGATGGCTGATTGCGGTGGTTGCTGTCCTCAGCGCCGCGGGCCTCGTGCTCGTGGGTGCAAGCTCCGACCGCACAGGTGAGCGCGTTCTGCACTCGGCCGCCTGCGCCACCGTCGTCGCGGCCGGTTGCGTCGGGGCGGCGTTCCTGAGCGATCCCATGGCCAGGATTGCGAGCCTGGTGGTGATGCAGATCGCTGTCATCAGCTTTCTCGGGCCCTTCTGGACGATCCCCACCATTTTGCTCAGCGGCAGTTCGGCCGCCGTCGGCATCGCTCTCGTGAACGCGATCGGGAACGTGGGCGGCTTCATCGGACCGATGCTCATCGGGTTCCTCAAGACGGCCACCGGGCATGACAACGGCGCATTCTACACGCTGGCGGCGATGGCGCTGGCCGCCGCGGCGATCTGCGTGGCGATGCGGCGAAGTCCGGCGTTGGGTCGACGCGCGAACCCCGTGGAAGCGGCGGACGACCCCGGCGCGTAGGGCCCGGTACACACCCGGGGTCATCCGCAGGTCGTTGCCTAACCTCGAGGTCCTGGCCTCACCCGGCGCACTCCCCCCTCGCGGTTGATCGTGAAGTCGTCGCGGCCTGTGCGCCGCTGGCAGTCGATTACCGTGACCACGTGCCGATGCGGGAGTGGGAACCCCTCGGCGATGAAGAAGACCACGGTGAGGGGACACGCTGGCTTCGGTACGATGCGCTGTTCGAGCACCACCGGTGTGGTGGACGCGATCACCTCCACGATCTCGATGCCGTCGGGATCCGTGGCGGTGCACACCAGCGCGCCCGCGACATTGAACGTGCACACCAATGTGGCATTCCCCGCCCGCTGGATCGACGGATCGTCGTGACCGATGTTGCGCCGGACAGCGCCTGCGGGCAGGTCACTGGGTGGTGCGGTCGCTGAGTCGCCCGGGCCGCAAGCGCAGGCGACGAGCGAGAGGGCGATCAGCATTCTCCCTCGCATACAACCTCCTTGCGAGCGCAAGACCCCGTCACAGGTGCGGGTTTGCGGCGCAGGGCGCGAAGCCGTCGGGCTGCATCACGCAACGCGACGTCCCCTCGCAGTGAGGTGGTACGCCCGGGTCGCGCTGCGCTTCGCCCATCACGATTACACGCATCGGCTGGGCGCGCAATGTGCAACCCACTGCGAGGACGTGCCCCCCGGAACCGGGCGCCCCAACACCGCGCACCAGGAGAGTCACCCTGACTCGCGCGTGTCCTGCTGCTGCAGCGGCGATACTGGGTTCCGGATCTGAGGTCCGGAATGGGCGGCGTTAGGCGCCCCGCCGGGCCCGCGGAGCGTTACATTCTTCGGGTATGCGGACTCCCGGGCGACCAACATGAGCGCACCACACGGCGACCTCGCGTTTCCCATCGCACCGCCGATTGAGCCCATGCTCGCCAAACTGGCTGACGAGCTGCCGGTCGCCCAGGGGGTTCTGTTCGAACCGAAATGGGACGGCTTTCGCGCCCTCGTCTTCCGTGGCGGATCCGACGTTTTCATTCAGAGCCGCGACCTGCGGCCGCTCGACCGCTACTTCCCTGAGCTGCATGCCGCATTCCTCGAGCAGATGCCCGACGGGTGTGTGATCGACGGCGAGATCGTGATCACGACGCCCCAGGGACTCGACTTCGAAGCCCTGCAACAACGACTGCATCCCGCGGCCTCGCGTGTGGCGAAACTGGCCGCCGAGACCCCGGCATCGTTCGTCGGCTTTGACCTTCTCGCAGCTGAAGGCCGCAGCGTTATGCAGGTGCCGCAGGCCGAACGACGCGTACTCCTCGAGCAGCTCTTCGCGGGAGTCGGCCCGCCGGTGTACCTGACGCCGATGACGCGAGACCGCAGCGTGGCAGCGCGGTGGCTCAAGGAGTTTGAAGGGGCCGGCCTCGACGGCGTGATTGCGAAGCCAGCGGACGTGCTGTACCAGCCGGGCAAGCGCGCGATGATCAAGGTGAAGCATGCGCGTACCGCCGAGTGTGTGGTCGCGGGATTCCGATGGCACAAGAGCGGGCGGGACGCCATTGGCTCGCTGCTCCTTGGTCTCTACGACGACCGGCGCGCGCTGCAGCACGTTGGCGTCACGTCGTCATTCACGATGGAGGCTCGCCACCAGCTCGTGCGCGAGCTCGCACCCCTGCGCGACAACGCTTTGGAGGCTCACCCGTGGCGAGCCTGGGCGCAGCCGGAGGGGGGCGATGGCAAGCGCATGCCGGGGGCGCAGAGCCGCTGGAGTGTGGGGAAGGACCTCTCATGGGAGCCGCTGCGCATCGAACGGGTGTGCGAGGTCAAGTACGATCATCTGCAGGGCAACCGCTTTCGACATGCCGCGACCTTCCTTCGGTGGCGGCCCGACAAGCAGCCCGGGGACTGTCGCTACGATCAGCTCGAAGTCACGACGCCGTACGAGCTCGAGAAGGTCTTCCTCTCGGGATCGACGGGCGCGTAGGCGACCGCGCGAGTCCGGCCGCCGCGCCGAGAGCGCGACATGCGCTCAGGGCCTCGTCTCTGGTTCACCAGGCTCGAGGCGCCAGGTCTGCCAGGTTCGCTGATCGGGCATTCGCTGCAATCCCTCATCGAGGAGCGTTCAGCGCACCGCGGAAACGGGGCGCCAGCGCAGGTCACCCGTCCTGCCAGTCCCAGTTAGGCTCGTCGTCGGGGTCGAGCGGCTCCTGATCCGGACGACGCTCGATCGGCACGTGCTGCAAGTTGACCCGAATGCGAGTCCAGGTCGTGAAGCGGCCGCGCATGGAATCCACCAGCACATCGGCCGGTTCGAGATAGCCTGCGGCATCGGGGTGACGCGCCTTCCACCGCTCGAGTCCCGCGAGTGCGTCCGCCTTCTGCTGCGCTCGGCCGATCTCGATGAGCGGGTGCTTTGACACGCGTCGCCTGGACGGTTGCACCCGCGCTGGCTCGCCGCGCTGCTTCCGGTAGTGTGGCGGCCATGGTGCGTCGCCAAGCCCTTCGCGCTCGTGCTGCGCGGAGCGCTCGAGCAAGCGTTCGAGCGATCCGGGATGTTCGTCGATGCCCGCGTGGCGATCGCCGAGCCTCGCGAAGCGGTCGGGCATCGTCGCGAGCGTGAAGTCACCTGGCTCGCAGTGGGCCACCTCATCCCAGCCTAACGGCGCCGACACGCGCGCGTCAGGGGTTGGGCGCACCGAGTAGGCCGACGCGACCGTGCGATCCTTGGCATTCTGGTTGTAGTCGACGAACACGCCATGTCGCTCTTCCTTCCACCATTTGCTGGTAGCAATGGCCGGTGCCCGACGTTCGACCTCACGCGCGAACGCCAGCGCTGCGCGCCGCACCTCGTCGAACGTCCAGCGCTGCTCGATGCGCACATTGACGTGCATCCCGCGCGAGCCCGACGTCTTGGGCCATCCGATGAGGCCGAAATCGTCCAGCGTCGCCTGGACGACCTGTGCCACCTCGCGCACCTGTTTCCAGTCGACACCGCGGACCGGGTCGAGATCCACCCGCAGCTCATCGGGGTGATCGAGATCGTCGGCGCGCACCGGGTGCGGGTGCAGCTCGAGGCAGGCGAGGTTCGCGAGCCAGACGAGCGCAGCGGCGTCACGCGGCACCACCTCGTCGGCGCTCCGTCCCGACGGGAACCGCAGCGTCACTACCTCGATCCAGGGCGGGCGCGACGCGGGCGCGCGCTTCTGATAGAAGAACTCCTCGGTGATCCCGTGAGGATAGCGCACGAGCATGTTCGGCCGTCCCCCCGCGCCGCGCAGTGCCCCATCAGCGATCGCGATGTAGTACAGCGCGAGATCCCGCTTGCTGTACTGCGGCTGCGGGAAGAGCACCTTGCCGGGATTTGAGATCGCGACCTCGCGGCCCCCGACCACGAGTACCTCGTGGTCATCTCCTTTCTCCTTTGGTGCTTTCCCGCTGGCTCCGCTCATGGCCACAAGGATACTCGCCGATCACTGGTCGCGCCGTGCGGCGAGCCACGCGACCAATCGATCGAGGGGCCAGCAGTTGATGACGCGCTCGCGCGGAATGCCGGCCAGGCGGGCGTGCGCGATGGCGGTTTCTGCGTACTGCAGTTCGCGGGTCGAATGCGCGTCGCTATCGAGGGCGAACAGGCACCCGGCCCGCACCGCGCGCGTCGCAAGATCGTAGTCGACGTCCTGCCGGGCCGGATCACCGTCGATCTCGATCGCTACGCTGGCGCGGGCCGCGACGGCAAACACCGCGTCCCAGTCGGCGAGAATCCCCGCACGGGCGCCGTACATGCGGCCGCGCGGATGGCCCAGGATGTGAACGCCGGGTGTCTGAATCGCCGTCGTCATTCTCGCCGTCTGGTCCGCGGTCGACCGAAGCCCCGAATGAGCCGCGGCGACGACCAGCTCGAACTGCCGGAGCTCGTCGGGCGTCAGGTCGATCGAGCCATCGGCCGCGATGTTCGCTTCGACCCCTTTGAGCAATCGGAACCGATCGTGGAGCTCGCGGTTCACGCGATCGATCTCCCGATGCTGTTCGGCCACATCGGACATCGACATGCCCCGCGCAATGCGCAGCCCGTACGAATGATCGGTGACGGCGCAGTACTGGTAGCGGCGCGCGAGGCCGCCCGCGGCGATGTCGTCGAGCGTTTGCACACCGTCGCTCCAGATCGAGTGCATCTGGAAATCGCCGCGGTAGTCCTCGAGTGTCGGACCCTGGAGCTGTTGGTCGTTGAGCGCGCCGACCACCTGCGCGCGGCTCAGGAAGTGACTCCGCAAGCCTCGCCGGGTCTCGATGTCGCGCGTCTTTGCGCTTTCAGCGACGGCGCGTTCCACGGTCGGCGACGCGCCGGACTGCAACACTTCGAGGATCACGCGTTCGGACTTGGGCCCAACGTCGGCGATCTTCCTGAGCGCGCCGTCAGGCTGGAGCAGAGCCTCGATGGGTTCCTCCAGGCCGAAGATCGCAGCAGCCGCGCGTGTGTATCCCCACTTGCTGTGTTTGGCGCTTTGCACCTCGGCAAGATCGCGGAGCAGCGCAGCGATGATGCCGTTGGTGTCCGTTCGGACGCTTGCCATGCTCGACCGGCGAAGCCGGAGACCTAGATGACCGCAACCTCTTCCATGAACAGGACGTGCGTTCGCTCCATGTCGAGGTAATTGTGCTGGTCGGACAGGGCCGCGGCGCCTTCGGCGGACCCGAGTGCCTGCTGAAAGACATCCGGCGACGCGAACCACAGCTCCGCGACCGCGTCGCAGGCACCGGCCGCACCGGCCGGATTGAGCAACGTATGGTTGACCACATACCGCTCGAGCCCCGGTACACGTGAGACGAGCGGGACGTGCACCTCGTCGCTGTATCGGCGGAATGCCTCGGGGGAGAAATCGGACCGGCGGTGCAGGAAGAACACGGTCTTGAACATGGCGAGCTCCCGGACGAGTGATGCCGCGCTGATGCTCTGGGATCGCGGGAGAATACGACCGGTCGGGATGCGGCGCCAGCTCGTGCGCGGCTGTTAGGCAACGACGCAGCCAACGAGTGGTCCGTTACTCCGCGCGCAGCACCCCGGCAGGATCCACACGGGCCGCGCGCTGCGCCGGCAACCAGCTGGCCGCCAGCGCCACCCCGAGGAGCAGCGCGGCGGCCGACGCGAGCGTCAGCGCGTCGGTGGGAGCGACACCATAGAGAAGCGCCGAGAGCACGCGCGTGAGCGCCAGGGCGCCAGCGGGTCCGGCGAGCACCCCGACCAGCGCGATGAGCACCGCCTGCCCGGTGACCATACGACGCACATCCACCGGCGCGGCACCTAACGCCATTCGCACCGCAATCTCGCGGCTGCGCAAGCTGACCGCGTAGGAGACCACTCCGTAGATGCCGACCGACCCCAATGCGACCGCGACAAACGAGGCGATGCCCAGGAGTGTGAGGGTGAACGACGTACGGGCGGTCGCGTCCGACACCACGTCGGTCATCGGGCGCATCCGGTAGAGTGGCACGCCGGCATCCGTGGCGCGCAACGCCAGATGCAGTGCGGTCGTGAGCCGGGCCGGATCTCCCGCCGTTCGCACCACGAACGCCACCTCACGCGGAGTGAACCTCGCCGGTCCCGGGCCGCCATCGACCGCGTTCCCCGGCGCCGTCATCAGCGGCAGATAGATCGTCTCGTCAGGCGGCTGCTGCAGGCCGACACCGAGGACGCTGCCCGACACGCCCACGATCGTGAACCACGGTCCCTGCGGTGCCAGGCGGACGCGTTTCCCTTCGGCGCGCGCCCCCGGCCAATACCGGTCGGCCAGGGCGCGGCTCACGATGACCTCCATCGGAACGACCGCGGGATCCGTCCGGGCAAACGCGCGCCCCTCCAGCAGTGGAATGCCGAGCGCCGGCCAGTAGTCGGCGCTGGCATACGCTACCTGGTGTACGTTGGGGAACTCGCCCATGCCTAACGGTCGCTCCTCGATCCACAGCGCGGTATCACGTCGCGCTTCGGGATCGAGCGGCAGCTTGGAAACGACGCCGGCCGCGGTGACGCCGGGGAGCGCCGCCAGCGCATCGACGGCGCGAAGGATGAACTGCGACGCCGCTGCCGCATCGGCAAAACGTCCGGGCGGGAGTACGACGCGGAAGGTCTGTGCCTGTGCCGCGTCGAACCCGGGCTCCACAGATCGCAGCCGGCGGAAACTCCGGGCCATCAGGCCGGCGCCGACCAGCAGCACGAGCGCCAGCGCCACCTGCGAGACAACAAGTGTACCGCGCATCCGGTGCCCGGTCCGCCCGGCCGTCGATGTGCGGCCGGCATCGCTCAGCACGTTCGCGAGTGAGATCGCATTCGAGCGAAGCGCGGGGAGCACGCTCACGACCAGCGCCGCGAGGAGCGTCGTACCGAGAGCAACGGCCAGAACGGCGCCATCGATCGCCAGTTCATCGAGGCGAGGAATGGAGACCTGCCCCTGCAGCGTCCGCGCGTAGCGAATCCCGACGAATGCCAGGAGAATGCCCAGACCGCCCCCAACGGCAGACAGCAGACCACCTTCGACCACGAGTTCGGCCGTGATGGCGCCACGACCTGCCCCCAGCGCACGACGGATCGCCAGCTCCTGTTGACGCCCCTCAGCGCGTACCAGAAACAGGTTCGCCACGTGCGCGCACGCGATGAGCAGGACGAACGCTACCGCGCCGAAGACGACCCAGAGCGTCTGCCCCACGTCACCCACGACGACCTCGCGCAGCGAACGTGCGACGGCGCGCATGTTCGTCTGTTCGATCGCGGCAGCCGTCAGTCGGCCCGGGAACGCCTCCGGCAGCTCGGCGAGGAGCCGCGTGAGGTCTGTCGTTGCCTGTTCAGCTGTCACGCCGTCCCGCAGGCGCGCGATTCCCTTGAGGCCAAAGGTCGCGGATTCGGTGTGCGTCGAATCGATGCCGATCGGCAACCAGACGCCGGTCGTCGATGACGGGAAGGCGAACCCCGCCGGCATGATGCCGACGATCTCTCGTGACACGCCGTCGATATCGATCCTGCGTCCGATGATGGCGGGATCGCGCGCGTATTTTCGATCCCAGAGGTGTTCACCGATCAACGCCACCGGTGACGCGTGTGGGTGATCCTCGACCTCGACGAATGCCCGCCCAGACAGCGGCGCGACGCGCAGGATTGCCGGCACTGCCGCGCTGATCCGCGCTGCGGCGACTCGTTCCGCTTGCACCTCGTCTCCGGCGACCTGATCGCTCAGCGTCCCGAGGTTGACCGCCGTCGCGCGATACGCGCCGACGTCGGTGAAGACTCGATTGTAGCGTCGATAAAAGAGGTGCCCCGCATCCGACTGGTCGACCTGGGAAACCCCCGAGACCGTCAGCGCATGCGACAGATCGACGAGCCGCTCCGAGGCTGCCCATGGCAGAGACTGCAGCAAGACACTGTTGACGAGACTGTAAATGGCAGTCGTCGCGCCGATGCCCAGCGCGAGCGTGAGCACCGCCGCGGCACTGAAGGCCTTCGCGCGAAGGAGGCGACGAACGGCGTGTTCGAGTTCTTGCATCTTGAGACGGGAGACGGGAGACAGGAGGCGAGCGAACTACCTCCCACCAAGTAGGGAGATTTGCACGACAACAGTTGTCAGAGGTCGGCAAGAGGGATACACCTGACGCGGCGTCCGTCTCCC
>JBQTIW010000185.1:0-4391 GCA_052387735.1 Gemmatimonadaceae bacterium
CGATGAGATCGCCGACGCCCAGCGAAGGGCGAGGGAGTGGAAGCGGCCGCGCTGAGGAATCTGCATCCCCCATCGATGCTCGGCTGCATATGGCCGGCGCTTGCCCGATCGACCCACTAGGCGGTACGCTAACTACATATGGACCGCCCCGACGACGAAGTCCGGGTGGGCCCCTCGGAAGAGTCGAAGGCCGGTACTCGTCAGGCGTTCGACGAGCAGTTCACGCTGGTCTACCACGAGCTTCGCCGACTCGCCGAACAACAGCGGCAGAAGTGGGGCGGTGACCACAGCCTCAATACCACGGCACTCGTCCACGAAGCCTTCCTCCGGCTCGGCCGAGACGCGGGAGACACTTGGCGCAGCCAGTCGCACTTCATGGCGGTCGCGGCGACCGCCATGCGCCAGATCCTCATCGATCACGCGCGGCGGCAGCACGCCGCGAAGCGCGGATCCGGACAACGCCACCTGACGCTCGACGAGCTCGAGTCCGCACTCTCCGGCACGGCAGACGCCGGCGATACCAGCGCCGACGCGCTGATCGCCGTCGACGAAGCGCTCGCGCGCCTGGGCGCGCACGACGCGAGGCTCGCGCGAATCGTCGAGTGTCGATTTTTCGGAGGAATGGCGATTCGCGAGACGGCCGAGGCGCTCGGGATCTCGACTGCGACGGTGAAGCGCGGATGGGCGATGGCTCAGGCGTGGTTGCATCGGGAGCTTTCACAAATCCTCGGCGCACAGGCATGAGCGATCGGTTTGATCTCGCGCAGCTCTTCGGGCAGGCCCGCGACCTCCCTCCGGATGCCAGGAAGGCGTTCGTCGAAGACGCCGGACGCGACGACGACGAGCTGCGCCAGGAGCTCGAATCACTCCTCGAACACGCCGATGCCGGCGAGCGTTTCTTTCGGCGATTGGGCGACGTCGTCACGGCGTCGTCGCTCACGCCCACGCTGAAGATCGGGCGCTACGAGATCCAGAGCTGCATCGGTGTCGGCGGCATGGCCGCCGTCTATCGAGCGCGCGACACCCGGCTCGAGCGCGACGTGGCGCTCAAGTTTCTCCCCGCCCATCGCGGCGCCGACGCGCTGCTGCTGATGGAGGCACGCACGGCCGCCGCCCTCGATCACGTGAACGTCTGCACGGTGTACGAAATCGGCGAGAGCGACGACGGGCGATCGTTCATCGCGATGGCGCTCTATGACGGACAGACATTGCGAGAGCGGATTCGCCGTGGCGCACTACCGATCGACGAAGCCCTCGACGTCATCAAGCAGATCGCGCGGGGCCTCGGCGCCGCGCATGCTCGCGCGATCGTGCATCGCGACATCAAGCCCGGCAATGTCATGTTGACCGAGGGAGGAGCGGTGAAGCTCCTCGACTTCGGGCTGGCGGGTCTGGCCAATGCCGGCGTGGGCGCGAGTGGGGTGACACCCGGCACGCTCGCATACATGTCGCCGGAGCAGATACGCGGCGAGAGCGTCGGAGCCTGGAGCGACCTATGGAGCGTCGGCGTCGTGGCGTACGAGATGCTGACTGGGACGCATCCCTTCCCAGGTCACGACGCGAACGCCGTCAGGCAGGCGATTCTCGAAGCCTCGCCGCTGCCGCTCTCGAAGTTGCGATCAGAGGTTCCAGTTTCCGTCGAGCGCATCGTGCTGCGCCTGCTCCAACCGGAATCGGCGAAGCGCTACGCCAGTGCGGAGGAGTTGCTCGCCCATCTCGAGCGAGCGCGTGCCAGAGGGAGCGTTCGTGGCAAGCGGTGGCGCACCGCGGCGGTACTCGCCGGCGCGCTCGCTGTTGTGATGGCCACCGCAGTGCTGTTGCGCAACACGTGGAACGGAGCGGAGGCGCGGGCGACCGCGTCGCCGGGAGTCGGCGGCGACTTCGCGACCGGCGCCGCACGAAGCATCGCAGTGCTGCCGTTCACCAACGTCTCTCGTGATCCCGAGGAAGACTACGTCAGCGACGGACTGACCGATGAACTGATCGCCGCGCTCGCGAAGGTGCGCACGCTCCGCGTCGCGGCCAGAACTTCGGCATTCGCATTCAAGGGTCAGTCCAGAGACGTGCGCGACATCGGGCGCGCGCTGAATGTCTCGGCCGTGCTGGAAGGGAGCGTTCAGAAGTTCGGCGATCGCATTCGCGTACGCGTGCAGCTGGTCAACGTCTCGGACGGACTCCGGATCTGGTCGGATGTCTACGAACGCAAGCTCGAGGACCTCTTCGAGATCCAGACCTTCGTCGCCACACGAATCGCCGGGGCGCTCGAAGCCGAGATGACGAGCGCCGAGCGAGCGCGTCTCGGGCGCCGCGCGACGACGAGCCCGGAGGCGCTCAGTCTCTACCTCAAAGGGCGCTACTTCTGGCATCAGCGTACCCCAGCGGCATACGCGCGCGCCATCGAGCACTTCGAACGAGCAATAAGAATCGACCCCCGGTACGCCGCACCACATGTCGGCCTGGCCTCGGTCTACTCGCAATTGGGGATGCAGGGCGCGATCTCCCCCGGCGAGTCCACGCGATTGACCCGAGCGTCGACGTTGCGGGCACTCGAGCTCGACGACGATCTCGCTGAGGCGCATTCGATGCTCGCGGTCTACCTCCACTCGAACGAGTGGGACATGGACGCGGCCGAACGTGAACACCTCCGTGCCGTGTCGATGGAGCCGGGGAATTCAATGATCCGGCATCTCTACGGCAATTTCCTGCGAACGAGCGGCCGCTTCGACGAGGCAGTCGAGCAGCAGACGCTGGCGGTGGAGCTCGACCCGCTCGCCCCCGCGTTTACCGAGACGCTGGCGTGGTCGCTCCTTCGTGCGGAACGACCACGCGACGCATACAGACGTGTTCTTGATGCGATCGAGCTCGACTCGACGTTCTGGCGCGCACATGCAATTCTCGCGAACGTCCTCGAGCGGCTCGGTCGGAACGACGAAGCCCTTCGGGAGTTCGAGCGCGCCAACGTGCTCGCCGGAGCGCGTAAGCACCGCACCCTCGCCGACATCGCCCGCGTGCTCGCGCACACTGGACGCGAAACCGAGGCGCGACAGGCAATCGCCAGGGCGCGCGCCGAAGCGCAGCGAAGCGGTGACTTCGATCCAGCGGTTGCGACCGCGCTCATGGCAGTGGGCGATACGAGCGAAGCCTGGGCCTGGCTCGAGCGTGGCTATCACGCACGTACTGGTGTCGTCTGGCTCCTTGGAGATCCGTTGTTTTCCCGGATCGCCGACCATCCCCGATTCGTGGACCTGATGCAGCGCGTTGGCGTGCGGCGAACCGCTCCACGAACCGCGGGCGCGATCACACGCACCCCGGATCGTTAGCCGCGATCGTGAACGGGGCACCTACCGGGATGTTGAATCGGGTCACGAGCAGGACCGCGCTGTCGGCGCTCACCACGATCGCCCGGTGGACCTGGTTTCCGACTTCGAAGTACGCCTGTCCCGGATTGAACACCTGCGTCTTCTTGCAGACGTTTCTTTCGATGTTCCGTTCCAGCTGAATCTGCCCCGGAAGGACATAGATGAAGCTCGGCCCCGGATGATAGTGCCACGGGCCGGACCCGGGCGCGAAGAGCGCCTGCTGCATGACGACGTCCGAGGTGACGTTGGACTGGATCGAGAAGTCGGAGCCCTGCACGATCTTGAACGGGCTGAGTGGCGCGCGCACCGTGAACGGTGTGTAGGCCGTTGGGTTGATCGTGGCCGACGACATGTGCGCCGCGTGCGGCGACTGCACGACCGCCCGTACGCCTGGCGCCGCGGTCGGAGTGTCCTTCGATTCGCCGCACGCCATGAGCAGTGCCGTTGAGCCGAACGCGATAAGTGTGAGAGTTGTGGAACGGCGCATGAGCCCACCTCCGGACCTTCGTGAAATGAGATGCGGATCAGTGCTCCGACGCCCTGCGTCGGTGTCGACTGACCCCGTTACCTCCTTCACGCAAAGCTGGCCTGTTTTGGCTCATCCCCATCAGATCGCCGCTTGAAACCGCTGGATCGGTACCTGGCAATCGCCGCGCGGCGTAGGGACGCGCGTCCCACAAGGGGTGTGTGTCAGATCGAACGGGAATCGCGCACGCCGTAAAGACCACCTCACTATGGCCTGAACCCCTGCGACGCCCGACCGCTTTCCTAACATCTCCGCCAGAGAACTCAACAGCGGCGACATGAGCAGCTTAGCGTCGAGAGGAACCTGTCCCAACGGGACACACGCGCTCGCGCTGGCCTTTGCCTCGGAACCGCACACACGCGGGTGCCGTGAATCGAGAATCACGCGGCGCGAGATCGAGCAGCTCCTGAATCCGCGCGCCGGTATCACTCGGCATCGGGCCTGAATGAAAGGTGACCTGCAATATGAAAAGACCGCAGCAGCCTTACTTTAGGCTGCCCTCAATA
>JBQTIW010000186.1:0-1963 GCA_052387735.1 Gemmatimonadaceae bacterium
CCCCGCCGCGCTCCGCACGATGTGGAGCGAGGCCTTGCACACCACGGCGACGACGGCCGAGGTCGTGTCGTTCGAATCGCTGAGCAGGGGCGCCCGGGCGCCGGAAGTGCGCAACGGCCTCGTGATCGTCGACGAAGCCCACCATGCGCGCAATCCCGCCGCAAAGCGCTACGACGCACTCGCACAGCTCACCTGGGGCAACGACGTCCCGCTAGCTCACTGGGCACCTGCGTTCGCAGGTGATTCTGCTCATGGATACAACATCACGGCTTCCCCCTCGCTTTCCAGAATGCTTCGAATACTTCGCGAGAGGTCTTCGATGGCGTAAAGCCGAAGTCACGTTTCAGGGCATCATTGCTCAAGACGGGGCGATGGCGCAGGTACGGGACCTGCTCGGCCCCCTGGTCCGTGAGGCCTAGCCAGTGCAGGGCGCCTAACGCGGACGACATCACACCGGCGGGGAGCGAGAGCAGCTGCGCGCCGGTGACCCCTGCGATCTCCTGCGCGGTCATCGCGCCGTCGGCCGCGAGGTTGTAGACGCCGGAGCGCCGTTCATGAATGCCCTTCACGATACAGGCGGCGACATCCTCATCCCAGACGAACACATACCGGGATTCGCCGTTGCTCACCTGCAGCATCACCGGTCGCTCGAACAGCGCCGTGAACTGGTTGCGCGCGCCGCCTCCGAGGATCATGCCCGGTCGAAAGATCAGCTGCAGCAACTCGGGATGGTGCTGCCGATACCTGGCCAGCAGCTCCTCGGCAAGTCGCTTGTGGCGACAGGACACGACCTCGTCATTGCCGCGGAGGGGACAGTGTTCGTCGATCCAGGCCGGGTTGTCGACGTGATAGCCGTACGCATCACCGCTGCTCGTGACGACGACCTGACGGACGGCATGCTCCACGCAGGCCTCCAGGACGTTGTGCGTCCCGTCGACGTCGATGGCATACTGTTCGTTGCGGGTCATGCCGGGAGGCGGATTCAGCACGGCGGCGAGGTGGACGACGGTGTCGATCCGGTGTTCCTCGACCAGTTCGCCGAGTCGTGCCGATCGTACGTCCATCTCCTCGAACGCGACCACGCCCGACGGGTCCGCGAAGCCCACGGGACGCACGTCGAGCGCGAGGATCCGGTCGACGCCACGACGATCCTCGAGCAGGGCCCTCACCACGAGTCGGCCCACATACCCGCCGGCTCCAATGACTGCCACGGCGCGTGCGTCGCCAGCCATGTCAGGCGCCTCGGGCGCAGCGCATGCCCCGACCCGTCAACCTACCACGTCCGTATCGCTCTGCCCCGTCATCCGCCGGCTCATGTGCGACCACGACATCCCCACGGCGAGGACCACCGACACGGCAAACAGCACGACGCGTGTCATCCCCCTGGCACTCGAGGCTCGCACCACGTTGTAATCGATCAGGAGCCAGATCACCCCGCCGCACACCGCGGTGACCAGTGCAGCTCCCAGCACGCCTATGGAGCGGCGCGTCGCCTGCAGAAACACGACCCATCCCACCAGCAAGACGATTCCCGCGAGGAACTTGACCGCATTGAACGAGCCCGCGTTCTCGCGCAGCGGGGCAATGGCCCAGTGGTAGTACGAGAATCCCTCCGCGTTGTACGTCGCGAAGACCAGGATCAGGGCCGCCACCAGACGTACGAGGAGGTTTCCCCAGGAGAATGGCATAGGAGCGGGTAGGCAGGTAAGCGCGTGAGCGACCTTCGCGAAGCTATCCCTTTCGGCAGTACAGGCAATGCAGCTGCGTTCGGCCTCGGCTGCCCGAGTGTGTCCCCACTGTCGACGGTCGCCGCCCATCGTTACCCGCTTACCCGCTCACCCGCTTGCTTCATCTCCACCGTGGCCAGGAACCTCGGCCCAGCCCTCGCCCTGGTCGCCTGCTCGAATGCATAGGCGAACCTAACGAGCTTCGCTTCGCTCCACGCGGGGCCCATGAACGACAA
>JBQTIW010000187.1:0-5043 GCA_052387735.1 Gemmatimonadaceae bacterium
ATCTCCTGCCGCGGTGGCCAACGTCTTGCGCAAACCGACGGGCTGCCCGGCGCGCTGTGCGACGCAGCGTTGGAAGGGCGTGAGCGGTGGAGCGGGTGGTGCGGCGCTGTCGGCCGCCCCATTTGCGCGCGCCGGGGGCTCTGGCACCTGCGCGCAGATCGCCTCGAAGACCGCCGATATCGCGCCGAGCGGGAACTGAGGCACCGTCGTGGTGGGCATGTACTTCGCCTGCGCCGGGATACCGAAGGAACGATCGATCAGCACGTTGCCGTCCTGCGCAACGAGCACCGTTGCGCCCCCCGCCGACGCGGCCTCGTACTTCCGGAACAGCGACGCGATGAACGTGGCCGGCACCGGTGATCCGTCGGACGCGCGACGGACAATGCGCCGTGCCCCCAGGTCGTAGACGTCGCCCGGGTACAGGGTCAGGAACGGCTTCCCCTCATCCGTCGCATCCTTGCCGCCATAGACAAACGCTTTGCTGCGCCCGATGATCGTGCCGGTGTCTCCACGCACGACCCACGCCGTCCCTTCGTCCTCCGAAATGCCAAGGAGCGTCGGGAACTTCGGGCTGAGGGAGTCGGCGAAATCGGCGAGGCGTTCGCGGGCCACGACGTGCTGATCGATCCCGACATTGCGCAGGTACGCAAAGCCCTTCTCATACCCGGGGTAGTGCATGATGAAGTTGTTGTTCGACGGGGCGCCGCGAACGAGGAAGTCGCCAAGGATGGTCGCACCGGCGGACGACCCGCCGACCACACCGCCTCGCGCCAGCACGTCATGGAACGCGGCCTCCGTCTTCGTCCCAGCATACGCATCGACGAGGCGGTACTGGCGACCTCCCTCGAACCATACGCCCCCGGCGGTCCTGATCACGGCGACGAACGAGTCCGAGTCCGCGACCTTGCGGTCTTTCGTGAACAGTGTGTGGATGTTCTTCGCTCCCGCCGCCCTCCACCCGCGTGTCGACGGTCCGTCCTGCGGATACGCATCCGCGCCTCCCGCATTCGGCACGTTGATGATGAGGCCGTCCGGCCCCCCCGCCGCATCGATGAAGGCCTTGTAGATCTCGGGGCCCATCGAACCCCCGCCCACGACGATCACGGTGCCGCGTGGCGGGCCCACTCGAGGTGCGTCGGCAGCTCGAGAGCCGGCCTGTGCGTGCAGCAAGCTAGGAACGACGGCGATGCAGAGCAGCGCGTGACGAAGGTTGCCCATGGTTCCTCGGCGCGGTGGCATGTGGACCGGGTAAGGGGTCATACAGTGATACCACCCTCCCTCGGTGACAAGGGTCAGGATCCAGAGCCAGGATTGTCCTCGTCAGGCGGGCACGGTGCGTTCGCATAACCCGATCGAAACGGGGTGACCGCACCCGATCCGGGATCGAACCGATGCCGCCAGATGCACGCCGTGTCGTTCGCAAGCAGGTGAATGGAGATCGACGGCGTCGCCGATATCGTCTTGACGTGGTGGATGTCATCCGTCGGCGGAATCAGCGCGTAGAAGTCTCCCGCGTTGAGCACGCTCCGCTTCGCGACCGTGAGCTGTGCCCGCGTCGGATCGCTCCCGTCGTCGAGCCGTTGATAGACGGTCTCGTCCTGCTGTCCGCGATACACGCCGACCAACCCCCATGCGAGATGATCATGTACTGGAGTCGCGGCGTCCGCGGGCACGACCAGGGAAAACAGGCAGAGCGATCCGTCTTCGGCGCGATACAGCGCGTACTGGCCGATGGCGTCGCCCATGCGGCTCGTCTCATCGGGACGCGTAAAAGCGTCGGGTAACCACCCAGTGGCGGCGAGCAGTTGTGCAAACGCGGGCTTCAGCCGCTCGACGCGTTCTGCATGGTCGGAGATGCCGGTGATCTGGCGGTGGGTCTCGTCGATGAGCGCCCGAACTTCCGGTGTGTCGACGAGGAAGCCGAATCCGTCGCCGTTGTGTTTGTGGCCGATGTCACACATCGTCTGCCTCCACGCTCGCCAACAGAGCGTCCCCGGTGATGGCGTACGTACGACCGTCGAATGTGGCGAAGAGGACGGCGTTGAGTTACCCGAGATCCAGAGAAGGGGGCGCAAGCGATCGCGGTAATCCCCAGCAGATGAGCCACTCGCGGTGCTTCGGTGTGTCCTCTCGCACGTTAGGCACGGCGTATCGTGGACGGCGGTGACGGATTCTCGTCATCTCGCTCCGAACGACGGCAAGACATCCATCAGACGCGCGAGTTCGCCGCGTGAAAGGTGTCGCGGCTGAGTGTGGTAAAATGCCACACCGACCGTATCCTTGATGCATCCACCCCTTTCGCACGTTCACAGTGGGAGGCGTTTATGCGTGCCCGACTGATGCTGCTTTCCTTCCTCATCGTCCTGTCGGCGATGACGGCGTGCCGCGGCAAGAAGCGAGGTCCGTACCTGGCGCCCGAACCCGAGCGGACGGCCGCAACGGCCTCGCAGTGACGCGCCGCCTAACGACCGCCACGGCGGCAGGCAGTTCGATCACTGACGGATAGGCGGTTCCGTCATGGCGGATCGTGGGATTCGAGGTCGGTCGCGAGTGGTTGCTCGACGTGACGTTCGACAACGGCACGCAACGTAGCCTCAGGGATCTCCGGCCTGATCTGCTGCTGGTGAGTCGCTACTGAGTGTCCCTGCAAGTGGAATTAGCGGCGGTCGACAGGACTCGTGGCGGACCGCGTTCCGGGTGTAAGATTGGCCCCCATGAAACCCAGGGAACTCACGGTGCGCGGCCTCGTGCTCGGCGCACTCCTCACGACGATCTTCACGGCGGCCAACGTCTACCTCGGCCTCAAAGTGGGCCTCACCTTCGCCTCGTCGATCCCGGCGGCCGTGATCTCGATGGCGATCCTGAGCGCCGTAAAGGACTCGTCCATTCTCGAAAACAACATCGTCCAGACCGTCGCGTCCGCGGCGGGCACGCTCTCGGCGATCATCTTTGTGCTGCCGGGACTCGTGATCGTTGGCTGGTGGACGGGTTTCCCCTTTTGGCAATCGTTCCTCATCTGCCTGAGCGGTGGCGTGCTCGGTGTGCTGTTCACGATCCCGCTGCGACGCGCGCTCGTGACAACCTCCGACCTGCCCTACCCCGAAGGCGTTGCGGCAGCCGAGGTGCTGAAAGTTGGATCCGGAACGCGTGGCGAGACGAAGGACGACACCGGTGAAGCGAAAGAGGGGCTCCGCGCCGTGATCCTCGGCTCGGTCGCCTCGGCGGGACTCGCCATCGTGACCGCGACGCGCATTGCCGGTGCGGACCTCACCGGCTTCTTCCGGCTGGGGACGATGGCCTCGACCGGATACAACTTCGCGTGGTCCCTCGCGCTGCTCGGCGCGGGCCATCTCGTCGGGTTGTCGGTTGGAATGGCGATGCTCACCGGTCAGATCATCTCGTGGGTGATCGCCGTGCCGATCCTGACGTCTATGCAACAGGCACCGGAGGGCGTGTCGCTCGCGGCGCACACGACGGCGATCTGGCGCACACAGGTGCGCTTCATCGGTGCCGGTGCGATTGGGGTTGCCGCCATTTATACACTTGCGAGATTGGCCAGACCGGTGGTCGCCGGGCTCGTGAGCACGCTCCGCGCCTCACGAGTCGCGGGGTCCGGGGACGATACTGACCGCGACATCTCGCCGCTGTGGATCATCACGCTGACGGGCGTTTGCATGGTGATCGCAGCGTGGCTCGCATACACATTCGCGCGCTCGACGGTGCTGGCGCCCAGCGCGTTGGCGGTCACGCTGATCGCGGTGCCATTCGTCCTGGTCATCGGGTTTCTCATTGCCGGGATCTGTGGTTACATGGCGGGGCTCATCGGCGCGTCGAACAGCCCGATCTCCGGCGTCGGCATTCTCTCGATTGTCATCTGCGCCTCGGCGCTCGTCGTCGTCGTGCCGCCAACGCCCGAAACACGCCCCGCACTCGTGGCCTTTGCGCTGTTCGTGACGGCGATCGTCTTCGCGTGCGCCACGATCTCCAACGACAACCTGCAGGACTTGAAGACCGGCCAGCTCGTCGGCGCCTCGCCGATGCGTCAACAGATCGCCCTCATCGTCGGTGTGGCCGCCGGTGCGTCGGTGATCCCGTCGGTGCTCAACCTGCTCGCCAAGGCGTATGGGTTCGCCGGGGCCGCGAACGTCGGCGTCGTCGCGCCAGATCCGCTGCCGGCGCCGCAAGCGACGCTCATCTCGGCCCTGGCCCAGGGCGTGGTTGGCGGCAGCCTCGAATGGAAGATGATCGGCATCGGCGCGCTCGTTGGCGTCGGCCTCATTCTGCTCGACACGACGCTCGGCGCGATGAAGAAACTGCGCATTCCGCCGTTGGCCGTCGGCATCGGAATCTATCTTCCGATGTCGGCGACCTTTGCGGTGATCGTCGGCGCCGTGATCTCTCACTGGTACGACAAGCGCACTCGCTCGATGCCAAACCCTGAGCGCGCGGAGCGCTTGGGTACCCTGGTGGCGTCGGGATTGATCGTCGGTGAGAGTTTGTGGGGCGTGCTCAACGCGGGGCTCATCGTCGGCTTCTCGAATGACGCGCCGATCGCACTCGTCCCCGCTGATTTCGCGCTCGCCCCCTGGCTGGGCGTACTTGGCTTCGTGGGGGTGATCGTCCTGTTGTACGGGTGGATGCTGCGACGGTCGGCAGCGGTACGCAGGCCCTGACCGCGCCCACAATGGACGCGATGCTCTTGCGATGAAATGATGACGCGACGGTGGCTGAGGGAGTGAAATTTGTCCCTCATGTCACTGCTGCTCGAGAAGGCGCGCGCCATCGCCCGCTTGCGCCACTACAGTCGCCGGACCGAGCGTGCAAGCGAACTGAATTCGCCTGCATGGTGAGCAATGGGCGATCGTGTTTGATTGCAGCTACCTGGTTAATGAGGTGAGCGAGCATGGAACTGAAGCACATGTTTCCTGTAGTCGTTACAAGTAAGCTTGCGGAAGCCCGCGACTTCTACGTCCAGCACTTTGGCTTCCGCGTCGTATTCGAAGCCGACTGGTATGTGCAGCTCCATGGGTCTCGGGGGGACCG
>JBQTIW010000188.1:0-30375 GCA_052387735.1 Gemmatimonadaceae bacterium
GTCGTGAGCGGGGGTGCCTGGTAGCGAGGTGCGTGCTCCCGGCTGCACGCCGGGCGCGCGGTGAGTGCCGCAGGCGAGAGCGCCGCGCTAGGGCTCGCTCTCCAGCGCGCCGCGGCGCCTACACGCTCGTCCATCGCGCCGCCGACAATCATCAGTAGTTGACCTTCGCAACCGCGCGGTCTACATTCCGTTTCACGCTCGGCTGCCACCGGGCGCGAGAAATGTGGGGGAGGGCTCCCCCGCATTTTTTTGTTCTCAAGGGGTTGAGACGGGGTATGAACCAGGCGCTCGAAGACCTTGTTCGGCAGGAGCTTGACGCGCTGGGTTTCGATCTCGTGGAGTTGCGACGTGGGGGCACGTCACGCCGTCCGATTCTCGATGTGCGCATCGATCGGCGCGACGGGACCAAGGTGAGTGTGGAAGACTGCGCCCACGCGTCTCGCGCGATCGAGCCCATGCTCGATGCGTCGGGACTCGTGGGCGAGGCGTATGTGCTGGAGGTATCGTCACCGGGCGTCGAGCGACCGCTTCGGAGTGCGCAGGACTGGCGTCGCTTTGCCGGACGTCGCGCGAAGGTATTGAGCCCCGCACTCGGGGGACGGGTCGAGGTGAATGTGGTGGGTGTCGAAGGTGAGGTAGGCGCAGAGATCGCCGTTGTGCGCGATCTTCAAGGGACGGAGCATCGCGTGGCGCTTGCTGATGTGAAGGAGGCGCGATTGGTGTTCGTGTGGAATACCTGAGGAAGCAGGAATGACCGGAACCGCAGAGATTCTCAGTGCGATTCGCGAGCTGTCGCACATCAAGCAGCTCGATCGCACGGAATTGCACGGCTTGTTGCAGGACGGCATTCATGCCGCCCTGGCCAAAAAGCACGGGCCTAACGTGAAAGCCGAGGTCGAGATCGATGAGGCTCGCGGCGAGATTCGCATTGTGCTCCTCAAGACTGTCGTGGCCGAGGTCGTCGACCCAGGGGCCGAAGTATCGGTCGAGGAAGCTCAGTACGAAGACCCGGAGTTTCAGCCCGGTGACGTGATGGAGATCCCCGTCGACTTCGCTGAATTCGGGCGGAGCGCGGTGCAGGCCGCCAAGCAGCGGATCAGTCAGCGCGTCCGCGAGGGAGAGCGCACGCGTATCCGGGACGAGTTCTCCTCGCGAGTCGGGGAATTGCTCTCCGGTGAAGTGCAGCAGATCGAGCGCGGGAAGCTGGTGCTCATGCTGGCCAAGTTCCGCGAAGCCGAAGCCATCATGCCGTACCGCGAGCAGAATCACCGCGAGCACTTCCACCAGGGGGACCCGGTCCGCGCGGTGCTCAAGCGGGTGGAAGAGACGCCCAAGGGACCTCGCCTCATTCTGTCGCGTGGCGATCCGCTGTTCGTGCAGGCACTGTTCAAGCTCGAAGTCCCCGAAATTCAGCAGAGCATTGTCGAGATCCGCGCCGCGGCGCGCGAAGTGGGGAGCCGCACCAAGATCGCCGTGTGGTCGCGCGACGAGTCGATCGATCCGGTCGGCGCGTGTGTGGGCCTCAAGGGCGCCCGGGTGCAGGCGGTGGTGAACGAGCTCAACGGCGAACGCATCGACATCGTGCCGTGGTCTAGTGATCCGGAGCGTTTTGCCAAACTGGCGCTTGCGCCCGCGCGGGTCGCGCGCGTGTTCTCGGATCCCGAAAACCGCACCATTCAGGCCGTGGTCGACGAAGACCAGCTCTCGCTGGCGATCGGCCGCAACGGGCAAAACGTGCGTCTCGCCTCGGAGCTCACCGGCTGGAAGATCGATCTGTATTCCAGCCGGGAATGGATGGAGCGTTCGGACGGACCGGGCTTTGCGCCGCTGCCGGAGGAGGGAGACGCCGTGAGTGACGTCAAGCTCTCCGAGATCGAGGGGCTCGCGGCGGCGACCGTCGCCGTTCTCGAGGATGCGGGATACCGGACGTTCAACGACATCATCGATCTCGAGCGGGAGGACTTCCTCAAACTCCCCGGCATCGCGCCGGAAGAGGCCGATCGGATCATGAGCATGGTAACGGAACTGACGACCGAAGACAGTGGCGAGGGTGGTGGTGGAGAGCGTTGAGGCCCAGGCCCAGCGACTCGACCCTGACGTCGAGCGACGGGTTCAGGGCCTGATCGGGCTCGGTGTCCGCGCCCGCACCGTGGTGGTTGGGGTTGAACAGGTGCGGTTGGCGGCGCGGCGGGGGCGTATGATACTGGCGTTCGTGGCACCCGATGCCTCGCGACACAGCAGGGACAAGGTGTTGCCGCTGCTGGCGGCGCGGCGCGTGCGGGTGATCGAAGGTCTGACGGCTGCTTCGTTAGGTGCGGCGGTCGGCAAGGAAATGGCGGCGGCGGTCGGCATCACCGACTCGTCGCTCGCCGCGGGCGTTCGGCGGCTGGTGGATCCAGGCGCCGCGGCAGGTCGGAATTCGGGTTCCCGGCGAACTCGTTAGGAGGATTCGTTTGAGCAAGTTGCGCGTACATGACATGGCGGGTGAATTCGGCATCACGGCGGAGGACCTGATGCAGATCCTCCGGGCGATGGACGTGCCGGTTCGCAGTCATTTGAGCCTGCTGACCGACGACCAGGTTGCGCGCGTGCGCGCCCGCTGGGAGCGGGAAAAACGCGCCCGTCAGGAAAAGCCGGCGTCCGCACCACCTGCCGGTGCCCGCCGCCGTCGCGGTTCCGCCGCGGCTGAGCCCGTGCCCGCCGCGGACGTTCCCGCTGCCAAGGGGTCGGTCCGACGTCGCAAGATGGCCGATCTTCCGCCCCTCGAGGTGGACGTGGTTCCTGTCGAAGTGGCGGCCGAAGTTGCGGTGGAAGCACGGGTCCTGGAGGCGGAACCCGAAGTCACGGAACCGACGCAGGCCGAGATCATCGAGGCCGCCGTCGGTGACGTGGAAACGCTCCTGCCGGAGGCGCCCCATGTCGTGATCCAGCCGGAGCGGCCGGCGCCGCCGCCGCCGCCGCCGCACGCAGCGACACCGATCGCACCCCCGCCGCAACGCAGTGGCATGCAATCCGGGCCGTCCTCGCAAGCACCCAACCGGCCGCGTCCGCGTCCCATCGTTCCGGGAGCTCCGCGCCCTCGGGCGAGTGGCTCGCCTTTCACGCCGCCGCGTCCGATTGCTTCCGCCTCTCCTGGCGGCGCTGTGGGCATGCCGCCGCGCCCGGACGACCGCAAGCCCGCGGGTGCGGAACAGCAGCAACAGGGTCGCGGAAAAAAGAAAGGCAAGCGGGATCGCGTCGATCAGGAAGAGGTGTCAGCAAACATCTCCCGCGTGATGCAGAACATGCGCGGGGGCGCCGTCAAACGCGGTCCGCGCCGTCCGGAGGACACGCGCGCCGAGTTGGAAGCGAGTCGTCGGGAAGAAATCGAGCGCGAGAAGAAGACGGTCCGCGTCAACGAGTTCATCACCGTGGCCGAGCTGGCCGAGATTCTGAAGGTGCCTCCCACGCAAATCGTGGGATTCGCCTTCAAGAACCTCGGCCTGATGGTGACGATCAATCAGCGCCTCGACTTCGACCAGATCGAGCTCATCGCGAGCGAGTTCGGCTTCCAGGCCGTGCGCGAGGAAGAGTATGCCGCCGATCTCGCCTCGCAGGTGGAGGTCGACAAGGTCGAGGACCTCAAGCCCCGGCCCCCGGTCGTCACGATCATGGGCCACGTCGACCACGGCAAGACGTCTCTGCTCGACTACATCCGGAAAGCCAACGTGGTGGCTGGTGAAGCCGGCGGCATCACACAGCACATCGGCGCGTACCACGTGTCGCTTCCCAACGACAAGGCGATCACATTCCTCGATACGCCCGGTCACCAGGCCTTCACCGCGATGCGGGCTCGTGGTGCGCAGGTCACGGACATCGTCGTGCTCGTGGTGGCCGCCAACGATTCGGTCATGCCCCAAACGATCGAAGCCATCTCGCACGCCAGGAATGCCGGGGTGCCGATGATCGTCGCCATCAACAAGATCGACCTGGCCGACGCCAACCCGATGCGGGTCAGCCAGGATCTGTTGCAGCACGGTGTCGTGCTCGAGCAGTTCGGCGGACAGACGCTCTCCACGCCACTTTCCGCCAAAAAAGGCACGGGTGTCTCCGACCTGCTCGACCAGTTGCTGCTGCAGGCGGAAATCCTCGACCTCAAGGCGAATCCGGCGAAGCATGCCACGGGTTCGGTCATCGAAGCGCAGCTCGATCCGGGGAAGGGCCCGGTCGCAACGATCCTCGTGCAGGGTGGCACGCTCAAGGTCGGTGATGATTTCATTTGCGGCCTGTTTTCGGGTCGTGTCCGCGCGCTGCTCGACGAGCGCGGCAAACCGGTCAAGCAGGCCGGTCCCGCGATCCCGGTGCAGGTGCTCGGCCTGACGGGTGTGCCGATGGCGGGCGATCAGTTTCTGGTCGTCGACGACGCGACGCAGGCGCGCGAGATCGCCCAGCGGCGCGAACGACTCGACCGCGAAGCCAAGAGCCGCCGCACGTCGAAAAGCGCGGTCACGCTCGAGGACTTCATGTCACAGGCCGCCGCCGGCCAGAAGCGCACGCTGCGCATCGTCATCAAGGCCGACCAGGGCGGTCCGGCCGAAGCGCTCGCCGATGCGTTACAGCAGCTGTCCAACAATGAAGTGTCGGTCGAGGTGGTGCATCGCGGCGTCGGTGCCATCACGGAAGGCGACATCCTGCTCGCCCGCGCATCGGGCGCGGTCATCATCGGCTTTCACGTGCGGCCCGACAACAACGCCCGGTCGACCGCCGAGCGCGAGGGCGTGGACATCAAGCTCTATCGGATCATCTATGAGGCCGTCGCCGACGTTCGTGCCGCTCTCGAAGGCATGCTTCGTCCCGAAGAGCGCGAGGTGGTTCTCGGAGAGGCCGAAGTGCGCGAAACGTTCAAGGTGTCGCGCATCGGGACCATTGCCGGCTGCCACGTGCGGAGTGGCATCATCAACCGCACGGGTCGCGTTCGCCTGATTCGTGACAGCGCCGAGATCTTTGCGGGGACGATCTCCTCGCTGCGTCGGTTCAAGGACGACGTGAAGGAGGTCAAGGAAGGGTACGAGTGCGGGATCGGCATCGAGAACTTCAACGACATCAAGGTCGGTGACGTGATCGAGTGCTACAGGAAGGAAGAGGTGGCGCGCACGCTGCAGCCCCAGGCGGCGGCGACCTAGTGACGCAAGCTGTCGGAAGCCGCTCACGCGCTCACCCGCTCACGCGCTCGTAGCATGGATTCCCGCCGCCCGGACCGGGTCGCCGAAGCCGTTCGTGAGCAGGTGGCCACGTTCCTCGCCGAAGGCGTGAAAGATCCCCGCGTCACGGGGATCGTGACCGTCACCGGGGTTGAAGTGACGCGCGACCTGCGGCACGCGCGCGTGTTCGTCAGCATCATGGGTGAAGGCTCTCAGCGCGCGTCGACGCTCGAAGGGTTGCATTCCGTTGCCGGACACCTGCGCAGCCGACTCGGGCGCACCCTCCGTCTCTATTCCGCGCCGGAGATCGAATTCCGTCTCGACGAGAGTGTCGCCAACGCGGCCCGGATCGAGACCCTGCTGGCGCAGATCAAGGACGGTCGGGTCGACCCTAACGATGCGAGCGATCTCGACTGACGCGCTCGTACTCGTCGACAAACCGTCGGGGATCACGTCGTTCGACGTCGTGCGATCGGTCTCGCGCGCGATCGGCACCCGAAAGGCAGGCCACACCGGAACGCTCGATCCCCTCGCCACCGGCCTGCTGGTCGTGCTCACTGGTCGCGGAACACGACTGATTCGCTTTGTGCCCGGCGAACCCAAGGTGTACCGCGCCACCATTCAGTTCGGCGAGGAGCGCGATACCGACGATGCTGCGGGGGCGGTGAGGTGTGAGGCCCCGCCGCCGAATTGGACTCGGCTCGAGGGCGCACTTCGGCAACTCACCGGTGATATCGAACAGCTGCCGCCAGCATACTCCGCCAAGAAGGTGGATGGCCGGAGAGCCTACGCGATTGCGCGCCACGGCATCTCGCCGCACCTCGCGCCCGCGCTCGTGCGCGTCGACCGATGGGAGGTGCTCGACCGCGACCACGCGCGTCTCGTGGTCCGCATCGCCTGCGGCGGTGGGACCTACATCCGCGCACTCGCCAGAGATCTGGGTCGCCTCCTCGATAGCGCTGCTCATGTGGCCGACCTCCGCCGGGAGCGCAGCGGGCCGTTCGACGTAGCGATGGCCAGTCCGTGGGAGGTGGTACAGCGTGGTCAGATCCCGACGCGGCCGCTGAGCGACGCGTTAGGTGACGTCTGCCATGAGGTCCTGACCGCTGAAGATGTCGGAAGGGTCGTCCATGGGATGCAGGTCGATGCGCAGGCACAGGCCACGCGAGCTGCCCTGTTCGATCCGCAGGGCGCACTCGTTGCGGTGGCCCGTCGCGAGAACGACCGGTGGCAGCCGGAAGTGGTGTTGGCCGATGCCTGACGAGACCAACCTGGCCAGCGGCCTGCCGCCCGACGTGACGCAAACGGTCGTCACCGTGGGATCCTTCGATGGCGTGCATCGCGGTCATCAGGATGTGCTCGCGCGACTCGTGCAGCGGGCGACCGACCGCGGCACCCGCAGTGTCCTCGTCACGTTCGACCCGCACCCCCTCGAGGTCGTCAACCCGAGTGTGGCCCCCCACCTCCTGACCGTGGGCGATGAAAAACTGGAGGTCCTGGCAGAGAGCGGACTGGACTACGTCGCGGTCGTGCCGTTCACGCGCGAGCTCGCCGCGCTCGATGCGGCACAGTTCGTCGATCAGGTGCTGGTGGGTCGCTATCGGGTGGCGCACCTGCTGATGGGGCACGACCACGCCTTTGGAAGGAATCGCGCCGGCAACCCACAAGTCCTGCGCGAACTTGGCGTAGCGCGCGGCTTCACCGTCGAAATCGTCTCACCCGTCACCGCGGGTTCTGGCCGACCGGTGTCGTCGACGTTCATCAGGCGCGCCGTGGCGGGCGGCGACCTGGCGAGCGCTGCCGAAGGATTGGGGCGCCCATACGCGATTGGCGGCCGGGTCACGCACGGAGAAAAGCGGGGCCGGTTGCTCGGTTATCCGACGATCAACGTCACCCTGGAATCCGCGCGCAAACTGCTGCCCCCCCAAGGGGTATATGCGGTGCGGGTGCAGACGCCTCGTGGCACCTTCGGCGGCATGCTGAACCTGGGCCCGCGACCCACATTCGGTGAGACCGACGTGACCCTCGAAGCACATCTCTTTGACGTCGAAGCCGAGTTCTACGGAATGCGCGTCCGGATCGACTTCCTGAGTCGGCTGCGGGACACCCGAAAGTTCGACGGCGTCGATGCGCTCGTGGCGCAGCTGCGCCTGGACTCGGCCGATGCCCGCAGAGTCCTCGATCAGTCCACGGCCTGACTTCACGGCTTACCCGTTCACCCGTTTTACCGATGCACACCTCGGGGCACTCGTACAAACTGTACCAGTCCCCACCCCGGGCCAACGTTGACTCACCCAGCCTGTTCTTCTAACCTTCCAAGCTCCCAAAACTCCACCTTTTGTTGAGCTCCACCGAATGTCTAACCTGAAGTACCGACTGGGTTTGATCGTGGCGCTCGTGGCCGCGTCGCTCTGGGCGCTGTTCCCGCGAACTGTCGTTGAACGCGTGAAGCGCGGAGACGGCTTTGTCTATGACACGGTCCGTCGAGTACCGCTGAAACGCGGGCTGGACCTTCAGGGCGGCATGCATATGTCGCTCGAGGTCGATGAGAGCAAGCAGTCGGTTGCCGACAAGAGCGATGCGCTCGACCGTGCGCTCAAAGTCGTGCGCAGCCGCATCGACCAGTTCGGCGTTGCCGAGCCGCTCGTCCAGAAAGTGGGACCGGACCGGATCATCGTCGAGCTGCCCGGGATCGACGATCCCCGACGCGCCGAGGAAGTGGTGAAGGCGCAGGCATTCCTTCAGTTCCAGATCGTCGACGAGTCTGGTGCGCTCGATCGGGTCTTGCCGCGACTCGACCAGATCGCGCGGGAGAAAGGGGGAACGCCTGCGGCGTCAGGCACCGGGGCGGTAGTTCCCCCCGCACCGAAGGCGCTGGACCTGTTCACCAAGAAGGACACGGCGACTGCGTCGGACACGACAAAAAAGGATAGCAGCGTGGTACCGGGGCTTTCCGCGACGACCGGTGGCCCGGTGACAAAGCTGCTGCAGCAGGGACAGATCCCCGGCGAATACATGGTCGCCCAGACCGACGTCCCCGCCTTGCAGCGCTACCTCGACATGGGGGAAATAACGAGTGCCCTGCCACCCGGGAAGGAACTGCTGTGGGGCAGTGACACGACCTCGGTTGGCGGCGCGCGGTATCGTTCGTTGTACGTCGTCGACGCCAGGCCAATCATCACCGGTGACTACCTCGAGGATGCCAAGCCAAACCAGACGCCGATCGAGGGCACCATCGTCGAGTTCAGGTTCAGCAACGAGGGCGGGCGCCGTTTCCGGAGTGAAACGGCGAAGCACGTGCAGGACTACATGGCCATCGTGCTGGATGACAAGGTCATGGGACGTCCACCGGTGATCATCCAGGCCATCGGCGCCCGGGGGCAAATCACCATGGGGCAGGGTCGGGCGCTTCAGGAGGCACAGGACCTGGCCCTCGTGCTCCGGGCGGGTTCGTTGCCCGTACCGCTCAAGATCGGCGAGACGCGCACCATCGGCGCGAGCCTCGGAGAGGACGCGATCCGGCAAGGTCTGTCGGCGGGGGCGCTGGGCATCGCGCTCGTCATCCTCATCATGCTGGTCTACTATCGCTTCTCCGGCTTTCTCGCGGTTGTCGGCCTCCTGTTCTACTCGCTGACCACGCTGGCCGTTCTGGCAGCGTTCGACGCTGTGCTGACGCTCCCGGGTCTCGCCGGATTCGTGCTGTCCATCGGCATGGCCGTGGACGCGAACTTCCTGATCTTCGAGCGTATCCGCGAAGAGCTGGAACGCGGCAAGACCGTGCGGACGTCGATTGACGAGGGCTTCAACCACGCGTGGAGCGCCATCATCGACACGCACGTCACGACTGCGCTGACCGCCGCCATTCTCTACCAGTTCGGAACAGGGCCGGTGCGCGGGTTCGCCGTGGCACTGCTCGCCGGTATCGGCGCTTCGCTGGTCAGCGCCATCTTCGTGGTCCGCACGCTGTTCATGCTGTGGCTCTCACGCAACCGCTCCACGCAGACGCTGAGCATCTAAATGCTGCGCATTCTTCATAACACCAAGATCGATTTCATCCGGCTGTGGAAGCAGGCAGCGATCGGCATTGCGCTCTTCGTCGTTCCCGGCCTGGTTCTCGTGGCGGCATCCGGTTTCAACTACAGCATCGAGTTCACCGGTGGGACACTGCTGCGTGTCGCGTTCACCCAACCGCCGAACGTGGCGGAAGTGCGTGCGGCCCTCACGCAGGGCGGGCTCGGCTCGGCGGAAATCGCCACGTTCGGCCAGAACGAGCTCGTCATCCGGGCCCAGGGTACAGCCGAGATGCAGCAGGCTGGAGGTGCCGAGGCCGTCGGCGCGCGCATTCGGGAGATCCTCACGGCCAAGTACGGAGCGGAAGGCTTTCGTCAGCTCAAGAGCGAGGGAGTGGGACCGCGCATTGGAGGCGAATTGCGCCAGCAGGCGAGCATCGCCCTCCTCATCTCGTTCGGCTTGACGCTCCTCTACCTCGCCTGGCGGTTCGAGTGGCGATTCTCCATCGCCGCGGTATTGGCGACCGTGCACGACATCTTTGCCACCCTGGCCTTCATGAAATACATGAACATCGAGATCTCGGTGTTCGTGGTTGGTGCGATTCTGACCGTCGTCGGGTACTCGATGAACGACAAGGTCGTGGTGTTCGACCGGGTCCGTGAGAACTTGCGCATGTCACGGAAGGAGCCGCTCTATGACCTGCTCAATCGCTCGGTCAACGAGACACTGCCGCGCACCGTGATGACCGGATCGACCACGCTGGCCTGCCTGCTGGCGCTTCTCATCTTTGGCGGCGAGGTCATCCGTCCCTTCGCCTGGGTCCTGATCTGGGGCATTCTGGTCGGGACCTTCAGCTCGATTTACGTGGCGTCGCCGTTGCTGTTGTGGATCGAGCGCAAATGGCCTCGCGCTGTTGTGGACAAGGCGCACGCATCGGCCGCGCGCACGCGCGCTGAATCCGAGGCTGAAACACCCAAGCCAAAGCGGAACAACGTGGCGCAGAAGCCGCAAGGCGCGGCCAGCCGCTGACGCCACCACGACCGCCGCCTCACCGCGGCGGTCGTTGTTTCGCCCATGGCGTACTTCATCGATAGTCACGCGCACCTTGCCGATCCTGCCTTCGACGCGGACCGTGATGCCGTGATCGAGCGGGCCCGTGCCACCGGGGCCCGGGCGCTGGTGTGTATCGGTGAATCGTTAGGTGCGGCCGACCGAGCCGCCGGCATCGCCGCCGCCCACCCCCGCTTCGTCTTCTGGACGGCGGGTGTCCATCCGCACGACGCTGCAGGCTTCGACCCCGCGCGCGATCCGGACGCGATTCGGGACAACGTCGCCCGAGGCGCCGTCGCTGTCGGCGAGTGCGGTCTCGACTATCACTATGATCACTCGCCGCGACCTCTGCAGCGCCGGGCCTTTGCGGCACAACTCGCCATCGCCAAAGACCTCGACCGGCCGGTCGTCGTTCATACGCGCGAGGCAGCGGACGACACCAGTGCCATGATACGGGAAGCGGGCCGCGAGGGAGTGCGCGGCGTGCTCCACTGCTTCACGGGCCCATTGGCGCTTGCCGAGGCAGGCATCGAGGCCGGGTGGCACATCTCGTTCAGCGGTGTGATCACCTTCAGGAAGTGGGCTGACGATGATCTGATTCGCCTCGTTCCGGCCAATCGCGTACTCATCGAGACCGACGCACCGTACCTCGCCCCGGTGCCGCACCGCGGCAAGCGCAACGAGCCCGCGTACGTGACGCTCACCCTGGCGCATGTGGCGCAAGCTCGTGGTGTCACGGCGGATGAGATGGGACAGCGCACGACGGAGAATGCGACCGCGCTGTTTGGTCTGGCGGTGCCACAAGCCCACCCGTAGTATCCGCGCCGACCTCTCCCGTCTCCCGTCTCTCGTCTCACACGCATGTCCTTCCCGTCCGACATTGAGATCGCGCAGCAGGCCAGGCTGCGACCCATCGTTGAGGTCGCGGCGGAGCTCGACCTGACGCCGGATGATCTGGACCTCTACGGGAAGTACAAGGCCAAGATCCCGATCGAGATCACGCAGCGGCGTACGCGCGGACGGCTCGTGCTCGTGACGGCGATCAATCCTACCGCCGCGGGGGAAGGGAAGACGACGACGTCGGTGGGGTTGGCCCAGGCGCTGCGGAAGCTTGGCAAGCGCACCGCGTTATGCATTCGCGAGCCTAGCCTTGGGCCCGTCTTCGGCGTGAAGGGCGGTGCCGCGGGTGGTGGATACTCGCAGGTACTGCCGATGGAGGACATCAACCTCCACTTCACCGGAGACTTCCATGCGATCTCCTCGGCCCACGCGCTGCTCGCGGCGATGATGGACAATCATCTGCAGCAGGGGAACTCGCTGAATCTCGATCCGCGCCGCATCACCTGGCCGCGCACGATCGACATGAATGACCGCGCCTTGCGCAAGGCGGTCATCGGGCTTGGTGGGCCCGCCGAGGGCGTCGCGCGCGAAGAACGGTGGGTCATCATTCCCGCCAGCGAAGTGATGGCGATCGTCGCGTTGTCGACGTCCTTCGCGGATCTCGAGGAACGCCTCGCCCGCATCATCGTGGGCTCGACATATGGAACGGCCCGCAAGCCGATTCGCGCCGGCGACATCAACTCCGCCGGCGCCATGGCCATGCTGCTCAAGGACGCGATTCGCCCGAACCTCGTGCAGACGCTCGAGGGTGGCCCGGCCTTTGTGCACGCGGGACCGTTCGGCAACATCGCGCACGGCTGCAACTCGATCCTGGCCACGCGCGCCGGATTGGCGCTGGGCGACATCGTCGTCACCGAGGCCGGCTTTGGTTCGGATCTGGGCGCCGAAAAGTTCTTCGACATCAAATGCCGCGCCGGGGGATTGAACCCTGAGGCGTCGGTCCTCGTGGCCACCGTGCGCGCCCTCAAGATGAACGGCGGTGCCAACAAGAAGGATCTCGCACGTGAGGATCTGGGCGCGCTCGAGCGCGGGTTGCCCAACCTCAAGCACCACATCGAGAACGTGAAGCAGTTCGGCACACCCGTCGTGGTGGCGGTCAACCGCTTCGCCAGCGATAGTGACGCCGAACTGAACCTGGTGGCCGATTGCGCGCGCAGCGCCGGCGTTCGCGTCGCCCTCAACGAAGTGTTCGCCAGGGGTGGCGCCGGCGGCATCGATCTCGCCCATGAAGTGCTCGCGCTGCTGGCCGAAGGCACGTCTCGTTATGCGCCGATTTACGAGGTCGACCGCCCCATTCGTGAGAAGGTCGAGACGATCGCCCGCAAGGTCTACGGCGCCGACGGTGCAGACTTCTCCGCGAAGGCCGAACGGTCGATCGACTATCTCGAGTCGATCGGACTCGGCAGTACGCCCATCTGTATGGCGAAGACGCAGTACTCGTTGACGGACGATCCGACAAAGCTGGGACGCCCCATGGGGTTCCGCATTACCGTCAACGAGGTGTATCCCGCCGCCGGTGCCGGCTTCGTCGTTGCACAATGCGGCGATATCATGACGATGCCGGGATTGCCCAAGGAACCAGCTGCCGAGCGCATGGCCGTAAAGCCCGACGGGTCGATCACCGGACTATTCTAGAGAGCCCCACGACCGCCAACCGCCCGCTGTCTCCGCAATCGACTCCACCGTGTCCATCACCCACCTGCACACCGACAAGGCCCCCGCGGCTATTGGCCCATACTCGCAAGGCATCGTTGCCGGCGGGTTTCTCTACACCGCTGGCCAGATCGCGCTCGATCCCGCAACGATGCAGGTGGTTACCGGCGACGTCGTGGCGCAAACCGAGCGCGTGCTGGTCAACCTGTCCGCGATCCTGGACCGAGCCGGCTGCGCCTGGGGCGACGTGGTCAAGACCACGGTCTACCTCCATGACATGGCGGACTTCCCGCGCGTGAACGAGGTGTATGCCAAGGCGTTAGGCGACGCGCGTCCAGCGCGCTCCACCGTTCAGGTCTCGGCGCTGCCCCGCGGGGTGTTGGTCGAGATTGACGCGGTAGCGAAGCTCCCGTGAGAAGCGGGGAGCTGGGAGAGGAGAGCGGAGCCGCCTGGCCGCCGTATAGCTTCCGTAACGCGTCTCGCTTTCTGCTCCCAGCTCTCCGCTTCCTATGACCGATCAGCGCGCCCAGATCTTCCGGCTCACGCAGTTTGCCCGCTGCGCGGGTTGAGCCGCCAAGATGGGTCCGGGTGACCTGATGAAGGCGCTGGCGCCGCTTCCCATTCGCGCCGATCCCAACATTCTCGTCGGCCGCGAGACGTTCGACGACGCTGGGATCTACCGCCTGACGAGCGATCTCGCGCTCGTGCAGACGGTGGACTTCTTCGCGCCCATCGTCGACGACCCCTATGAGTTCGGCCAGGTAGCGGCGGCGAATGCCCTTTCCGACGTGTACGCCATGGGCGGCGAGCCCGTCACGGCGCTGTCCATCGTTGGCTTTCCAACGGGCAGGCTCCCGTTGGAAGTGCTCACCGAGATCGTGCGTGGTGGTCAGGACAAGGTGCACGAGGCGGGAGCCGTCCTCATCGGCGGGCACACGATCATCGACGACGAGCTGAAATTCGGCCTGTCGGTGACGGGGCGTGTTCACCCCGACCGCATCCTTACCAACAGCGGCGCGGGGCTCGGCGATCAGCTGATCCTGACCAAACCCCTTGGCACCGGGCTTGTCGCCACGGCGGTGAAGCGGGGCGGGGCACGTCCCGAGCACGAGCGAGCCATGATCGCCAGCATGACCACACTCAATCGCCAGGCAGCACAGGCCGCCGTTGCAATGCAACTGCGGTGTGCCACCGACGTGACCGGCTTCGGCTTGCTGGGGCATGCGTCGCATATCGCGCGCGGCAGCCGCGTAACACTACGCGTTCGCGTGGAAACACTCCCGCGGCTTCCCGGGGCAACCGAGGCGGTGCTGGCGGGCATTCGCACCGGAGGCGCGGAACGCAACGACGAGTACCTGGATGCTCTGGTGCGGTGGGGATCGGTCTCGTCCGACACGCGCGCACTGCTCGTCGATCCTCAGACGTCTGGCGGCCTCCTCCTCGCTTGCCCGGCTGCTCATGTCGACGACTATCTTTCCCGCGTTCCCGGCGCAGTCGTGGTTGGTGACGTACGGCCGCGAGGGGAACATCTGATCGAACTGGAGTAGAACGACAGCGTTGGGAAACTCGGGCTTCTCGTGCTTCTCGCACTACCCGTGCGTTCGCGGCGGCCAGTTCGCGGGGGAGCGGATGGGGCCTGGTGGCTTCCGTCGTCTTCAAAACGGCTGTGACCCGACCACGTCGGGTCGGGTGGGTTCGATTCCCGCACGCTCCCGCCACCGGATCATCAGCAGCTTCGTCTTCGCCTTGCGGTCGCCTTGAGCCGTCTCATGCCTCACGCCAACTCCAGCTGCACGCGCGCATTTGGCCTCGTGTGGACATGGTGGTTGTGTGCGCTCGCGTTGTTCATCGGCGGCGCGCCCGCGGCCGCGCAACGGGCGGACTCCGCCCGCGCCGGCCTGCGATCCCGTCCGGACTCGGCGCAACAGCCTCGTGCGGCAGTGCAGCGTCGCGATTCGCTCGCTCCCCCCATTTCTCCGCGCCGGGCCTTTCTCTACTCGCTGCTCATCCCCGGACTCGGCCAGTCGAAGCTCCAAAGGCCGACTGCAGGCGCCGTGTACGTGGCATTCGAGTTCACGGCCATCACGATGCTGGGAAAATCGAAGTACGACCTGGCCGTGGCCAAGCGGCGGGCGCGCGATCGGATCGTCAATTCCTACGCCGTCGACTCCGACGGTCGGCCCGTGTTCGATTCGCTCGGTCGTCCCGTGGTGAAGGACACCGTCCCCAACCGGTACGTGCAGACCGGGACCGATCAGCTGCGGAGCCGCGTCAAGGCGCGGCGGCTGCATTATGAGGATTGGGTGGCGATGCTTGCCTTCACGCACCTCTTTGCGGGGGCAGACGCATTCGTCTCCGCGCACCTCTGGGACCTACCCCGCCAGGTGGAGGTGCGCGCGCTTCCATCGGGCCAGACGGGTGTCGGCGCCCGGATCCCATTTCGTTAGGCGGGAGACCGATGCGAGCCATGCTGTTTCTGCCGTGACGCTCGCGTGCTCACGTCAGGACGAGAACGCCGCTGCTGGATCCGACCCGACCGGCGGTGGAGCTTGTGGAGGGGTGCCCGTAGCCTGAACAGCAGGTCGCGATTGCAAGACGGACCTCCGCGACTGAACGATGACTGTCCGGGAACGAACGATCGCTGTCCGCGAGTGAAGACGGCGGTCCGCAACTGAAATAGGCGCTTCCGCGACGCTGACGACGTCTGTCCGGCGGGAGACGCGGCCTGGCAGGGCCGCCAGGCCGGGACCACTCGGCCGCTCTCACCCATACCGCCGCAAGTCCCGGCGTTGCGAACTGAGCCAGCCGACTGCACAATGCCTACCTCGCAAGAACTCACGTCGAGGTGAGCCGCCTTCCCGACTTTCTGCGCCTGATCAGTTGAGATCGCGCAAATTCGCACGGTCTGGCCTCGCCGACCCGACTCGGGGTTGGCGCAACTACAGCGCCCAAGGTCACGCGAATCGGCGCTGCGGGGGTGGAATCGGCACACGATGAAGAATCGGGCACAACGAGGTTCGTGGGTCGCCGCGCTCCTGCTGGCGACGTCGCTGGCATGCGGTGGTGGTGGAGATGGAGGAGGTGTCACGCCGCCAGGGAGGATCCCCGCTTCAGTAACATTCGAAGGGGGAAGTGCGGTCGCGGGTACCGTCGCAACCGCGTTGCCCTCGGCCGTCAACGTGATCGTGCGTGCTGCCAACGGCCAGACGCTCGCTGGGATAAGCGTCCAGTTCTCGGCCTCGGCGGGCTCGATCTCGGCATCCTCGGCGCAAACCGACCCGGCTGGTCGCGCGAGCGCTGGAACGTGGACCCTCGGAAACGTGGCCGGAACGCAAACGCTCACTGCGACTGCCGGCCCGGTCAGCGGCCAGCTTGTGGCCACCGCTGCCGCTGGACCTCCCGCACGACTCGAGTTCTCGCGCCAGCTGCCTTCCACGGTCAGGGCTGGTGCGCCGATCACTCCGGTCCCCGAGCTCCGCCTGGTGGATCAGTTCGGCAATGGGGCGGGCGGGGCCGGGCGGCAAGTGACCGCGACGTTCCAGACGGGAACCGGCGTGATCGGAGGGGGCACGGCGGCGACGGACGTCACGGGACTGGCGGCGTTCACCGCCCTGACGATCGGAGGCGCCGTCGGTCCGCGCGTGATCGCGTTCACCACTGCGGGACTCCCACCGATCGTGAGCGCCGTTGTGACCGTCGATCCCGGACTGGCGGCCACAATCCAGCTGCAGAATGCGCCGGTGACCGCGCGGGCCGGCGTTGCGTTCGACCATCCCGTGGTCGCCACGGTGACCGACCGGTTCAACAATGTCTTGTCGCGTCCTGCCACCGAGGTGACCGCCACGCTGGCCGAGGGTGGTGGTAATGTGGCGGGGGGAACGGCCGCGACGGACACGGCAGGCCGAGCGGTGTTCACGGCACTCGCGATCGAAGGAACGGTGGGCAGCAAGCGTCTGCGGTTCGCCGCGGAGCAGGCCACCGTGACCACCGATCGTATTAGCCTCACACCCGGGCCCGCTGCCCGACTCGTGGTGCTTGCGCAACCGTCGCGCGCGGAGAATGCGGCGTTGTTCCCGTCGCCGGTCCTGGTGCAGGTCACCGACCGATTCGCCAACGGCGTTGCCGACTCCCGAACCGTCACCGCCACCATTGCCGCCGGTGGAGGGGCCCTCGCGTCGGGCGCCGCCAACACCGACGCGAGCGGCGTCGCGACCTTCAGTGCGCTGCGGATTGTTGGACTCGTCGGAACGCGCACGCTCTCATTCTCCTCCACGGGCCTGACGGCCGCGACGAGCGCGCCGATCGTGCTCGACCCTGGCCCGGTGCGATCCCTCGCGCTGCTGCAAGCACCGTCCGCGAGCATCACGGTGGCTACGCCGTTCGCGCAGCAGCCGTCGCTGCAGATCGCCGATACATCCGGCAATCTCGTTCGGCGCGCGGGAATCGTCGTCCGTGCGAACCTGCTCGGCGTGCAGGGCGAGTTGCTCAATGATGCCGCGTTCACCGACGTCAACGGCGTCGCCACTTTTCAGCAGCTGACCTTCCTTCCGGCGTTACCGATCCCGTCGTCGATCCGCGTCCGCTTCAGCAGCAGCACGGTGGCGATCGCGACGTCCGGTCCCTTGAGCGTGGATCCCGGAACCGCGAGCCCGGTGAGAAGCGTTCAATACGGAGGCTTCGCGCAGCGTCTCTTCATTCTGGATCCAGGGGGCACCCTGGCATTGAGCGGTGTCGTTCGCGACGCCGGTGGCGCGGTATTGCCTAACGTGCCGATCGTCTACACGTCGGCCAATGCTTCGGTGGCCAGCGTGCGACCCACCGGCACCATCGTAGGCGCCGGCGCGGGCACCGCGTGGGTTCGCGCCTTCGGGGCCGGCGCTCCCACGATTCGCGACTCCGTCTATGTCACGGTCGTGCGCGATGCCACGGGCCCGGTGGTGTCGACGACGATGCTGAAACCGATTGTCGTCGCGCCCGGAATCTCGCACGACTTCGACGTGGTGCTCGATACACGCTCAACGACCGTTGGTGCGGCTACGATCCTCGTCGGCATGCCACAGGAGCTGGTACTCAATACCGGTATCTCATGGCAGGGCGCCGCGGGAACTCAGATCGGTTTCGACACCGGATTCAACACGCTCCGCATCAGTTTTGTCAGCGCCAACGGCGTCACCGGCAGCGTGCCCCTCGCGCGCATTCGCATCACGACGGGCCAGCCGGACTTCTTCGTCAATCGGGAAATCGTGATCACGCCGATCGAAATGGTGGGCGTGAATCTCCAGGATCTCGCGTCCCGGTCCACCGGCGTCAACATCCCCCTCATTCCATGAACATGTCGCTTCTCTCTCGCCCAGTGACGACGTGCGCCAGCGCTGTCGCGGCACTCGCGACGATCATGCTCGCCGCCTGTGACGACCGCGTCTCTGTGGAACCGCCGCGACCTGTACCACCGCCGGTCCCGGCGAACGCGTGGATCGTCCTCTCCGATTCCGGCGCACGAGCAGGGAGCGAGATCTCCATCTCGGCCTTCGCCACGATACCGGAAGGGGGCGCGATCGGCAGCTTCTCCGCACGTCTGCTGTACGACACGCTGCAACTCCGTGTTGGGCTGCCCGATGAGTTGCCTGATGGGGCCGTGCGTGCCGTCAATCCGATCGAAGGTGCGCATCGCATCGCCGGCGCCAGTGCCCGAGGGCTAGGCAACGGCCTCCTCTTTCGCGTGCGCGCGCGCGTGATCGATCCCCGTGGTCTGCGGCGCATTGCGCTCGCCATCGACGAGCTCCACAGCACCCGGTTCGCCGAGCTGACGAGTGCCCTTCAGGTGACCGACGGTCGCGCCGAGCTCCTGTCGGGCATGAAGCATGTGCAGACGTCCGCGCGATCACGGCAGCCATGATGCGTCCGCTCCTGCTCCTCGTGCTCATGGTCCCGGCCTGCGGTCGGACGCGGTCGTCCGACGCTCAGCCACCGATCGCTGTCGCGGCTCCGACGCTGGCGAGCCTCCAGCCCGACACGATTGCGCTCGGTCAGCAGGCTGTTCCTACGCTCATCATCCGCGGATCCGGCTTCGTGCCGGGGGATGGGGGACCCGGTGGTTTTGCCAGCGGCGGCAACACGGTGCGCGTGGGACCGGCGGTCGTCGAAGGCGTGGCCTCGGATGCTGGCGGTCGCACACTGCGCTTTGCGCTCGCCCTGACCTACACGGATACAACAGCAACGGGTCGGCCAGCGGCGTTCCTTCCGGGTCGCTACGCGGTGACGGTCGTGACGCCGAAGGGAACAAGCAACGCGCTCACTCTGACGATGATCCGATGATGCCTCCAGCCTTCCTACAGATCGCGCGACATGGTGCGCAGGCAGCCCTGCTGTCGTCGGGGCTCGCCGCCGGACTGCAGGCCCAGGCGCGGGTCGCTCCGCTGGAAATGCGAGAGGCCGATCCTCGGCTGCGGCGCGAATGGTTCACCAGCATGCGGGCGTACCCGGAGCGCGATATGCCGGCCGACAAGGTTGCGGCAATGCGCGAGATGCGCGCCGGTCTTCGCTACGGCACGTTTGCACGCGCGACCTTCGCCGAGCAGTGGCAGCCGATCGGACCCGTCGGCTTCATCAGCATGAACACACCGTACTCGTCCAGTCCGATGACGGACGAAGGTCGGTTCACGTCCATCGCGATCAATCCGCGCGATCCCCGCAACATCATCGCCGGCTCGGGAAGTGCCGGCGTCTGGCGCACCGTCAATGGCGGTGCGTCGTGGCAGGCTCTCACCGACAACGAGTGCTCGACATCGATCGGAGCGGTGGCGATGGATCCCGTGGATCCACGCATTGTCTATGTAGGTACGGGTGAGATCTTCGATCCCACCGGGCGCACCGACGGCTGCGGTATTCTGCGCTCCACGAACGGAGGCGACACGTGGACCCGCGTCGGAACACAGTTCCTCGCCCCCCCCGGGCAACTCGGCGCCCTGGTCTAGCGGATCGTCGTCGATCGCGGCACGGCCGGTTCGCCTTCCGCGAGCACCGTGCTCGCGGCGTCCAGCGTCGGTGTGCTGCTGTCGGCCAACTCGGGATCGTCATGGACGAACGTACTCCCCGGTGAAGCAACCGACGTGGTGCAACACCCTACACTTCCGGGCGTCTTCTACGCGGCACTCGGCGATCTCAACGGTGCCGCCGAGAATGGCGTCTACCGGTCCACCAACGGGGGGTTCTCCTGGACGCGCATCTCGGGCGCGTTAGGCCCGCCCACAAGTTTCGGCCGTACCGCGATCGCGGTGTCTCCCGCGCGACCAGGCTCGGTATGGGCGATCGCAGCCAACCCGACCGACCGCAAGTTCCGCAGTCTCTCCCGGTTCGACGACGCCGCGTCGACCTGGGTGAACCTCCCCGCGAACGGCATCCTGTTTCAATCGAACTTCCTCGACTTCGGAGCGCAGAGCGAATACAACCTCGTGATCGGCGTCGATCCCGACGACGAAAACCGCGTCATCATCGGCGGCGTCAGACTGTTCCGGTCACGCGACGGGGGCGTCAACTTCCAGCAGATCGCCGCCAACGTGCATTCCGACTGGCATGCGCTGAGCTTCGATCCGCAGGACCCGCGGCGGATTGTGACCGGATGCGATGGTGGGATCTTCACTTCCACCAACGGCGGTGACAGCTGGCGGAGTCTCAACAGCGGCATCACCGCGACCCAATTCTACCCGGGCATCGCGGTTCACCCGAGCAATCCGGGGATCGTCATCGGTGGCACCCAGGACAATGGCAGCATGATGTCCAACGGGGCGCTGTTCTGGGCCGGCATCAGTTACGGCGACGGCGGCTGGGCCATGATCGACTACACGAATCCGAACCTCGTGCTCACTTCCTCGCAGTTCGGGAACCTGCAGCGGCATGATCTCAGTACCCGATCGTTCCAGCCGTTGCCGCGCCGTTATGCGTTCCAGCCGTCGTTCATCACCCCCTTCATCATCGATCCGCTGAATCCGCGCACCGTCTATGCCGGAACGCGGGCGCTCGAACGCTCGATCGACTTCGGGTCCAACTGGCAGCCGGTGAGTCCGCAGTTGCAAGGGGCCGTCAGTGCGCTCGCCGTCAACCGCGGCTCGCCGCAGACCTTCCTCGTAGGCACCCAGACCGGTTTTGTGGCTGTGAGTCAGGATGGCGGAGGCACCTGGGCGTCGGGCACGATCGTCCCCCGCGCTGTGTCCGACATCGCCTCTGATCCCATCGATCCGTCGCGGTTTGCGATCACCTGGTCCGGCTTCAACGCACCCAAGGTCGGCCTGAGTGTGAACGGAGGCCTCAACTACACCAACATCTCGGGCAATCTTCCCGATATCCCCGTCAATGCCGTGGTGTTCACGCCGAATCGTTCCCGGATCTTTGTCGGGACGGATATCGGTGTCTTCGAGACGACGAACGGCGGTGCCAGCTGGGTGCTCACGCTCGGACTGCCGAACGTGCCCGTGACTGACCTGGTGTACCATGCGGCATCCAACCGCATCATCGCCGGCACGTATGGGCGCGGCATCTGGTCGTTAGCCCTTGCCACGCAGCCGCCGGTCCTCCGGGGTGACGTGGACCGCAACGGCGTCGTCAACGCGGCCGATGCGCTCCTCATCCAACAGGCGCTCGCGGCGGTCCGCCTGCCTTCGCCGCTCACCGGCATGCCGCACGGGGATGCCAACTGCAACGGCGCTCTCGACGCCGCCGACGCGCTCATCGTGCTCCGGTTTGCGGTCGGACTGGGCGCGGGAGGCACCTGCGTGAATACCGCGCAGTAGCGCCCGACGCTATGGACGGTGTGACCGGGACAGCGTCGCGATCAGCGCGCTGCCTCCGTCGCGCCACCGCCGCAAGTCGATCTGCCCGGCATCCACGCGCAGATAGGTGCTGTCGCTCAGCCAGGTGCCCGCGTTCGCGTAGACGCCCCCGCTCGGCGCCGCCGCGAGCGCGGGCACGTGCGAGTGCCCGAACACCAGCAGGTCGAGTGACGAATCGGCCGCGAGGTCGCGCAAGGCAACCCGCCGCAGTTCTTCGCCGTTGTCTGCGGCGCTGTACGTGCGGCTGGTCGCCGACGTGCCTAACGCGAGGCGGCTCGCCCAGTCCGGATGCAGCAGGCTGCGGTACGCCCACATCGCCACCCGACTCCGCAGCAGCGGCCGCACCGCGCGATACTTCCTGTCTGAGGCGCCGCGCAGTCCGTCGCCGTGATCGATGCGCGTTTTCCATCCCGCCACGTCACCGCGCCAGGTGCCGAGTACGTATGTCACGCCAACGTCCGTACGGAGGAACTCGCCCCCCCAGCAATCGTGATTCCCGGCCACCCACACGACCGGGAGGCCGGCGTCGGAGAAAGCTGCTCCCTCCTCCATCACCCGGAAACCAATCCGGGGAATCACCGATCGCCACTCCAACCCGAAGGCGAAGAGGTCCCCGTTGCTGACAAGCGACCCTGCGTCCGCGCGCGCGCGCCGCAGGAACGATACGAGCCCGAGCTCTGCCGAGCGCGACGCGACACCCAAGTGGGCGTCAGAGATGATGTAGCACGGACCTGGGAGCACGGGCCCGAGTATACGCGCTCCGCTGCGCCTTTACAAAGGCTCGCGGAGCACGCATCTTCGCACGCAGTGCTCCGCATTCGTGGCACAGACAACGCAGCTGACGCCACCAGCCCACGGATCAGCACCAGCTGGTTGCCACCAGCACCCAGCGATCAGCAACCCGCAACCAGCGAAAGGACATGGCTCAAAGCGCGCTCGGCCTGATCGAGACCAAAGGACTCGTTGGGGCCATCGAAGCGGCGGATGCAATGGTGAAGGCGGCGAACGTTCGTCTCATCGGCAAGGAAAAGGTCGGCGGCGGGTACGTGACCGTTTTCGTTCGCGGCGATGTCGGCGCCGTCAAGGCGGCGACTGATGCTGGTGCAGCCGCGGCTGAACGTGTCGGTGAGCTCGTCTCTGTCCACGTCATTCCGCGCCCGCACGCAGAACTCGAACTGATCCTTCCGCAGGGCGCCCTTGGTGACGGCAGCTGCCGGGGGTGGGTCGCTGGTTGCGCTCGGTCGGGTAGAAACCCGCGGCCGGGTTGGACCCATCGAGGCCGCGGACGCCGGATCAAAGGCGGCTAACGTGCGCCTGCTCGGGACTGAGAAGGCGGACGCCGGTCTCGTCATCGTGAAGTTCCTCGGTGACGTGGCGGCGGTGAAGGCCGCATGTGACGCCGGGGCCGCTGCGGCGCAGCGCGTCGGTCAGCTCGTTGGCGTTCATGTGATTCCCCGACCTCACGACGACCTTGGCCTCGTCGCCGAAGACGATGAGGCGCCCGAGTCTCCCGTGTCGAAAGACCGGCTCGATTTCGCGCGGCTCGAACAGATGAAGGTCGTGGAGCTCCGTTCGCTGGCGCGGCGCATGGGTGCGTTTCCTCTCAAAGGTCGCGACGTGGCCCGCGCCGGCCGCGACGAACTGCTCAGCGCGTTTAGATCGCTGAACGGTTAGGCGCTTCCGAGCCGTGGACGCCGACCTGCTGAGCATCCAGGAGGCGCGCGATCTCGTCACTCGCGCCGCCGCGGCACAGCGGGTCTTTGGCAAGGCCACCCAACAACAGGTCGATCGCGTCGTGTCCGCCATGGCGCAGGCGGCGAGTCGTGCCGCCGAAGCGCTGGCCAGGCTCGCAGTCGACGAAACCAAGATGGGGATCTACGAGCACAAGATCGTCAAGAACAAGTTCGCGTCTGACGTACTGCTCGAGTACATCCTCCCGATGCAGACCGTTGGCGTGCTTCGCGAGGACGGGACGCGGAAGGTGCGCGAGCTCGCCGTGCCGATGGGAGTGGTGGGCGCGATCATCCCCACCACGAATCCGACCTCCACCGCCATCTACAAGGCGCTGATTTCGGTCAAAGCGCGCAATGCCATCGTCATGTCACCGCACCCGCGTGCCGTGAGGTGCACCGTGGAAACCGGCCGCGTGATGGAGGAAGCCGCGGTCGGCGCCGGCGCCCCGGCCGGCCTCGTGAATGTCATGGCGCGCCCGACGCTCGAAGGGACCAGCGCCCTCATGCGACACCGGGACACTGCGGTACTGCTGGCCACAGGGGGGTCGGAGATGGTGCGCGCCGTGTACACGGCGGGCAAGCCGGCGTACGGCGTGGGCCCCGGCAACGTGCCGGCCATCATCGAACGTTCGGCCAAACTCGAAAAGGCGGTCGCGGACGTCGTCGACGGAAAGACCTTCGATGCGGGGGTCCTCTGTTCTGCGGAGAACTCGGTCGTCGTCGACGCGCCCGTGGCCGCCAGGGTCCGTGAGCTGTTCATCCGCGAACGCGCCCACTTCTGCTCTCCCCGCGAGAAGGCACTCCTCGAGCAACTCATGATCCCGGCGACGGGGAAGGGGATCAACCCCGACATCGTCGGTGTCCAGCCGCAGCTCATCGCGCAGCGTGCCGGTTTCGAGATCCCGTCGAGCGTCAAGCTCATGATCGTCGAGCTCACGTCCGTGGGAAAGTCGGACCCCCTGAGCCGCGAGAAGCTGTGTCCCGTCCTCGGCTGGTTCGTCGAGGATGGCTGGGAGCGCTGCTGCGAGCGGGCCATTGAGCTGCTCCACTACGGTGGTGTCGGTCACTCGTTAGGAATCCATTCGCAGGACCGCGCAGTGATCGAGCGGTTTTTCGAGGAGAAGCCGGCCTTTCGCATCGTCGTCAACTCCAATACCTCCATCGGCGCCGTCGGGTACACCACCGGCTTTGCGCCCGCCATGACCTTAGGTCCCGGCAGCTGGGGCGGCAGCATCACCTCGGACAACATCACCCCCATGCACCTGATGAACGTCAAGCGCATGGGTGAGGAGATCCGCCCATACGTCGACCCGCTGCGCGCCCCGGGCTCGGCAGCACCCGTCTCCCGTCTGTCGTCTCCCATCTCCACGGACGCCATCGACGTGAGTCGCATCGTCGACGAGTTTCTCGCCTCGTTCCGCGCCAGTCGCACATGACCAACGAAGAACTGGATCGACTGGCGGCCCTCATCGCCGCAGAGGTGCACCGATTGCAAGCGTCGACGCCTGGCTCTCCTTCGACGGAGCGGGCGGGTCCCTGGCTCCCCATCCCGATTCGGCCCGCGCCAGCCCAGCAGTCGGGTGACCCACCTCCGTGGTCCGGCGCCGCCCAGATCCTGGGGGACATCGCGCCGGTGCGTGTGCCTGAGCCTGGCGCTCACCGCGCGGACGTCGGCGAGTCCACGGCCAGCATTCGCGCCGCAGCCGCCGGGCGGGGGGCGACCCGCGCCGCGACGGGAGGCAGGGCCGCGACCGGGTCTGGGCTGCGGCCTGCGTCCCGTCCCCGCGGTGGTTCGCTGGATGTGCCGATCGGTGTCTCCAACCGCCATGTGCATCTCTCCTCAGCCGACACGATCGCTCTGTTCGGATCTCCAGCGCTCACGCCGCATCGTCCGTTGACGCAGCCCGGGCAGTTTGCGGCGGATCAGCGCGTCACCGCCATTGGCCCGACGGGGCGCATCGAGGGCATTCGAGTCGTGGGACCCGTGCGCGACTCGACGCAACTGGAGATTGCGCTGAGTGACGCGGCCATCCTCGGCGTCTCACCCACGGTCGCCAACTCGGGGCGGCTCGAAGGATCGCGTGGCGGCGTTACCCTGGAAGGAACAAAAGGGCGCGTGCAGCTGACACGTGGCGTGATCGTGCCGGCCCGACATCTGCACCTGGCGCCGGCGGACGGGACCCGATGGCACCTGCGGGATGGGGACCTCGTCACGGTGCGCTGCGGAGAAGGCGCCAGGGCCGCGACCTGGCACGGGGTGCTGGTCAGGTGCGGCTCGGGGCATGCCACGGAGCTTCACGTCGATCTGGATGAAGCTCGCGCGGCGGGCGTGAGCACTGGAGCCGTCGCGCGCATCGTGGCGCACTCGCCGGCGCCGGGGCAGCGGCGATCACTGATCACCGAGCGCGACGTGATCGCCACAGCCGCCCGCGGCGAGCGCCTCCCCGCGGGAGCGCTGCTCACCCCCAGCGCGCGCGATCGAGCTCGCGCCCTCGGGCTCGAGGTTGAATGACGGAAGCGTTCACGACCGAGATCCGCGTGCGATATGGTGAAACCGATCAGATGGGGATCGTGTATCACGCGGAGTACCTCGTCTACTGCGAAATCGGCCGCACGGAGTTGATTCGTTCCCTCGGAATGCCCTACGCCGAGATGGAGCGGCAGAACGTGTTGCTGGCCGTGACCGAGGCCAATCTCCGATTTCATGCCCCGGCCCGTTACGACGATCGTCTCACCATCGAGACCCAGCTCACAGACGTGCGCTCTCGCAGCGTTAGTTTCGACTATCTCATCCGGAACGCCGAGACCGCCGCCCGTCTGGTATCGGCCCGCACGCAGCTGGTGGCGATCGATGGCGCGGGTCGACCGACCGCCATCCCTGCTGGGATGCGGGACTTGCTGGCTCGTGGGCTCGCGCACACTCGTTAGGTTCGCCTGGGTGGGCGCGCTCGCGGTCGGCTGCGTCGCGCCGCGGGTGAAGCCACTCACGGGGCTCCCCGTCACCGGGGCCATCCCGCGGGCGGAGCTGCCGCCGGGACATGCGCGACTGGTGTTCCGGTGGGACTACGACGACCCGCTCTTCGCCGCAAAGGGGGAAGGGGTGGCTCGCATTGCGCCGCCCGACAGCGTCCGGCTCGACTTCTTCGTGGATGGGGGTGTGGGGTCTGGCGGCGCGATTCTCATTGGAGACTCTTTGCGGACAGCGGGAGAGGACGGTCGTCGCTATCTTCCCCCCGTACCGCTGTTGTGGGCGGCGCTGGGCGTCCTTCGTGTACCGGGAGCTGATACCGTGGCCAGACTGGACGGCGATACCCTTCGCATCGAGATCGGGCGCGACTCCTCCTACCGCGCCGCGTTTGTGCGCTCCGGTCTCGTCAGTGTCGGTCGCATCACCGGTGGTCGCCTGCGCGAGCAGGTGCGGCGGGATTCCACCGGCGTCGCCTATCGATACTTCTCCGGGCGCCGGAGCCTCACCTTGACCTCCCTCCGCCGAATCCCCGACGCACCCTATGATCCAGAGATCTGGCGTCAGTAGCCTTCTGGCGCTCGCGCTGACCGGGTGCCTCTACACGATGTCGAGCGGGGGAGGCTTCCCCTCGCACGTGAAGAGCGTGGCGGTCATCCCGTTCGAGAATGAGACGCCCAGTCCGGAGCTGACCCAGGAGTTGCATCAGGAGCTCCGCAAGACGCTGACGTCCCGTCTCGGCCTGCGCGACGCCCCGGAGTCCCGCGCGACCGCGATCGTGCGCGGCAAGATCGTGAAGTACGAAACCGACGTGCCCGTCGGCTTTTCCGCCGATCCCTCGCGCGCGACGTCGGCGCGGCGCAAGCTGCAGTTGGTCGTTGATATCGAGATCGTCGATCAGACCACTGGCAAGTCGCTGTACCAACGCAACGGTGTGAGCGCCGAAGGTGAGTACGCCGAACGCGAGGAGGCCCTGGGCCGCAAGGCGGCGATCGAGCGGCTCGTGAGCGACATCATCGAAGGAGCGCAGTCGCAGTGGTGACGCGGCGCCGCGGCGCGAGCAAGGTGGGGTGTCTCCTGGTCCTCCTCATCGCGGCCGCCGTTGTGTACTTCGGCTTCAACACGGGCGAAGTGTACTACCGGTACTACCGCTTCCGCGACGCGATGGAGCAGGAAGGAAGGTTTGCGCGCCGCAACACCGACGAGGCCATTCGCCGACGCCTCCGCTCTCTCGCCGACTCCCTGGGGCTCCCGGAAGAGGCTGGCCAGGTCAAGGTCCGCAGGAGCGCCAATCGCATCAGCATTTCCGCAGAGTACCACGAAACGGTCGAACTTCCGATGTACGTCAAGACGCTGCGGTTCGCCCCGGCGATCGCCCGCGACCTGTGAGGGACGCCCTGATCGAGCCGGCAAGCAAGGTGCTCACTCGTGATGAAGCCGTGCGCTGGCGTCGGAGGCAGCCGGGCCGCGTGGTGTTCACCAACGGCGTCTTCGATCTCCTGCACCCCGGACACATCGACCTGCTGCGTCATGCGCGAAGTCATGGCGATGCCCTGATCGTCGGTCTCAATACCGATGTGTCCGTGCGGCGGCTCAAGGGTCTCGGGCGTCCCGTACGACGGGAAGCGGAGCGCGCGTTTGTCCTTGCCGCCCTGTCGATGGTGGATGCCGTCACGCTGTTCGCTGAGGCAACACCACTCGAACTGATGCTCGCGCTCGAACCCGACGTGGTCGTGAAGGGAGGTGACTACACTCCCGAAACGGTCGTGGGTGCTGCGGAAGTGCGCGCCCGTGGCGGAGAAGTCGTCATCGTCCCGCTGACCCCGGATCAGTCCACCACGTCCATCATTCTCAAACTCCGTGACCAAGCTGCCGCACCGTCGCGCTCGACGCCCTGACCAGCTCCGCCCGGTGACGCTCGAGCGCGGTGCCGTTCGGAATGCCGAAGGGTCGTGCCTCGTCGCGTTCGGGAATACGCGCATGCTCTGCGCGGCCTCGGTCGAAGACGGGGTGCCCGGCTGGCGAAAGGGCGGTGGGAAGGGGTGGCTGACGGCCGAGTACTCGATGCTCCCCAGATCGACCCGTTCGCGCACGCCGCGAGAACGTGCGCAGACCGGGGGCCGCACGCAGGAGATTCAGCGCCTCATCGGACGCAGCATCCGCGCGATGCTCGACGACTTCTCCTTTGGCGAATACACCATCCGCATCGATTGCGACGCCCTGGACGCCGACGGCGGCACTCGCACGGCCGCCATCACGGGGGCAAGCGTCGCCGTCATCGATGCATTCGACTGGATGGTGAAGAGCGGGCGTCTGGCGAGGACGCCGGTGCGGCGTCGCGTGGCCGCGGTGAGCGTAGGCGTCCTGGGTGGCGAGCCTCGCCTTGATTTGGAGTACGATGAGGACGTGGTGGCCGACGTGGACATGAACGTGGTCATGACCAGCGAGGGGCGCTACATCGAAGTGCAGGGCACCGGCGAGCAGGGTTCCTTCGATCGCCAGGAGCTCGATGCCCTCCTCGACCTGGCCGGGACCGGGATTCGTGAACTGCTCGAACGTCAGGCCGCGGTGCTGACCGTCGACCCATGAGGCGAGACGTGCTCCTGGCCACCCGGAGCGAGGGAAAGCTGCACGAGCTCGAGCCGCTGTTCGCGGCGGCGGGATTCCGCGTGCGCACACTCAGCCAGGCGAGCATCGTCGAGTCGCCTAACGAGGAGCTGGTCGAGGCGTTCGAGACGTTCGAAGAGAATGCGCTGGCCAAGGCGCGGTATTTCTTTGCGCTCGCCGGAGGGATGCCCGTGGTCGCCGACGATTCGGGTCTCTGCGTTGTGGCGCTGGGCGACACGCCCGGTGTGCGCTCCAAGCGGTGGAGCGGGCGGGTCGACCTCAGCGGCGTTGCGCTCGACAACGCGAACAACGCGAAGCTCGTGGACTCGTTGCGTGGCGTGGACGACCGTCGGGCGCGATATGTGTGCGCCGCCGCGTGGTGTGACGGCGCGACAGAGGCGGTGGCGCGCGGTGAAACCTCGGGGAGACTGCTCGCCGCACCGCGAGGCAGCGGTGGTTTCGGATATGATCCGTACTTCTGGTCCGACGATCTGGCGGCGACGTTCGCGGAGGTGTCGCGTGAGGCAAAGGCGGACGTGAGTCATCGCGGTCGTGCATTTCGCGAGCTGCTCCGCCAGCTTGAAGCGGGTCGTTGACTTCCGACGGGGTGAAACTACGTTTCCGTCTCCCCTCGCGGGGCGTAGCGTAGCCCGGTATCGCGCCTGCTTTGGGAGCAGGAGGTCGCCGGTTCGAATCCGGCCGCCCCGACTCGCACGCTTCTCTCGAACGCGATTCGGTGTCCGACGGTGAAGCGCCAGTAGCTCAGGTGGATAGAGCAACCGCTTTCTAAGCTGGGGGTGGGGGTTGCGAGTCCCCCCTGGCGCGCGTTGGAAGTACCGCGCGCTCCCTTAGCTCATTTGGTACCGCAAGCGACTCTTAATCGCTAGGTTGTAGGTTCGAGTCCTACAGGGAGCATTGTTTGGACGGATGGACGGAGAGTCCTGCGAGGCCGCCGATGGGGCGGCTTCTTTTTTGGTCGTGAGGGGAAACGCCTCGTTAGGCATACGGTGGGGATCAGCGCCCGCTCGAGGACGGCTCGCCATCCGGCGGTCGGCTTATCCGTTCATCCGTCCATCGGTCTCGTCGTCCCCGGACGCCGCTTGCGTGCTTGGAAGCAAGTCGCTAGGATTGGCGTTCCCCGTGGAATCCTGTGACGAGTGAGCCAGGATTGACGGCGGCGGGTCTTGACTCAAGTGGCCATCGGGTCTATGTTTTAAGGCTCCCGCAGAGCGGGGCAAAGGCTGATTGAAAATCGAAATTTGAGCGTTCATGGATGTGCGAGGCGGACTCGTCGATCCGGAGCCGTGACTGGTTTCGGGGAGAGAAATAGTCTGACGTACAAACAAGTGATGATTCGGTTGGCTGCGCAGTGCGTGGCTGGCTGAATCTCGAGCCTTTCAAACTTTTGGAGAGTTTGATCCTGGCTCAGGACGAACGCTGGCGGCGTGCTT
>JBQTIW010000189.1:0-4587 GCA_052387735.1 Gemmatimonadaceae bacterium
CACTAGGTTTCGGGACAGGCGGAAGTGGCGAAACTGGCAGACGCGCAGGACTTAGGATCCTGTGGGTACCCCCGTGCGGGTTCGAGTCCCGCCTTCCGCATAAGGGCAAGGGCAAAGGGCGAGAAGCACCAGAAGCACGGGAGGCGACGACGCAAATGAGGCACGGGATCGCTCCCGTGCCTCTTTCACCTGCTGTACTTCCCTCCTTAGGACTGCCGGCAGGTCGGCTGCGCCGTCACCTTGTCGTTAGACAACCGTTCTCCGGTCGGGATCGAGAAGAAGCATCCGACCCGCTTGTTTGCATCCGAGAGCGCCGTCCACTTGTCTGACTTCAAGCCGAACCGATACAAGTCTGCAAGCCGACGGCCCTGCGAAAACAGTGCGACCGAACGCTCATGCTGAAGAATTGCGCTGGCGGTCACGGTACTCGCGGCGGTCCAGGGAGGCAGCGAGTAGGCCGAACGAATCGCATTGATCGCCGTCTGGAACGTGGCGTTCTGGTTGTTGGCCAGTGCCACCTCGGCAATGATCAGTTGCATGTCGAGCCCGGACGTGACAGCGAACGGGATATAGTTGCCGTCCACGTTGAACGACGCCGTGATCTGGCAGCACCGCGCCACCATTTCGGCAAGGATCGGGTCGGCGTTCCCCGTGATCGGGTCAACGAGCCTGATGGACAGCGCGCGAGTGCCGGCCGTGTTCCGCACGACGAACCGATCGCCTGCCGCGAGCTCCAACCGCTGGTTGATCTCGAACCCCGAGGAGGGACTCCCGGTCGCCGTCACGATTGGATTTACCTCGAACCGATACTTGTCGCTGCCCATGAGTACGAGCGCCGCGGCAGCATCCTGCGCAGCGCTGGCGTCGTTCACCAGGGGCTGTGCGGGTGTGGTACCGCCCGGGTTGAGCTTGGCCCAGATGGCCTTGTTGAATCTGGCCGACGCGCGCACACCCGTCAGGTTTGCCTTCGTGGCGTTATCAGTCGCGATGGCGAGACCCTTGGTGGCGTAGTCGATCGATTTGTCATACAGGGTGCCCATGTTGGCTTCGCCGACCGGCGCTTCGTTCTGCGTCCGGTACGATGCCACCACGTAGTCGTCGAACATGTCCGGAATCACGCGGAAGATCGCAGCGGCGTACAGATACGCACGCGCGAGATCGTTAGGCGTGGTCAGTTTTCCCGCCTTCTGGAAGTCCAGCAGCCGGTTGATCGACTCTTCCGTCAGATATCGAGCCTCCGACACCTGGAAACTTGCGGCGTCGACGTATTCGTTGGACGGATCGGAAACGCCGCCATCATCGAGCTGTTTGAAGCCGTCCCGCGAACCGGACCACGTGAGTTCATCGGTCACAGCTCCGTACGGGGCCAGCAGGGAGTTGAGCGCGCGGCTCAGCTGACCACCAGCGCCGTTCACGATCGACGAGGCGGCCGCCGGATTGCCCAGCGATTCGTCACCGACGTTATTGGGGTTCTGCACCTCGAGGAATTTGTTGCAGGCGGTGGCCGCAAGCGCGGCCACCACGAGCATGGCGTTGTGCACGCCTCTCCCGATGCGGAATCCCATGGGGGTATTGGAATTCATCGTCATCATTCTCCGTTAGAAGCCGAGGCGAACCTGGAGGGCGACGCGGCGCGCGAGCGGATACCCGAACGCGTCCACAGCATCGAGGAAGTTGTTGTCACGACCACCACCATCCGTGCGGCCGATCGCGTTGACTTCTGGATCGGTGCCCTCGTATGGCGTCCAGAGGAACAGGTTGCGGCCAGACAATGTGAGAGCCAGGTCCTTCGCGCCAATCCTCGCCGCCATGCTGGTTGGCGCGGTATACGTGAGAGAGAGTTCGCGCAGCCGAACCATGGAACCACTCTCGCTGCCGTTAAGGCCATCGTACGGCGAGAGCGCCTTCAGTTTGATCCAGTCCTTGGCCGCCTGCAGGCGCTGCTGGGCCGTCGACGCCGGGTTCTGCACCGTCGCTTCCGCGGTTGCGGCTTTGAGCGTGTTGCGTCCGATCAGCGGATTGGCGTTTCGGAACTGGTCCGTGAGGTTGGTAACCCGGAAAGCGCCACCGCGATACTCCAGCAGCGTCGACACGCGCCAGTTGCGCTTCAGCGTCATGTTCGCCCCGAAGGCGCCCTGCCAGTCTGGATACGGCTTGCCATCAGCGTGATCCAGGAAGTCGCCGTCGCCGTCTTCGTCCACGCGCATGAGGTTCAGGTTATCCAGCGTGCGCGCCTGGCCGAGGTACGTGAGGAGCTGAGCCTCGGTGTCGGGAATGCCGTCGCCGTTCTGGTCGTACGGCAACTGGCCGGCAGCGAGGCACTTGTATGTCTTGCCGGTCGGACGGGCCGCGCAGGACTGCAGGGTCTTGGCGCCGAAGAGCGCACCGGGTGCCTCACCCGCCTTAATGAAGTTGCGATAGCGAGGATAGGAGCCACCGACCTTGAGGGGAGCGGCGCCACCTAACGAGGCGACCTTCTGGAAGATGTACGCGCCGTTGGCGAACAGATCGAGCGACACGTTGGCGCTCTGCACCAGAAACAGCTTGCCGGTCATGTCGTAGCCGTGCGCTTCGAGCTCACCGATGTTGGCCAGCTGCAGCTGCTGGAATCCACCGGACGGCGCAAACTGCTTGGCGACCAGCACGTCTTCGACCTTGCGGTTCCAGTACGTGAAGTCAAGGCCGACCTTGTTGTTCATGAAGCCCGTCTCGAACCCCGCTTCCCACTCCGTGGAGATTTCCGGCTTGAGGTCCGGGTTGCCCAGGTTCTGCGGGCGAAGACCCGACCCGAACGTGGATGTGATCGGCTGGTAGGTCGTCAGCTTGTCGAACGCGCCCGGCTGGCGGCCCGACTTGCCAATCGCCGCGCGGACGCGGAACGTGTTGAGGCCTAACGGTGAATTCCACCCGGACATGTCCGACGGCACCAGCGAGATCGAGACCTTCGGGTAGAAGACACCCTTCTGGGTTTCGCCAAATGCCGACGAGTAGTCATAGCGACCCCCCGCTGTTGCGAAGATCCAGTCCGCGAGGGCGAGCTGCTCCTGCACGAAGTATCCGCCGTTGGTCGTCGCGTTCAGGGTCTCGTTGACGACCTGCACGTTCCCGGCGCCGACGACTTCGATGCCTGGACCAGGGAAGTTCGCATCGGTGCCACCCACCTGATACGTGCGGGAGACAAAGCCCTGCAGACCCGCCACAAAGTCCGACTCAATTCCCAGCAGGTTTGCCTTCCAGGCGAGCTTGGAGTCGATCGTGTACTGCCGGTCCTTGCGGGCGTTCGAGCCACGCGCTCCGTTCACGGTCTGACCGGTGAACTGGTCGACGTTGTGTCCGAATGCGCGGAAACTGAACGAACGGTCGTCCGTCGCGTCTACACCAACCGTCGACGACCAGGTGACATTGGTCGTTGGCGTATACGACGCATCAATGACGCCCTGGAAGCGACCCGCGTCCTGATGGGTCTCGGAGCCATACGCCTCGCGCACCGTCATAAATGCCGCATTGCCGGACATGTTTCCTGCACCGGAGCACGTACCCGGACCGGAAACCGTCGACCGATCGCAATTGGCGAGTTCCGGCTTGCCGAACATGGACAGCGCCGTGATCGCGTAAATGTTGTTGTTGTTCTGCGGCGTCTCCTGGTGCGTGTCGTAGTATCCGGCGCGGAAGTTCATGCGCAGGTTATTGCTCACGACGAGACCCACATTGCTATTGCCGGAGAGCTTTCTATTGATGTCGCGCGATGGGCCGAGCTCTTCGAGCCCCATCGGTCCGTTCTCGTACGCGTATCGGCCGGCCACGAAGTACGTGTAGGTTTGCGTGCCGCCGTTGACCGTTCCGTTCAGCGCCGAGCCCATGCCCGTTTCCATTGGTCGAGTCGGCCAGTCGGACTCGATGAGGCTGAACGGAGCGACGGTGCGGCCGTAGAACTGCGAGAGCCTTGTCGCGTGGGCCGAAGCGCCTGCCGCCGTGCACAGACCGCCGACGAGGTTCGCTCCCGTGCAGCTGTTCGCATTGCCCGCGAAACCGAACGCTGGCTTCACCCGGTCTTCGGGATAGGTCAGCATCGACTGCTCACCCTGGAAGGTCCAGCGCGCTGCTCCCGATGATCCCTTTTTCGTGAAGATCTGGATCACGCCGTTGGACGCCTCGGTGCCGTACAGGGTCGCAGCCGCCGCGCCCTTCAAGACCTCGATCCGGTCGATCGTGGACGGGTCGATGTCGTCAAGTCGCGACGGCGTACCGCCACCGCCTGCTCCCACGTTATTGCCGAACCCACCGGACCCGTTCATTCGCATCCCGTCGATGAATATGATCGGCTCGTTGGACATCGAGAGTGACGCGTTTCCACGGATGCGGATGCGCGCACCTTCCCCCGTCAAACCTGACGACGGAAGCCCCACAAGGCCCGGCTCGCGACCCTGCAGTAACTCGGTCGCATTGGCGATCGGTGCGAACTGTGGCGCTTGCACCGTCGCGACCGTGTTGCCCAGCCTTTTCACTTCGACAGCCTGACCGGAGCCCGTCACGACGACCTGTTCCAGCTGCAGCGCTGAAACAGACATCGAGAAGTCCACGGTCGAC
>JBQTIW010000190.1:0-30201 GCA_052387735.1 Gemmatimonadaceae bacterium
TCCGACAGGGCTCAGTCGACAAGGATCAGCAGCTTGATGATATTCTCGTCCTCGACCATCGATAGCCCCTACAGATTATGCAGAAGGCGCGATCGCGTCTCGTTGGTGAGGTCGGCGCGAACCGGCATCCGTGCGGTGTGTTCGCGGACGACACGCTCGAGGAGGGCACGGTATTCGTCGATGGTCCGGGCCGGGAGTCGGACAACAATCGCGTGCTGGCGCAACGATTCCGGCATTCGGATCTCCCGACCGCTGATCACGATCGACCCGCGCCGATTCCGGAAACGGTCCGCCGCCTCATGGAGGCATGAGACGACGACCGGATCCTCGACGAAATGGCCGAGCAACGGAAAGTGAAAGACGCCCGACCCTTCACGCTCGACGTGCCGGAGCGCATCGCTCGGCAGCGCCGTGTCGTCGATGAGGCGGGCACCGGCCTCCGGGCGGCGTCGAATCCCCTTGCTTCGCGCCCACGCATGGAATGTGAGCGAGAGCTGCGAGGCAACGTGCCGGAGCGCCCGATCGGCCCGGTCGATCTCCCAGGTGTCGATCACGATCAGCCCGTAGCGGGACCGGACCAGCAGCTCGAGTTCTTCGACGAAATCGCGGAAGGCCGCTTGGGGTCAGGGCGGTCTTCGAGTGGACGGCTCCAGCGCGCCTCGGGTCACCCACGGCGCCAGCCATCCGCCTCCCATCTACCGCCTCCTCCGCCCACCCACTACCGACAACCTACTCTACAGGCCTAGACTTCCCTCCCCCCGATCCATTGTGCAGGATATGGCTCGCACCAAGCGCCCCACCCCAATAACCTCGGACAATCCCGCGATCGCGGGTCCACGGGCTCCCGCCGATCGCCTCTACCGGGCCGCAGCCGAGTGCGTACGGCAGCGCCAGCGTTATTCAGCGCTCGTCGAAGCCGGTGCGCTGGATGAGGAGCAATTCGCGGCGCTCGAGATTGCGAGTATCTGCGACGTGGCATTGCACCAGGCTAGAGCGAGTTACGCAGGCTCTCCGACCAACGGGGCCTACAAGGACGAGGAGTGGCATCGCAAAGCGCTGCTTCTGTGGCAAGCCAGTCGAGAGTATGAGCGGCGGCACAGTGCCAGTGATCTGCGGACGCGGCAGCTGGGGACGCATACGCGGGACGGGCTCAAGAAGCTGGCGATGGAGTATGACCTCGAAGCATCGGCGCTGCTCGCCTTGCAACACGCGTTATCTGCATACCGGAAAGCCGTTCCTGAAGCGCACATCGAGACGTGTGCTTCGCGCATGCCTTAACACGTTGCTCCTCCACGACGTCTCACACTGGCTGCGCCCTGGCGCGGCCTTTGTTTTTGTGGAGGAACCAGTTGCCAGAGGTAACCTCGTGGTCCAGTGCAGGCCCCGCGTCATGGCCGGTCGGTCATGCCTAACGAGCGAGTCGGCACACGGTCCGTCGAGTCCGGGGGTTTCACCTCTCCTTCGGCTCGCCTCGTCCCTCCCCCCGTGCAAAGCGGTGCGCGCTCACGCAGTTTCCATAGAGGGGCCGGTCAGCGGATCGTGCGGCCACCTCGTACGGTACTGGAGAGCTGCCGTTTTCCGATTCTGACGCCCTGAGGACCTGAGGTGGAGGGCATTCTCGAGTTCCTGTTGAAATACCGGCCGGCCGCGTACGCGCGGGGGAGCTTGTCGTTTGCTCCACCGATTCCGGTCTGGATGGTCTGGCTCGCCGTGGGAGCGATCGCCGCGGCGGGCGCGATGCAGTACGCCCGCTCGTCAGCCAGCTTCGGGCGACGTGACCGCATCGTGCTGGGGATCCTGCGCGTGATCGCCGTCGCCGCGTTGGGCTTCGCGCTCGCCCGTCCTGTCCTCGTGATCGCCGAGTCGGTGACACAGCGGAACATCGTGGCGGTCCTCGTCGATGACTCCCGCAGCATGCGCATTGCCGACGTGGGTGGCCAGCCCAGATCCAGCGCGGTCGTATCTCTTGTTGGCGCGGCCGATTCCTCGCTGCTCAAGGCGCTCGCCCCTCGCTACCAGACGCGAGTGTATCGCGTCTCGGCCACGGGACGCGTGAACGACCCAGCCGCGATCGCCTACGACGGAACGCGTACTCGACTCCTGTCGGCGATGCTCCGTGTGCAGGATGAGCTGGCTGGAGCGCCGCTCGCGGGAATCGTCGTCCTGTCGGACGGTGCGGACAACTCGACCGTGACGGGGACGTCCCCCGGCATAACTGAACAACTTCTGTCGTTGCGATCACGCGCCGTCCCTGTGTACGCCATTGGGATTGGCACTCCGCGGTTCGCGCGAGACGTGGAGATTGCGCGCATCGACGCGCCACGCAGCGTGCTGAAGAACTCGACTGTCCTCCTCACCGTCGTTGTCGTGCAGCGGGGCCTCGGCGGCTCGCGTCTCCCAGTGGTGGTGGAGGACTCCGGCCGGATCGTTGGCTCGGCGACTGTCGTAATGCCCAAGGACGGCGAGGCGGTACAGGTCCGAGTGCGCGTCCCGGCGACGGAAACCGGGGCCCGGCTCCTTCGCGTCCACGTGCCGGTACAGGACGGGGAGATTGTGCGCGAGAACAACGAGCGACGCACGCTGCTCGTGGTCCGGGACCGGCGCGAGAAGATCCTTTATATGGAAGGGGAGCCGCGGTTCGAGCTCAAGTTTGCGCGCCGGGCAGTGGAGGGCGATCCGAACGTTCAGTTGGTGACTCTGCTCCGGTCCGCCAAGGAGAAGTTCCTGCGACTCGGCGTGGACGACAGTCTGGAGCTGGCCAGTGGGTTTCCCCAGACGCGTGAGGATCTGTTCTCGTACCGCGGGATCGTGTTGGGCAGCATCGAAGCGAGCTTCTTCACCGCCGATCAACTGCGGATGCTGTCTGACTTCGCGAGTGAGCGCGGTGGCGGCCTGCTGTTCCTGGGCGGCCGGTCGGCCTATGCCGAAGGAGGCTATGCCGGCACGCCCCTGTCCGATGCCTTCCCGTTCGAATTGGGTCTCGGCACAGCGGACAGCACCGCGCACGAGCTCCGCGCGCAACCAACGCCGTTAGGCGCGCTCCATCCGGCGCTGCAGATCGGGCCAAACGATTCAGCGACCGCGGCGCGCTGGACGGCGCTGCCCCCGCTGACCTCGGTCAACATGCTCCTGCGGGCGAAGCCGGGAGCTACGGTGCTGCTGACCGGAACGACCGGGGACGGTCCAGGATCGCGTCCATTGCTGGCGGTGCAGCGCTTCGGGCGCGGTCGTGTGCTTGGCCTCGCGGCGCAGGACACCTGGCTCTGGCAGATGCACGCGACCATTTCGGTGGCTGACTCGACGCACGAAACCCTGTGGCGACAGATGCTCCGCTGGATCGTGAGCGACGTTCCAGATCGCGTGGATGTCGCGGCGCCCGAGGAGTCAGGGCCGGGGGAGGCTGTGCCGGTGACGGCGGTCGTCAGCGATGCCGCGTTCCTCAAGGCAAACGGGGCGTCGGTGACGGGTCTGGTGACAGGCCCTGGGAGCAGGGCGTCGCCGATGTCGTTCGACTGGACGGTCGATCGGGACGGGGAATACACCGCGTCGTTCGTTCCGGATCGGCCGGGTGTGCACGAAATCGTCCTGCAGTCCGTCTCCAAGGGAGATACGACGGACAGCCGGCCGGGGTACGTGCGAGTTGCTGAACCGACCGATGAGCAGTTCGGTGCCGAGCTACGCGCCTCGCTGCTGCAACAAGTGGCCGAGGAGACGGGGGGTGGGTACTACACACCGGCGACGGCAGGCGAGATCGTGAAGGACATCGTGTACAGTCCCAGTGGTTCCACCGTGGTGAAGAGGAACGATCTCTGGGACATGCCCCTGGTCCTGATGGTGCTTCTGATCGCGTTAGGTGGCGAGTGGTTTCTGCGTCGTCGTCGGGGGATGGCCTGATGGGGGTGGTGCGACGCCTGATGGCGGTGGGCGGTGCGCTGGCCGCGCTGCATGCGGCCGGCCGGCAGGCGTCGGGTCACGCCTGCGGAGCGGTCGCGTGCGGCCCGCAGGGCATGGGACGCACGTGGCTCCTCGTCATATCCGGGGTGAGCGGAGAAAAACGCTTTGCCGAGGCGTTCACCGCCATGGGGACGTCGCTCGTGGACGCGGCGCGGACCCGGTTTGCCATCGCGGACTCGATGGTCTGGTATCTCGCCGAAGACAGCGCGCGCGATCCGGCGCGGATCCGTGGTCGCTCCACGAAGGCGAACGTGGAGGGCACGTTAGGCAGGATGGTCGCTGGCGGGCGTGAAGGGGACCGGCTGGTCGTGATCCTGTTCGGCCACGGGAGCGCGCAAGGAGACGCCCCGCGGCTCAATCTTCCGGGGCCGGACATGACCGTCGATGACTTTGCGCGCGTCCTCGCGCCGTCGAAGGCCATGGTCGTCGTGGCCAACACGGCCAGTGCCAGCGGCGAGTTCGTGAAGGCCTTGAGCGGCAGCAATCGCATCATCATCACCGCCACCAAGAGCGCGCGGGAGCAGAACGAAACGTTCTTTCCATCGCACTTCGTCAAAGCGCTGGTGACGGCGACCGGCGACACCGACAAGGATGGGCGTGTCTCGCTGCTCGAAGCGTTTACCTACGCCCGGCGTGAAGTGGAGAAGATGTTCGAGCAAGGCAACCGGCTGCCCAGCGAGCACCCCATGCTCGACGACGACGGGGATGGCGTTGGCCACGGCGATGCCAGCGACAGGGGACCGGACGGCCCGCGGGCGCGCGCGTTCTTCCTCGAGCCGTTAGGCGGTGCCAACGTCGCGTCCGATCCGCGGGCCGCCCGGCTCATCGAGGAGCGGCGTGCCGTCGAGGCCCGCATCGACTCGCTGCGGAGCCGCCGCGCCGCGATGTCCGAGGACGCGTACCAGAAGGCACTCGAACCACTCCTGCTCGAACTGGCCGAGAAGACGCGCGCACTCCGAGCGCTGGAGCCGAAGAAGCCATGATCGTGCTGCGCTCGGCCTTGAGTCTGCTGGTCACGCTGTCGCCCTTGGCCGCGTGCGCGCAGGACGCCGCCGCGAATGCGTCGTTCGGCGAGCTGTATCGGCGCGGCCAGTACACGGAATCGATCGCAGGAGCGGAACGTGCACTTGCGGCTGACAGCAGCAATGCTGTGGCCGCCGTCGTGCTGATCCGCGCGATGGTCGACGTGGGCCGGGTCGAGGACGCGATCAACACTGCCGCTCGCCTCGTCCTGCGACCGGGGCTTCGCCACCGGGTCGCGTTGCACCATGGCTATGCACTGCGCGCACGGGGACGCCTTGCCGAGGCTGGACAGGCGTTCCAGGCCGCTGCGCGCGGGCCGGATTCACTGCTCGCCAGGTACGAGCTGGCGTTGCTGGCGTTCGAACGGGGAGAGCACGACGCGGCCAAACGCGAGTTCGACTACTTCATAAATGTGTACAACGGCTCCAAGGCGCGACTGAGTGGCAACGACCTTCGCGCCGTGGCGTTGGCCTGCCGCATGCTCGGCCGCGACGATCCACAGCTGTACAAAGATGCGTTGCGCGCCTTTGACGAGGCCAATGCGAAGGACTCGCTCGAGCTCGAGGGCCACGTGCAGCTGGCCGAGATGTCCCTGGAAAAGTTCAACGCGGACGTCGCGCGCGAGGCGCTCGACCATGTGTTGCGTGTGAACCCACGGCATCCGCGCGCGTTGCTGGCGATGGCGCGACTGGACGACTTCGACGGCCGACCCACGGCCGGTGCCCATGTGCAGAAGAGCCTCGAGGTCAACGGATCCTCGCCTGAGGGCAGGGCGCTCGCTGCGATGCAGCTCATCGACGTCGAGCGCTACGACGACGCCAGCGCCGAGGCGCAAAAGGGATTGGCCGTGGATTCTGGTGCAGCGGCTCCTCTCATCGCGCTCGCGGCCGCGCGGTACATCGCTGGCGACCGCGCCGGTCACCAGGCCGCCCTCGACCGGGCTCACCTGCGCCTGGTCGGTTCCGCCGCGGCCGAGGTAGTGCTCGCAGACGTCGCGGCCCGCAACCGGCTGTACCGCGAAGCGGCCGCATTTGCCCGGAGCGGCGTCCAGCGCGACCCGCGATCGGCTCGCGCGCTCGCCCTGTTAGGCATCAACCAGATGCGGATCGGCGAGGTGAACGAGGGGGCGGCCAACCTCCAGAAGTCGTTCGCCCTCGATCCGTACGATCCGTGGGTCAAGAACACGCTCGACCTCACCGACACGTTCAAGGACTACACGCAGGTCACGACGCCACGTTTCGTGATCATGGTGGAGAAGAAGGACGCGGACCTGATGGCACTGTTCGCCGGACCGCTCGCCGAGCAGGCGTACGATTCGCTGGCCGCGCGCTACGGCTATCGCCCGCCGACGCCGGTGCGCGTCGAGATCTTCCGCAGCCATGCAGACTTTTCGGTTCGCACCGTCGGTCTCGCCGGTCTGGGCGCGTTAGGTGTGAGCTTTGGCGGGGTGGTGGCGATGGATTCACCTGCGGCCCGAAAGGTCGGGGAGTTCAATTGGGGTTCCACGCTCTGGCACGAGCTCGCGCACACCTTCACGCTGGGCGCGACGGACAACCGGATTCCCCGCTGGCTCTCCGAAGGACTCTCCGTGTACGAGGAGCGCCGTGCCCGTCCGGGGTGGGGCAGCGACGTGTCTCCTGCGCTGATCGCCGCCTACAAGGCGAGACGGCTGCATCCCGTCTCGCGACTCAACGATGGCTTCGTGCGGCCGCGCTTTGCCGAGGAGGTGCCGCTCTCGTACGCCCTGGCCTCGTACGTGTGCGACATGATCGAGCGCGACTACGGCATTGCCGGCGTTCGACGTCTGCTGGATGCCTATCGCACGGGGAAGACGACTGCTGAGGCATTCCAGGCGGTCGCGGGGGTGAACACGGAGGCATTTGATCAGAAATTCGATGCGTGGTTCAGGCAGCGATTCGCCGCCGAGTTCCGCGCGGTGGAGCCGAAGGCTGTCGGCGAGGGCACCGACGCGAGGATGCAGTGGGAGGGACCGCTCTACACCGCCGTGCGCTCGGGAGTCGCAGCGATCGCCGCCGAGCAGTGGGAGGAGGCGGTGAGGACGCTCGAAGGCGCCAAGGCGCTCTTCCCGTCCTTTGCCGACGAGGGAAGCCCCTACCACCTTCTCGCGCAGATCCATCTCAAGCGCGGGAACAAAGCCAAGGCGATGGCCGAGCTGGCGGCGATCGGGTCGCGCAACGAGTCCGCCTTCGAGGAGAACGTCCAACTCGCGCGGCTGCTCCAGGAAAGCGGCGACACGCCGGGCGCGGCAACTGCGCTCGAGCGCACGCTGTTCATCACGCCGTTCGACGCTGGCGTTCATGATACGCTCGCTGTTCTGGCATCCGGGGCCAAGATGCACGCGATCGCCGTTCGAGCGCGGCGGGCGCTGGTTGCGCTCGACCCGACGGACCGGGTCGAGGCGCTGTACCTCCTGGCCAGGGCCTACGCCGACGCAGGTGACGCCGCCTCGGCGCGCCGCGAGGTGTTGCGCGCGCTCGACCTGGCGCCCAACTATGAAAAGGCACAGGAACTCCTGTTGACGCTGCGAAAGCCGGAGGCTCCATGAAGCGACTGCAATGGCGATGGCTGCTGCTGCTGGCGGTGGTCGTTCCGGTACTCACCGTGGCGGCCCAGCGTCGCGGGCGCGGGTCGCCGGGCAACAACCCGAATCCCAACGTCGACTACGACGGGCAGTTCACCTTCGTTCGCGTGCGATTCGAGCCGTTAGGCGGGTCGTGGGACCTCAAGTGGGACCACGATTACCCGCGCGCCGAGAATCACTTCATGAAGATTCTCGATGAAGTCACGGCGGTCCGCCCGCACATGGATGGGAGCAACATCCTCTCGTTCGACGACCCCGAGATCTACAAGTATCCTGTGGCCTACGTGTCGGAGCCCGGGTTCTGGACGATGTCCCCCCAGGAGCTGACGAACGTACGCGACTACGTGAACAAGGGCGGGTTCATCATCTTCGACGACTTCGCCGGGGAGCACTGGTACAACTTCGAGGCGAAATGGCGCGAGGCCTTCCCGAACCTGCGCCTCGTGAAGCTCGACCTCGCCAATCCCATCTTCGATTCGTTCTTCCGCATCGAATCGCTGGAAATGGCCCACCCGAACTACGGTGGTCTGACGTCCGAGTTCTACGGCGCCTACGAGGACAACGATCCGTCCAAGCGGCTGGTGATGGTCGCGAATTACAACAACGACATCGGCGACTATATGGAGTTTTCCGACGAGGGATATCTGCCGATTGCGTTGACCAACGAAGCATACAAGCTGGCCGTGAACTACGTGCTGTACGCCATGACGCACTAACCCTCAGGAGACGCGTGAACACGATCGTACAAGACGGAGTGGCGCTGGAGGCGCCCGACGACATTGCCCTTGCGGACCGCCTGCGCGACGGACGTGCGGCGGTCACGACCGAGCTGCGAAAACTCATCGTCGGACAGGAGGATGTGATCGAGCAGGCGCTGATCGCGCTGTTCGCGGGGGGCAATTGCCTGATCGTCGGCGTTCCCGGGCTCGCCAAAACGCTGCTCATTCATACGTTGGCACAGGTGCTGGACCTCAAATTCTCCCGCATCCAGTTCACGCCAGACCTGATGCCGTCGGACATCACTGGCACCGACATCATCCAGGAGGATGCCGAGACCGGACGGCGGCGCATGGCGTTCGTTCCCGGTCCGATCTTCGCCAACATCGTGCTGGCCGACGAGATCAACCGCACGCCGCCCAAGACACAGTCGGCGCTGCTCGAAGCCATGCAGGAGCACCGCGTGACGGTGCAGGGACGGACATACACGCTGGAGGAGCCGTTCTTTGTTTTTGCCACGCAGAACCCCATCGAGCTGGAGGGGACCTATCCGCTTCCTGAAGCGCAGCTCGACCGCTTCATGTTCCAGGTGGTGATCGAGTACTTGAGCGAGCACGAGGAGCTGGAGGTGGTGCAGACGACCACGTCGATTCAGTCGCACAAGTTCCAACACGCGATCACCGGCCGCGACATCGTGGCCTTCCAGCGGCTGGTCCGGCGGGTCCCCGTGGCCGAGTCGGTCGCTCGTTATGCGGTGCACCTCACGCGCGCGAGCCGGCCGCATTCTCCTACCGCTCCCGACTTCATCAAGCAGTGGGTGACGTACGGCGCCTCTGTACGCTCGGCGCAATACATGGTCCTCGGCGGCAAGGCCCGGGCGCTCATGCAGGGCCGCTACCATGTGTCGTTCGAGGACATCGCGGCACTGGCGCCGCCGATCCTGCGGCACCGCATCCTCACCAACTTTCACGCGCAGTCCGAGCGCATAACGACGGACCATATCATCGGGAAGCTCGTGGAGAGTGTGCCGCGGCCGAGGGGCCGGCTCTAGGATGACCGCTCCTGCTCGGCCGTCCGCTGAAGACCGTCACGCCGGCATGCCCGGCGCGCGGTTCATCGATCCGGCCGTCCTGGCGCGCATCGGTGATCTGGAGCTGGTCGCGCGATGGGTCGTGGAAGGGTTCATCTCGGGGCTGCATCGCTCGCCCCACCTCGGCTTCTCCACCGATTTCGCCGAGCATCGCGCCTACATGCCGGGTGACGACATCCGGCACATCGACTGGCGCGTGTTCGCGCGGACGGACCGGTTCTATCTCAAGACCTTCGAAGCCGACACCAACACCAACTTTGTCGTGCTGCTCGACGTGTCGGCGTCGATGGGCTTCAAGCACGAGCGCATGACGAAGCTGGAGTACGCCAAGTATCTCGGCGCCTGCCTCACGTATTTCTCGCACCGGCAACGGGACCGCGTGGGCTTCGTCTCGTTCGACGATGACGTGCGCGACATCGTCCCGGCGTCGGCCAAGCACCTGGCCAACGTCCTGCACGCGATCGATCGAGCCGTACCCCTGGGGAAGGGGGCGCTGGCGCGGCCCCTGGCGAAAATTGCCGAAAACCGGCGGCGACGCAGCATGTTCCTCCTCCTGTCCGACCTGTACGAAGAACCCTCCGCGGTCGTCGCCGCGTTAGGTCCGTTGCGCGACGCGGGACACGACATCATCGTGATGCACATTCTGGATGCCGCCGAACGGACGCTGCCGTACGACGACGCCACCACGTTCCGCGACGTCGAGACCGGCATGCGCATGCCGGTCATTCCCGGCAAACTGCGCAAGGACTATCTCGCAGCCATGGAGGGGCACGTCGCCGCCATGGGAAAGAAGCTGGGTGAGTACAGGATCGACTACGCGCTCGTGGACACGTCGCAACCGCTGGACCAGATGCTGTTCGAATATCTCGTCAGGCGCGAGCGCATGCAGACGGTGCGATGATTCCACTCGCGCTCCTCGCCCCGATCTTTCTGGCCGCCGCGGCGGCGGTGATCGTGCCACTCCTCGTGCACCTGGTGCACAAGGAGAAGAAGGAGGCGCTGGCATTCCCGTCGTTGATGTTCATCCGGCGAACACCGTACCCCTTCTCGAGCCGGCAGCGGATTCGTGACTGGCTGCTGTTCCTGGCCCGCTGCGCGGTGATCGCGCTGGCGGCGCTGGCGTTCTCACGGCCGGTGCTCTCCCGCACGCCGTCGGCGGCGACCGATACCCGACGCGGGACCGAAGTCGTCATGCTGCTGGACCGTTCGTTCAGCATGCGCTACGCGAATCGATGGGCGCGCGCGAAGGCCGAGGCCCTCACGATCATCAATGCGCTCGATGCGGCGGACCGGCTGACGGTCATTCCATTCGATCGTCGCGCCGCGGCGGTGAACGATCCGACGGGAGACAAGAACCAGCTGCGTGCCGCGATCGACTCGATCACGCCGGGAGATGAGAGCACGCGGCTGGCGCCGGCCATCACGCTGGCCAGCCGCGTGCTGGGCGGCAGCGAGCTGCCCAAACTCCGCGTCGTGGTCATCAGCGACTTCCAGCGGTCCAGTTGGGATCTCACGGACGAGATTACCCTCCCTCCCGGCACGGAGATCAGGCCGGTGGACGTGAGCGGGGCCGTGAGCGATCGCTCCGTGAGGTCGGTCGAGGTGCGCCGGGACGCCGGGGGCGATGCGAGCCGCGTCTCGGTGAGCGCGCGGATCGTCAAACTGGGAGCAGCGGAGCGTGGCATCGGCGCACGGCTCGAGGTGGAGGGCCGGGAGGTCGCTCGCAGCACCGTCGACGTGCCGCGCGACGGGGGCGCGACCGTGAGCTTCGGAGCAATCCCGGTGCCGAGTCGCGCCGTGGCGGCCCGGATCGCCATTGACGGCGACGAGCTCACCGGCGACGACGAGTTCAACTTCCTCCTGTCGCGACCGCCGACGGTCCCGGTCCTGGTCGTCGAGCACGGGGAGGCGCTGCCCGAACGGGGGATATTCCTGACACGCGCGCTGGAGATCGGTGACGCACCGAGCTTTGACGTACTCGTCAGGCGGTCCGATCGTGCCACGGCTGCCGACCTGGCGGAGCGGCGAGTGGTGATTCTCGCCGACGCCGGCGTGCCCCCGGGCATTGGCGCAGCGCGGCTCGACGCACATGTTCGCGCCGGCGGTGGGCTGATCAACGTGTTAGGCGAACGGTCCTCGGCGCGAACGTGGCCAGGGAACGGGAAGGCACTCGTGCCCGGCGAGATCGCCAATCCGACCGACCGCCTGGGCGAGCGAGGCGCGGTTCTCGGGTTCATCGATCGCGGCCACCAGGCGCTTGCCGTCTTCAGCGGCGCGCGCAGCGGAGACCTGTCCGCCGCGCGTTTCTTCCGGTATCGCGCGATCGATACCACCGAACGCGTTCTCGCCCGTTTTGATGATGGATCCGCCGCGCTGACCGAGCACCAGCTGGGACGCGGCCGGATCCTCACCTGGGGATCGAGCTTCGACGGATACTGGAACGATCTTCCGCGCCAGCCGGTGTTCCTGCCGTTCGTTCACCAGCTCGTCCGCTACGCCGCGGCGTATCGCGACCAGAAGCGGTACTACGCGGTGGGAGAGTCCGTCCAGCCCGTCGACGTGGCAGGGGCGGGGACGACGGTTGCAAACGCGCGTTGGAGCATCGTGACGCCGTCGAAGAAGCGTCTTGGCGTTGGCGGCGAAGGCAATCCCGCTACGCTGGACATCCGGGAGGCGGGGATCTACGAGATCCGGCCATCAGGGGTACCCAACGCGGAGCCCCGACTGCTGGCGGCCAACATTGCGCCCGACGAGTTGGACTTTCAAAGCTTTGACGTTCTGCGGCTGACCAACGCGCTTGCACCCTCTACCAGCACGACGGCCTCCGCGGCCCCCGATCCGCAACAGCTGCTCACGGAACGGGAGCAACGACAGTCGCTGTGGTGGTACATTCTAGCGGTGACGGCCGCGATCCTCCTGGTGGAGGGAATCCTGGCACGCCGCGCGAGCGCGAACCGACTGGAACCGGTGTAGGAGCGCATATGCGAGAATTGGCCGAACGAACGAATCCGGTGGCCGCGCTGGGAGCGGCGCTCACGGGTGCACGCCGCCGCTGGCGTTTGCGCCATCTGGCCATCGGCTCGGCAATCGTCGTTGCCGCCCTCGGAGTCACGATCTGGGGCGCCGCCGCAGTCATGGAGCGCATGCGCTTCACGCCGAGCAGCGTGCTGTGGGCGCGAATCCTCCTGGGGTTGGTCGCGGCCGTGGTTGGCGTGCGATGGGTGCTGTATCCGCTGCTGCGACGCATCACCGATGACCGGCTGGCCCTCTATCTCGAGGAGCGTGTCCCCTCGCTCGACGGCGCCGTCATCTCCGCGGTTGAAGTGCAACAGCGTCCGCTCCCAGCCGAAGTGCGGTCCCCATTGTTGGAGCGTGGTTTGATTGCTGACGCGGTGCGTCGGCTTGAAAGAGCGGCAGAAGTCCCGCAGCTCGAACGCACGTCCACCGTTCGGGGAGGCGTTCTCACCGCGTGTCTGATGGCGGCCGTCGCCAGTCTGATTCTGCTGGGTCCCGGGTATGTCAGGCAGGGGGCACGGCTGCTCCTGACGCCGTGGCAGAATCCCAGTGTGGCACCGGTCTACTCGATCGCCATCGAACCTGGTGACGCGACCGTCGCGAAGGGAAGCGACGTCCAGATCGACGCGATGCTCTCGGGGTTCTCCGCGGAGCTGGTCGAGGTCGTGGTTCGACGCGGCAAGGCGGGCGAGTGGGCGCGCATTCCGATGGGTCCGTCGGCCGACTCCACGGGATTCCGCGCGCGGTTGTTCGACGTGGCGGAGGACGCCGAGTACTTCGTCGAGGCCAGCGGCGTGCGTTCCGACGTCGGTCGCCTGACCGTGCGTGATCTCCCTGCTGTAAACGGTTTGTCGGTCGAGCTCCGCTTCCCGGCGTATACGGGGCTGCCCCCCGAGACCATCGAAGAGAGCGGCGACATTGCCGCACTGCGTGGCACGCGGGCGACCATCAAGGTGCGCGCGACGCGCAAGGTGCGTGGAGGCCGTCTCGTGCTCGACGACGGCAAGACGAGAATCGAGCTGCAGCCGGTGAATGACACGACACTGGCCACCACCATCGTCGTCAAGAACGACGGCTTCTACCGCGTTGAGCTGGACGCCGAGGATGGCACGCGCGTCCCGGGAAGGGTGGAATACGTGGTGGACGCGCTCGACGATGGGCCGCCCACGGTAACGATCAGTAAACCCGGGCGCGATTTGCGGCCCACGACTGTGGACGAAGTGCTGATCGAGGCCCAGGCATCCGACGACTATGGTGTCGGTCGCATGGAGCTGGTGTATCGCGTGAACGGTGGGCCCGAAAAGACCGTCACTCTCACCGAAGGAACGGGGCAGCGCTCGCGGGACATGACCGCAGGCCACACGATCTTCCTCGAAGAGTTAGGCCTCGAGCCTGGTGATGTCATCGCGTACTACGCCCGGGCGTGGGACAACAGCGGCATCCCGGGCGGGCAGCGCGCCGCGAGCGACATCTACTTCCTGACCGTCCGGCCCTTCAGCCGCGAGTTCCGCCAGAACCAGCAGGGAGGAGGGGGTGGTGGCGGCGGGGGCGAGATGAATCCCGGCGCCCTGGTCACGACGCAACGCGAGATCGTTGCCGCGACCTTCAAAGCACAGCGCGACAGCCAGGAGACCCAGGCACGCACGCTTCGCGAGGACGTCTCTACGATTCATCTCTCGCAGGGCCGGTTACGCCAGCGCGTCGAGGAGCTCATCACGCGGTTGCGCCGTCCCGCCGTACAGGCGGCCGACAGCGGTTTCCGTCTCCTGCTGGAGATCATGCCCAGAGCCGACTCGGCGATGAAGGCCGCCGAAGAACTGCTGGCGAAGGTCGAGTTGACCAATGCGCTCTCGCCCGAGCAGAAGGCCCTGCAGTGGCTGGAGCGGGCCGAGGCGGTTTTCCGCGATGTGCAAGTCAGCATGCAGCAAGGAGGTGGCGGGGGTGGGGGCGGTGGGCAGGATGCCAACGCCGAAGACCTCGCCGATCTGCTCGAGCTCGAGAACGACAAGCTGCGCAATCAGTACGAACAGGTGCAGCGCAGCCAGCAGCAGCAATCGCAGGAAGCCATCGACGAGACGCTGGAGCGCCTGAAACGCCTCGCGGCAAGACAACAGCAGGAAAACGATCGACTCCGCCAGCGGGGACAGCAACAATCCGGCGGGGGCGGTGGTGGCGGCTCGCAGCGCCAACTGGCCGATGAAACGGAACAGCTGGCGCGACAGCTCGAGCGCCTGGCACGGGAACAGCGGTCCCCGGAGATGCAGGAAACGGCGCGTCGTCTCCAGGATGCCGCGAACCAGATGCGACGGTCGGCAGCGTCCAACGGATCGTCGAGTCAGGGTGCGGGCGGCTCGGCGTCGCAGCAGCTGGAGCAGGCCCGGCGACTTCTCGACGAGAGTCGTCAGGCAAGTCTGGCGAACGGGGTCCAGGAGGCCGCGCGTCGCGCCCAGCAGCTCGCCGAGCAACAGCGCGAGATTTCGCGAGACGTGAGTCAGATGAACCCCGGCGCTGCGGGAGAGCGTGAGCGGCGGACCGACGAGCGCAAGCAGACGATGGCGTCAGACGTTGCGGGGCTCGAGCGCGACCTCGAGCGCATGGCCCGCGACTCGCGATCGCAGCAGCAGGGGACCGCGCGCGCGATGCGGGAAGCGGCGGGCGCGATTCGAAGCCAGCGCATCGACGATCGCATCGTGTTCTCGCGTGAATCGATGCGTTCGCCGTCGCGCGAGTACGCGAACAACGTCGAGAAGCAGATCCAGACCGATCTCGATTCGCTGAGCGCGCGCGTGTCACGCATCGCCGGCAGTTCCGTGGCGGGCAACGACAGCGCGCAGCGTGTGTCGCGCTCGCTGGCCCAGGCGCGCGATCTCGTCCGAGGACTGTCGTCGATCGACGACCGGATGCGCGAGCGTCTGAACCGTGGCGGGGAACAAAACCAGGCGGGGCAATCCGGCCAGCAGGGGCAGCAGAACCAGCAGGGCCAGCAGAACCAGTCCGGACAGCAGGGCCAACAGGGTCAGGCGGGCAAACAAGGCCAACAGAGCCAGAGCGGCCAGCAGGGTCAGGCTGGTCAGCAAGGCCAGGGTAAGCAGGGGCAAAGCGGTCAGGGTGGGCAGCAGGGACAGCAGGGGCAAGGTCAGCAAGGGCAGGCCGGCCAGCAGGGCCAGGGCGGCCAGCAGGGCCAGGGTGGCCAACGGGGACAGGCGGGGCAAGGCGGACAACAGGGCGGCGAGCAGAATGGTGGTCGACGTGGCCTCAACCCGGGGGGACAGCCCGCCGACCAGGGCGGCGGGATGCCGGGAGAGCGCTCGCCTAACGGTCAAATCGGCGGCAGCGGTCAGGGGGGACCTGGGCGATTCACCGCCGAGGATGCTCGGCAGTTCGGTCGAGAGCTGCGCTCGCAGCGTGAAGCGGCCGAGGACCTGCGGCGCGGACTCACCGGCACCGGCGTCTCCACGGCGGACCTCGACCGGTTGATCGGCCGGCTCCGTGAGCTGGAGGCAGGCCGCACGTTTGACGATCCCGAGGAGCTGGAGCGGTTGCGCGGGTCCGTGCTCGAGGGATTCAAGGAGTTCGAGTTCGGCCTGCGCCGGCAGCTCGGGGCCACCGATCGCCAGGGCCCGGTGCTTGGCGGCAGCGATGACGTACCGCAAGCGTACCGCGACATGGTCAACGAGTACTTCCGTTCGCTGTCACGCCGTCCGCGCAAGTAACCTTCTCCTCCGCTGCCCGCACGATGACCGACACGCTCACCCTGCGCTCTGCCCGGCCGGCACCTAACGAGCACGCGCCATACTACGGGACCTATGTCTCTCGCGTACCCGACGGCGACATCGTCGACACGCTGGCCGGCCAGATCGGTGCGACGCTGGCGTCGCTCCGGGCCATCCCTGACTCTTTGGGAGGCAAGCGCTACGCCGAAGGAAAATGGAGCATTCGCGAGGTGATCGGTCATCTTGCTGATGCCGAACGGGTGTTCGGCTATCGGGCGATGCGCTTCGCGCGCGCCGACCAGACCGAGCTGCCGGGATTCGACGAGAATGCGTTCGTCGCCAATGCCAGCTTCGACCAGCGCACGCTGGCGAGCCTGTGCGACGAGTACGCCGCCGTGCGCGCGGCCACTGTTCAGTTCTATGCGGGGCTCACACCCGAGGAATGGAACCGGAGCGGCACGGCGAACCGGGCGCGCATGTCGGTACGCGCACTGGCCTGGGTGATGGCCGGCCACGAGCTGCACCACCTGAACATCCTCAGCACGCGCTACCTCTGAGCCGCTCAGAGGTGCGGCGCCACCGCGTGGTGCCACACGCCGGCTGCTCCAACTCTCGGGGAGTCAGGGACCGCCCTCCGTGGTCGGGAGGTGCGGCGTGTCGCGCAGCGCCAGCGGATTCGCTTTGGCCCGCAGGCGCAGGTTGAGAATCTCCACGAGGAACGAAAACGCCATTGCGAAGTAGGTGTAGCCCTTCGGAATGTGCTGTCCGAGCGCTTCGGCCACGAGATTCGTTCCGATCAGCACGAGGAATGACAGCGCGAGGATTTTCAAGGTGGGGTGACGGTCCACGAAGGTCGAGATCGGCCCCGCCGCCAGCAGCATCACGGCCAGCGCCAATACGTTGGCCAGAATCATGATCGACACCTGCGGCACCATCCCCACCGCCGTGATGACCGAATCAAGCGAGAAGATGATGTCGATGAACATGATCTGAACCACCACGGCGACGAGCGATCGTCCGACCTTGCCCGTTGCCCCTTCCTCTGTGTCTCCCTCGAGTTTGTCGTGGATCTCGTAGGTGGCCTTGGCAATGAGGAACAGACCGCCGACCAGGAGAATGAGCGATCGCCCGCTCAACTCGATCCCCGCGACGGTGAAGAGCGGACGCGTCAGCCGGACGATCCACGCGATCGAGAGCAGCAGGAGGATACGGGTGACGAACGCACCGAACAGGCCGAGTTGTCGTGCCTTCGGCTGGTCTGCCTTTGGCAGTTTGCTCGAGAGGATCGAGATGAAGATGATGTTGTCGATCCCAAGAACGATCTCCAGCGCTGTGAGCGTGAGAAGACCGATCCACGCACTGGGGTCGGCGAACCAATCCATGGGGAGTCCTGCGTCGTTGAGAGGTGGTCTGCGGGCGGTCGGCGAAAACTAGTGGGTGGTGGGTGGTAGGTGGCGGGAGAAGGGGTTGCCTGCCCACTGCCGCCACCTGCCACTCACTGATCCTAGGGACTCAAATCCGGCTGGTACGTCGTCAGGAACTCGATGAACCTCGAGACCTCGACCATGTCGCGGCCCACGAAGCGGATGGTGTGGGCATTGACGCGCACGATGTTCGGAAGGTACGCCGCGATTTCGGCGGCGCGGTAATGCTTGAAGGAGACCTCGAGGGCGATGTTGGTGCCTAACCGGAACGCCCGGAACGAAGCGCGTCGCTCCACGCCGGCCTTGGCGCGCTGCCGGATCAGTTCCTGGGCGGCCTTGGGTACGAGCGTGGCGGCGGCGTGGAATGAGATGGCCCGCTTCACCTGTGCGCCTTCGATCGAGCCCGTGAAGCGGCGCACTTCTTCGATTGCCGCGTCGTCGCCGGAGATCATCACGATGGGAACGCCAAAGTGCCCCGCGATCGCCGCGTTGATTCCGCCCTCAGGCATCTGGGTGCCGTTGAGTGCGATCCCTGTCAGGTTTGCGCTCGACACGGTGTGCGCTCGCACGCCATTCACGTTCGAGGTGCCCGCGTGATACCCGATGAAGATCGCGGCATCGAACGTGGAATCGATGCCTTCCATCATCATCAGGGGGCGTGGCCATGAACGAATGACCGTCACGTCGTTCGGAATCTGATCGATGAGGAGGTTCTGGCCATTTCCATGCGAATCAGAGACGAGGATCTGTGTGGCCCCGGCGTCGCGCGCGCCTTGAATCGCCGCGTTCAGCTCGTCGGTCATGAATTGCCGCGCGCGCTGGTACTCGAAGCCAGTGGGCCCGAGCTGTTCGGAGGTCACCACCCCCGCGATCCCCTCCATGTCGACGGAGATGTAGACCTTGAGCGGCCGCTGCGCGGGCGCGAGCGACGGAAGGAGGGCCGCAGCGAGTGCGACGAGTCGACGGGTACCGGGACACATGGGGACGGGCGGTAGATGTGGGGGAGCACGCGGCGCCCAATCGTGCATGCGCGGGCGCCTCATCACAACCCGCCGGCAGTGCCACACGCGATGTCGCTAGATTCCGGTTGGCTTTCGTACCCACTCCTATTCCAATGTCGGACGATCTGCGGTACCCCACTGGAAAGTTCTCGCCACCCGCCGACTACACGCCGGAGCTACGGGCGCGCTATGTCGACATCGTCGCGAATACGCCGGCTGCGCTGCGGGCCGCGGTACTGGACTTGTCCGATGCCCAGCTCGACGAGCCCTATCGGCCCGGCGGGTGGACCGTTCGCCAGGTCGTGCATCACGTTCCCGACAGCCACGTGAATGCCTACGTGCGCTGGAAGCTCGCGCTCACGGAGCACGTGCCGACGATCAAGCCGTACGACGAGGCGGCGTGGGCCCTGCTCGAGGATGCACGCTCCACCGCGGTCGACACCTCGCTGACCTTCCTCGATGTCGTGCATGATCGCTGGCTGCGCATCATCCGTGCGATGCACGATGCCGACTTCCAACGCGAATTCGTACATCCCGATCACGGGAAACGAACGCTCAACTGGATGCTGGCGATGTATGCCTGGCATGGTCCGCACCATGTCGCCCACATCGTCAGGTTACGCGAGCGGAAGGGCTGGACCTGAACGTGGTGGGCTAATGCGAGTGCCCCGCGGTACTGTCACGGCGGGGCATGGTCGCCTCCATACGCTCGGCGAGCGGGCGCGGCATGTCGGAGAGGTGTTCGTGAACGATGCGCCAGCCTTCGCTCGTCCGGCGCCACACGGAAGTCCAGACCCCGCCGATCACGTGGGGCACACCCCGATCCGTCCAGTGCGGCACTGCGTACTGCGCGGTCATGACAGCGCTCGTTGGGGAGAGTACGTCGACGTCCATGTTTCCCCAGGTCCAGGTCGGCGTCAGCATGTGCTGGCCGACTCCGTCCCAGAACGCATTGATCGACATCTGAAGGGAGTCGCGTGTCGTGCTGACTCGGCCTCCGGCAGCTGAAACCACTCGGCCGCTCGACGGGTACACGGACATGAAGCGCCTGACGGCGTCTCCCTTTGAGAGGTCGTAGGCGTTCCGGACGATCCTGCGAAGGGTGTCGGATATCGCGGCGGTCTGTGCGGTGCTGAGGCGCTCCCCACTGGCGGGGGTGCAGCCCGCGGCGAGCGCGAATGCACAGACCAGCGGGAAGCCGTGAGCCATTCGCAGGGAAGTCATAGGGGGCCGCGTTAGGTAGCTGGGGTCTTTCGATCGACCGGTGTCTACCCCGGACAGGCGCTCTGGTGTCTGTGGTTTCCGGCTGTCCTCGGTTGGAGACACCGCTCTGTCGTCAGCGGGGGACATCCGAGTCGCAAAACGAGCTCGTGAAGCCGCAAAGTCGTTGGCCTGCAACATGCTCTATGGCGTAGTGGTGCAATGCGCATCAAGTTGGATCAGTAGTATTGTCACCGGTTGTCGCGTGGGAGGGTAGCATGCGAGCACGAACCGTTGTAACCGTCGGCGTGGTCACCGCGCTGATCGTCTCTTGCTCGGGCGGCCGCGACGGCGGCCCGCTTGCCGATGACCTCAAGCGCGATCTCGAGGCGTCCTCGACCACTCTCGAGCTGGCTGGTCAGCCGAATGCCCAGCCGATGCGTTTCGTCTCGGAGCTGGAGCAGGGGAAGACCGCTGAGCTGGTTGAGCGTACCCGTGCACCTCGCCGGGTCGCTTCCAGGACGACCGGAACCGAACCCAAGGAGACCACGTCTCCGTCGCCGGAAGTGCAGCAGGAGGTACAGGTCGCCGAGGTGGTGTCGGAGCAGCCACAGGCTCCCCTGCCGGCTCCTGATGCGCCGACGGTGCCGATGGTCGCCCCGCGTCCCGCCTCGCTTCCCGTTGACGTGCCCACCGACGGTGGGCGCGGGATTGGCGGCAGAGGGGTGGGCAATGGCGACTACGGGACCGGCATCGGCATTGGCGATGTCATTGGCGTGGTGATTCGTGGTGGCGGCGTTGGCCCGGATCACTGCCCGCCACCCCGGCGGCGTCCCCGCGGTCGGATCTTCCCGTAAGCGTCTCACGAAACAGAACCGGGAGCCCATGGGCTCCCGGTTCTGTTTTGTCGTCTCCATAGCCTTCGCCAGGACGGCCGCGGGTGCTTTCCGTCCTGGACGCGCACGTTAGGTCGGTGGAATCATCAAGCGCACCTGGTCGCCGGGCGAAACGGCGATGGTGTCCGAGATGGGTGTCCGGTTGCTGCCGATCGGATCAGCCAGGAACTGCAAGGAGGACACGCCGAAGACGTACTGCTGCGGGATGCGCAGGGTGGTCGTCGAGTTTCCACCGGCCGTACCAAGCCGTATCCGCTGTGATCCCGCGATCAGGTAGATCACCATATCCAGGTAACTCTGGTTTTCCACGCGCACCGTGGTGGTCGGCTGTGCCGTGCCAGCCGAACCCTGCCTCGCGCCGCCGCACGCAGCAGCGGACAGCGCCAGCAGGACTGCGAGATATCGTCGTCGGTTCATTGGTTGGCTCCGTTGGGTATTTCAAGGATCTCGGATCCCTGATTGTACACCGCTGCGAGCGACTGGCGACGCCCTCAGCGATTGGTCATTATCCGCCCCAGCGGCGCTCTGCCGCTTCATGTTCACCCCTGAGCCTGACGCATGCTGACCAAGGACTTTCCCGATCACCACGACGCCGATCTCATCATCAAGCTATACGAACTTCGCCGCGAGCCCGTCATGCGTGAGGCGCGGAGCGCCGTGAACGGCAAATTCTGGCCACGGTCCTTCGACGACGTCCTGGCAATAGCCAAAACCGACCATCCGCTCAACGCGTCTTTTCGCCAGACCAGCACCTACTGGGAGATGGTCTACGGCATGGCAAAACATGGCGTGATCCACGCCGACTTCATGATGGAGAGCTGCAGCGAAGGCATGTACATCCTCGCGAAGATGGAACCCTATCTCGAGCTATACCGCGCGCAGGTGAATCCGACCGCGTTCCGCAACGCCGAATGGGTGGCGACCCACTCCGAAACTGCCAGGGCCGCGCTGGAACGTTTTCGTCACCGCGTCCAAACGACTCTGTCGAGCAAGAGTTGAGCATGTCGCGAAGCCAGCGAAAGGCAGACGCGCCGTTCGTCATCAGGCAGTCGAAGATCCAGGGACGCGGTGGCTACGCCACGCGCGACATCCGGAAGGGCGAGCGCATCGTCGAATACCTCGGCGAGCGGATTTCGTGGGCAGAAGCCGATCGCCGTTACGACGACACGAAGATGACGCGGCACCACACGTTTTTGTTCACCGTGAATCGCCGCACGATCATCGATGCCGCGGTCGGCGGCAACGACGCGCGTTTCATCAACCACTCCTGCGCCCCGAATTGTGAAGCGGTCGAGGAGGGAGGGCGCATCTACATCGAGGCGATCCGCGACATCCCCAAGGACGAAGAGCTCGTCTACGACTACGCGTACGCGCGAGACAAGGAAACCACGGAGGCCGATGAGGCGCTCTATGTCTGCCGCTGTGGCGCGCCAACCTGTCGCGGCTCGATCCTGGAACCGGGAAAGCCGAAGCCGACGGCGACACACCACGCCGCCGCGCGGCAGGCCCACGAGCATCGCAAACCCGCGCGGACACGGAGGCGGACGTCGGGCGGGGCTGCCACGCGCGCCAAGACCAGGAAACGCGCCGTTCGCTCATGAGCGAAACGACCGTTGCACCGGTCATCCGCGCCCTGATACGCGGCATGGTGGATTACGCGGGTCTGTTTCCTCCCGCGAACCTCACCATGGCGGAAGCGGTCGCCAACTATGCGGCGTATGCGGAGAGCCCCGACGCGTGGGCCCTGGGTCGCTTCGTAGTCACGTCGGCGCGGCTCTCCGAGTTCGAGGATCAGGCGTTGCTTCACATGCCTAACGTGAGGCTTTCTGATCCCTGGCGCCTCTCGCTCCTCGTGCACGCACCGGGCGACGCGACGGCGATTCCACCGTTCAACGACCGTTGGCGAAGGCGCGTCGTGGCCGACGCCGTCGAAGCCAAAGCCGCCTCACCGGAGGACGTGGGTGCACTTGCCCGGGCGGTGCCGGATGGCGTGACGCTCTTCCTCGAACTGGCCGTCGACGACGCGCTCGAGCGGTGCCTGCAGGCGATCCGCGAAAACGCCGTCGCCGCGAAGGTCCGCACTGGAGGCGTGACCGCGGCCGCGTTTCCCGCCCCTGCCAGTGTCGTCCGCTTCATTCGCGCGTGTCACTCGAGAGGCGTGTCGTTCAAGGCCACCGCGGGGCTCCACCATCCGGTGCGCGGCTCCTATCGACTCGACTATGGGCCGAACAGCGACTCGGGGCTGATGTACGGGTATCTCAACGTCCTGTTCGCCGCCGCGGTGGTTCAGGGCGGGGGATCGGACGAGGAGGCGATGCGTGTCCTTCTGGCCGACGACGTGTCCAGCTTGCGCGTCGCCGATGGCGCCGTCCGCTGGGAGGAGATGGAGCTTCCGCTCGACCAGCTCCTCGCGGCGCGCACGTTTGTGCACGGCTTCGGGTCCTGCTCATTCCGCGAGCCCATCGACGGACTGTCGGCGCTGCCGCTGGCAACGGCATGACCAACGCCACGCACGACCCCCAACTCCGGTCGTGGGTGGAGAGCGCCCAGGTCGAGGAGACCGACTTCCCCATCCAGAACCTCCCGTTCGGCGTGTTTCGCCTCCGGCAGCGGTATCGCGAGCGATGGCGTCTTGGCGTCGCGATCGGCTCGCATGTGCTGGATCTGAGCGCTGCCGATGGTCTCGGCGTCCTGCCCGGCGTCTGGGACGGATTGTTCGGCGATTCATTGAATGCCCTGATGGCCGAGCCGACGGCGCGTTGGAGCGCGTTGCGCGAGTCGGTGAGCAACACGCTCCGGGCCGATACGTCGAGCGGACGAAAGGCGGCCGCGAGCGCCACTGCCATCCTGGTGCCGCAGGCGGACGTCGAGCTGCGGCTGCCGGTGGATGTGGGCGACTACACCGATTTCTATGCGTCGGTCTATCACGCGACGAACGTCGGGTCGATGTTCCGTCCCGACAGCGCACTCCTGCCTAACTACAAGTGGGTGCCCATCGGCTATCACGGCCGGGCATCCTCGATCGTGGTGTCGGGCACTCCCGTGCGCCGCCCCGAGGGACAGTGGAGTGGTGAGCCGCCCCTTCCGCCGGCCTTCGGCCCGACGCGGCGGCTCGATTACGAAGCGGAGCTCGGCCTCTGGATCGGAGGCGGCAATGCGATGGGTGCACCGATTCCCGTGGGTGTGGCCGAGCGATCGCTGTTCGGGGCGTGCCTGCTCAACGACTGGTCCGCGCGCGACATCCAGGCCTGGGAGTACCAGCCCCTGGGACCATTCCTGGCGAAGAACTTCGCATCCACGGTGTCGCCATGGGTCGTGACGTGGGAGGCGCTGGCGCCCTTTCGGGCGCCCGCATTTACCCGCGCGCCGGATGACCCGCCGCCGCTGCCCTACCTGCTCGACGATGCGGATCAGCGTGACGGCGGGTTGGACATTCGCATCGACGTGTTGCTGCGCAGCGCCGTGATGCGCGACCAGGGCATGCCGGCCGCCCGGCTCTCGTCAGGCGCGACCACGGACCTCTATTGGACGCCTGCGCAGATGGTCGCCCATCACACCGCGGGTGGCTGCAACCTGAGGCCCGGCGATCTGCTGGGGAGCGGGACCGTGTCCGGACAAAGTAAGGACAGCAGGGGGTGCCTGCTCGAGCTCACGTGGCGCGGCAGCGAACCGGTCCAGCTGCCGTCGGGCGAGGTGCGCCGCTTTCTCGAGGATGGCGATGAGGTGATCATGCGGGCCCGATGTGAAGCAGCCGGCTACCGGTCGATCGGCTTTGGCGACTGCTCGGGTCTCGTTCTCCCGGCGCAGGCATGACCCGGGCGTTCATGCGCATGATTGATGCGCTGGTGATGATTCTCCTGGCAGCGGGGAGCGTCGTGGGTACCTATAACCTCATGGACGAGGCCAATCGCGCGGTCGGCTGGGGACAGCAGTCGGTCGTTCTCGCTCGGCTCGTCTACAGCGCGGCCGGCGCTGGAGTCCTCTGGGGCTGGTGGCGGCGCACGCGGTGGCTCCGCTATGCGACGTGGGCCTGGGGGCTCGGCATTACCTGGGGAGGGACGGCGGCGACGGCGTTCTACGGAGAAATGACGCCGTCCGCGGTCGTGCCGGCGTTCGTTTCCTGTGCCATCATTGCCATCGTCGCCGGATGGTGGATCAATCAGCGCGCGACGATGCGAGCTGAGCCCACGATCAGCGCCAACTGACACTCACACGACACCGAGGACCCGGTATGCAGTTCATCACCACCGACAAGGCGCCGCTTCCTGCGGGACACTACTCGCAGGGGGTGGTGCACAACGGCGTTGTGTACGTAGCGGGCCAGCTGGCCATCAAACCAGGCCAGAAGGAGCACGCGGTGGGCACGATCGCCGAGCAGACGGAGCAGACGTTGCGCAACGTACAGGCGATCCTGCACGCGGCCAATTCGGATCTCGATCGCGTGCTGCAGGTGACGATCTACATCAGCGACATCGCGCTCTGGGGGGAGGTGAACGCCACGTACATCCGGATCATGGGCGACCACAAACCGGCGCGCGCGATTGTCCCGGTGAAGGACTTGCACTACGGGTACCAGATCGAGATACAGGTGATCGCAGCGACACGGTAGATACGTGGGGGGCGCCGTCGCCAGCCGCAAACCGCTGAAGACGAGAAGCCCGGGCCGCACGAGAAGCCGAGGATGACACCAGGCGACGCTCTCGGGCTTCCCGTGCCTCCCGTGTTTCGTGTGCTTCCTGCCGGTGTCCTTGAACTTTCTCCTCAGGCGTAGGCCACACATGAGCACTCGCTTCGCACACCTCCTGCTTGGCCTGGCACTGTTCCCGGTCATTCCCGCAAGCCTGAGCGCCCAGGATGCATACTCGATGCGTGAGGAGATGATCCCGATGCGCGACGGGGTGCGACTCTACACCCGCATGTTCGCGCCTAACGCACAGCGTGGCGCCTTGCCGATCGTGTTCATCCGCACGCCGTACGGTATTGGCGGGTCGAGCTCGCGCGCGATCGAAGCGGGTCTGGGTTTCCTCGCGAAAGACGGGTACATCTTCGTGTATCAGGATGCGCGCGGGAAATTCAAATCCGAGGGCGAGTTCGTCATGCTGCGCCAGCCGCGGCTCGACAAGTCCGATCCGCGGGCGATCGACGAGGCCACCGACGCGTATGACTCCATCGAGTGGCTGGTGAAAAACGTCCCCAACAACAACGGTCGTGTCGGGATGACAGGGGTGTCGTATCCGGGGTGGCTCACGGCCGTCGCGATGCTCGAGCCACACCCCGCGCTCAAGGCCGCATCCCCGCAGGCGTCGCCGTCCGACATGTGGCTGGGCGACGACTTCCACCACAACGGGGCGTTTCGGCTGAGTTACGGATTCGAGTATGCTGTGATGATGGAGTCGGGGAAGGACGTCAAGCCGTTCGTCTTTGACGCCTACGACACGTACGACTGGTACCTCAGGCTTGGCACGTTGGCCAACGTCAACCGGAAGCTCCTGAACGGGAAGATCCCGACCTGGAACGACTTCTCGCAGCGTCCCGACTACGACGCGTTCTGGCAGCGGCAGGGCATGGCGCCGCTGCTGAAGCGCGCGGTGACCGTCCCGAACCTCAACGTGGCCGGCTGGTGGGACCAGGAAGACTTTTACGGTCCGATCACCATCTACCGTGAGCTGGAGAAGCACGACAGGGCCAACCTCAACTGGCTCGTGGTGGGCCCCTGGAACCACGGCGGCTGGATGCGGGGCGAAGGGAGGTCGTTAGGCCCGATCCAGTTCGACGTCGCGACCGGGACCTTCTTCCGCGACTCCCTGATGGCGCCGTTCTTCGCGCACTACCTGCACGACAAGGCCGCACCGCGTCTCGCTGAGGCGATGGTGTTCGAGGCGGGGAGCAACCGGTGGCGGCGGTATGAGAGCTGGCCCCCAAAGGCCGGCAGCACCCAGAAGTCGTACTATTTCCGGGAGAAGGGTCTGCTGTCGACCGACGCCCCCACTGCGACCTCGGCGACGGCCTACGACAGCTACGTCTCGGACCCGAGCAAGCCGGTGCCCTATCGCCAGCGTCCGATCCCCTCCACGTTCGTCGGCAACTCCGGCTGGTCCACCTGGTTGACCGACGACCAGCGCTTTGCCTCGAGCCGCCCGGACGTCGCCGTCTGGCAGACCCCGGCGCTCGACGACGATCTCACGATTGCGGGCGACATCACCGTGACCCTCCACGCCGCGACGACCGGCAGTGATGCCGACTGGATCGTCAAGCTGATCGACGTCTATCCGGATACCGGGATGGCGGAGGCCAGGATGAACGGCTATCAGCTGATGGTGGCCAACGAGGTGTTCCGCGGTCGCTATCGCAGGAATTTCTCGAAGCCGGAGCGGATCGTGCCTAACAAGGTGACCGACTTCACGATCGATCTGCACACGCAGGCGTATGCATTCCGGAAAGGTCATCGAGTGATGGTGCAGGTGCAGAGCAGCTGGTTCCCGGTGATCGACCGGAACCCGCAGACTTTCGTGCCGAACATCTTCGAGGCAAAGGAGACGGACTTCGTGACGGCGACACATCGGGTGTATCGGTCGCGGGCGTTCTCGTCGAGGATAGTGTTACCGGTGGTGGAGCGCGTGGCGCAGTGAGGGACGGGCAGACGGGCGAGGGAAGTGCGCGCAGGGGACCACGACAGTTTCGGGCATTCGTCGACATCGCGTATGCATCCCCGTCCGTCTACATATTCTCCACCATCGCCCGCCCAAACCCCAAACACGACACCAACGTCGCGCCCTGCATCATCCGCTCGAAATCGTAGGTCACTCGCTTCTGGCTGATGGTCTTTTCCAGCGACGTGATGATCAGGTCCGCGGCTTCGGGCCAGCCCATGTATCGGAACATCATCTCTCCGGACAGGATCACCGAGCCCGGGTTCACCTTGTCCTGGTTGGCATATTTGGGCGCCGTGCCGTGCGTCGCCTCGAACACGGCGTGGCCTGTGAGATAGTTGATGTTCGCACCTGGCGCGATGCCGATGCCGCCAACCTGAGCCGCCAATGCATCGGAGATGTAGTCACCATTCAGGTTGGGCGTAGCCACGACACCGTACTCCGTGGGCCGGGTCAGGATCTGCTGCAGGAAGGCGTCGGCGATCACATCCTTGATCACGATGCCGTTAGGCAACCGGAGCCACGGACCACCGTCGATCTCCACTCCGCCGAACTCCTCCCTGGCCAGCTCATAGCCCCAGTCCCGGAACGCGCCCTCCGTGTACTTCATGATGTTGCCTTTATGCACGAGTGTCACCGAGGCAACGCCGTACTGCATCGCGTAGCGGATGGCCGAACGTACCAGCCGCTTCGTGCCCTCCGCCGAGATCGGCTTGATTCCCACGCCGCTCGTCTGCGGGAACCTGATCTTTTTCACGCCCATTTCCGATTGCAGGAACGCGATCACCTTCTTGGCCTCGGGTGTACCGGCGACCCACTCGATCCCGGCATAGATGTCCTCCGTATTCTCGCGGAAGATCGTCATGTTCACGTCCTCGGGTCGTTTGACGGGCGAGGGAACGCCGTCGAAGTAGCGCACCGGCCGCACGCAGGCGTACAGGTCCAACTGCTGGCGGAGGGCCACGTTCAGTGAGCGGATGCCTCCGCCGACCGGCGTTCCCAAGGGACCCTTGATGGCCACCAGGTGATGCGAGATGGCCGCCAGCGTGTCGTCGGGCATGTAGGTGTCGAGCCTCGCCTTGGCTTTGTCGCCGGCGAGGACTTCGAACCAGACGATCCCGCGCCGCCCGCCATACGCTTTCTCAACTGCGGCATCGAAGACCAGCTGCGACGCCCGCCAGATATCGGGTCCCGTACCATCGCCTTCGATGAACGGAATCACCGGGCGGTCGGGCACGTGTAGGACACCCTCGCGCATCGTGATAGTCTCGCCTTCGACCGGAGGTGTGAGGTGCGTGTATGTGGGGCTGGCCATGAGTTGGTAGGGCGGGGTAAGCGGGCAGACGGGCGAACGGTTGAAGCAGGTAAACTGGAAGGCCGGGGTGCGAATGAGCTGGTGAACGAATGCGCGGCGACACCGGATCCTCACCACCGCAGGCGAATTCTAAGTGTAACCGGCACACTCGAGCCAGCGTGTTGCTGGCCTCGTCCCTCGCCCCGTCGCCATCTTTGTGCCGTCATCATTGCCTGGGAGCCGCATGTCCGCTGCGTATGACCTGACCGGGAAGGTCGCCCTTGTGACTGGCGGCACGCGCGGCATCGGACGCGCCATCGCCTTCGCACTCGCCCGACAGGGCGCGCGCGTCATCGTGTCCTCGCGCAAGGCGCAGGCGGTCGAGGACACGGTCGGCGCCATCATCGGCGCCGGCGGGCGCGCCGAGGGTATCGCCGCCAACGTCGGCCGTGTGGATGAAGCGCACGCCCTGGTCGATCAGAGTCTCGAACGCGCCGGCCGCGTCGACATCCTGATCAACAATGCAGCCGCCAACCCGGTGTTTGGTGGTGTGGAAGAGACGTCCCTGGAGGCGTTCACCAAGATCATCGATGTCAACCTGCGGGCTCCCTTCGTCGTGGCCACGCGGCTGCTCCCGTCGATGAAGGCGATCGGCGGTGGCGCGATCGTGAATCTGTCCAGCATCGGCGGTGTGAAGCCCGAGCGGGGGCTGGGAATCTACAGCGTCAGCAAGGCAGCGCTCATCAGCCTAACGCAAGTGATGGCCCGCGAATGGGGCCCGTCAGGCATTCGGGCCAATGCGATCTGCCCTGGGTTCATCAAGACCGACTTTTCACAGGTGCTCTGGTCGAACGAGGCCATCATGAAAGGCGTGCTGGCCCATCAGCCCATTCCGCGAATCGGCACGCCAGAGGAGGTGGCGGAGCTGGCGCTGTTCCTGGTGTCGCCGGCGGCGTCGTTCTGCACGGGTGGGGTCTATATGGTCGACGGCGGCTACACTGTGGGGTAGGCGCAGGGGCGCGGGGCGGTGGCGCACTGGCGCACTGGCGCACTGGGCGCGTGGAACTGGTTGCAGGTGCGATGGCATGATACTGCGTATCGAAGGACCGCATCCCAGTCTTTGGCATGCCAACTTCCGGGCCGCAGTTTCCGGCAGGCGCGCTTGCACCTGCAGCCGTTGATTTCAGCGTCGCTGTCTACCGTGCGACGCGAACATTTCCACCAGTGGAGCGATTCTGCCTGACGAGCCAGCTGCGCCGCGCAGCGGTATCCACCGCGGCAAACCTTACCGAAGGTTATGCCCGCTTCGGTCCGCGACAACTGCGAGCGTTCGCGGAGATCGCATACGGCTCAGCCCGTGGGTGTGATGTGCTGCTGACAATCTCACATCGCGTTGGGTACATCAATGACGCAGAGCTCGACGCACTCCGGTACGATCTCGGATTACTCGCCAAGCGAATTCTAGGCTTGCTCCGGTCCCTTCGGGTTCGCTAGCGTTGCGCCTGTGCGCCTGTGCGCCTGTGCGCCTGTGCGCCTGTGCGCCTGTGCGCCTGTGCGCCTGTGCGCCTGTGCGCCCGCTAGACCTCAAACACCCCCGCCGCCCCCATCCCGCCGCCAATGCA
>JBQTIW010000191.1:0-20872 GCA_052387735.1 Gemmatimonadaceae bacterium
CATCGGCAAGGCGCGCATCGCGCGTGAGGGCAAGGACGTGTCGATCATCACCTATGCCGCGACCGTGTTCAAGGCGATGGAAGCGGCCGAGCAGATGGAAAACGAAGACGGCCTGTCGGTGGAAGTCGTCGACCTTCGCACGCTCGCCCCGCTCGACGATGAGGCCATCGTGGCCACCGTGAAGAAAACGAACCGTGTGCTGGTGGTGCACGAGGACACGCGTACCGGCGGCATTGCTGGTGAGATCACGGCGCGGATCAATGAGTCCTGCTTTGCCTGGTTGGACGCGCCGGTGATGCGGGTGACCGCGCACGACATTCCGCTCCCGTACGCGCCGCAACTGGAGGACTACATTCTCCCGCAAACGAGCGACATCGTACGGGCATCGCGATGGGTGGCGGCGTATTGATGGGAGACGCGAGACGGGAGACAGAAGACCGGAGCGACGACGAGGCGATCTCGTTCGGGCGGCGGATCGGGCTCGGATGCTTCGCGGTCTTCGTGGGGACGTGGAGTGGGGCAATGGTGGCGGTCCTCATAGGAAAGCTCATCGAGAGCGCAAAAAAGGCGCCGGGGTGCGAGGGACTTCCGCTGTGCAACTGGTACATTTACGCGATGGCCGGCGCGGCGATTGGCGCGCTGTCCCTCCCGACCCTGGTCTTTTGGCGACTGCGGCGCGGCAAGGCGTTCCGGTCCAACGTGTGAGGATAGATCGGTGGCTCGTATCGACGTCGTGATGCCCCAGATGGGCGAATCGATCGCCGAAGGGACCATGTCCCGTTGGCTCAAGAAAGTCGGCGACAGCGTGAAGCGCGACGAGCCGCTGTTCGAGATTTCCACGGACAAGGTTGACGCCGAGATCCCGGCGCCCGGCGCGGGCGTGCTGGCCGAGATCCTCGTGACAGAAGGACAGACAGTGCCGGTCCAGACCGTCGTCGCTCGCCTCGAGACCGATGCCAGCGTGGCCGTGGGCGCCCCCTCTGCGGTGCAGCCGGCGCCGGCCGCGACGACGTCGGCTCCTGTCGCGTCGAGCGCGTCGAGTGCGCCACCAGCACCGATGAGTCGTCAGGCGGCGACTGCGCCTTCGGCACCGGCGGCGGCGCCGGGATCGTTCGAGGACCGTATCCGCACGAAGTCGTCACCCCTGGTCCGCAAGATCGCGGCGGAACATGGCATCGAGATCGCGAGCCTTTCGGGCAGCGGCGTCGCCGGGCGCGTGACCAAGAAGGACATCCTGCAGTTCCTCGACTCCGCCGCTCCGACGCTGCCGGCGCCAGCACTCGCGCCGATGGCCTCGATGTACGCGCCTGGCGGCTTTGCGTACGACGCCCCGGTTGTGCAGCCCTGGCCCGGAGATGTCGTGGAGCCGATGTCCAAGATCCGTCGCATTACGGCGGGTCATATGGTCTACTCCAAGCACACGTCGGCCCACGTCACCTCGGTCTTCGAGATCGACCTGACGAAAGTCGCTCGCGTGCGGGCCAAGCTGCGGCCGGAGTTCGAGGCGCAGTACGGCGAGAAGCTCACGTACCTGCCGTTCGTCGCGCAAGCCGTGATACAGGGACTCCGCAGATTCCCGGTGATCAACGCGGCCGTGCGTGGCACGGACATCGTGTTTCGCAAGCAGTACAACATCGGAATTGCGGTCGCACTGGACTGGGGTCTCATCGTCCCGGTCGTGAAGCGCGCCGACCAGCTCAACCTCGTCGGCCTCACGACACGCATCAACGACCTGGCCACTCGCGCCCGCACCAAGAAGCTCAAGCCTGACGACGTGCAGGACGCCACGTTCACGATCACCAACCCCGGCGTCTTCGGCTCGATCATCGGAACACCGGTGATCCCGCAGCCGACGGTGGCGATTCTCTGCTTGGGGACAATCGAAAAGCGACCCAAGGTGATGGTCGGTCCGGACGGCGAGGACACGATTGCCATCCGCACCTGCGCGTTCTTCTCGCTGTCGTTCGACCACCGCATCGTCGATGGCGCCGATGCCGACCAGTTCATGGCGTTCGTGAAGTCGCAGCTCGAACGAATTCCCGAGGCCGGCTTCTGAGATGCCGCGCGCCCTCTCGACTCATGGCCTGCATTTTCCCGTGGAGCAGCGGGAGGCGGTGATGGCGTCGCTGCGCGAGCGCAAAGCGCAACTCCGGCAACACGACTGCAACTTCTGGGTGTTCGAGGATCGTACCCTCCCGGGAGTGATGATCGAATTCTACGAAGCCCGTGATGGAGACACGCTGGCCCGCGCGCGTGAGGCGGCCGGTGTGGATCCACGCGGGCAACCGATTCTTTCCGAAGTGGAGCTCTGACGATGCCCACACGTTCCATCGCCATTGACGGCAAGCCGTGGCGGGTCTTCCCGTCCGGCTACGTCACACAGTACGATCGCGACGAGTTCGGTCTGATGTTCGTCTCCGGCGTCGGCACCGAGCGGGAGATCCGCGTCACGCGGTATTCACCCGTCGGCGCCCGGTCACGCGAGGAGTCGCTGGCCGAGCTCACGGATGCGGAGCTGCAGCGGCTCTTCAGGGAATCGCAACCGAGCGACACGTCGCCGGAAGCCGGGTACGCACGTTGACCGCGGCGCCGGCACCAGGCACGGTGCCCGGGGCGCAGTGCATCGACCTGCATCTCCACTCGACGGCCTCGGACGGCTCGCGGCCGCCTGAAGAGGTCGTCCAATCCGCCATTGCAGCCGGGTTGCACAGCATCGCCCTCACCGATCACGACACCGTGAGCGGTGTTGCGGCCGCGCGCGCCGCGGCGGGGGGATCGGCGCTGCACGTGATCGCGGGAGTGGAACTGAGCGCGTATCAGGGCGCCGACGAGGTCCACGTGCTCGGCCTGCACCTCGAGGACCTCGAGGCCATGGACGCGGGGCTTCACGAGTTCCGTGAGGCCCGAAGGGCACGTGGCGAGCAGATGGTCACGCTGCTCAACGCCGTGGGGGTGAAGATCGGCTTTGCCGACGTGCTGGAAGTGGCAAAGGGGGGCGCGATCGGTCGTCCGCACGTGGCGAAAGCACTGGTGGAAAACGGGTGGGCGCGCGACCTCCGCGATGCATTCGATCGCTATCTCGGCTACGGCCGCCCGGCGTTTCTGGAGAAGCGCCGTCTGACGATGCGCGACGCCATTGCCATGATCCACGACTGCGGCGGAATTGCGGTGCTCGCGCACCCTGGCGTCGACGGCGGGCGTGCCCGCCTGGCGGCGCTGCAGGAACAGGGACTCGATGGCGCCGAGGTGCTGCATCCGAGTCACAACCCGGATGATCGACGGCGATTGCTGGAGGCCGTGACCGCGTTAGGCATGGTGCCTAGCGGCGGCTCCGACTCGCACGGGGCGACCGAGGGACCGCGTGTGATCGGCGCGATGCAGGTGCCGCTGGAGTGGCTGCGGGTGCAGCAGACCCGCGTGGAAACGCTTCGGCGTGGGGCATCGGCGCTGTGAGCCCGAGCAACGTCGCGCTGGTGACGGGCGCGGGGAAGCGCGTGGGCGCGGCGATCGCACGGGCGCTCGCGGCACGCGGCTACCGCGTCGCCGTGCACTACAACAGCTCGGGCGAGGAGGCCGAGCGGCTCGTCGCGGAGCTGGGGCACGGGGCCCAGTCCTTCCGCGCAGACCTGTCGGATCCCGCCTCACCGGAGCGACTCGTGAGCGAGGTCGTACGTGCCCTGGGCCCGATCGACGTGCTGATCAACTCGGCGTCGAACTTCTTGCGTCTTCCCCTTGAGAGTGTCACCGCGGCACAGTGGGACGAGGTGTTCGCGGTGAACCTGCGAGCCCCCTTCTTCCTCTGCTTGGCCGCGTCGCGCCACATGGGACCGGCTGGGTGCATCGTCAACATGGCCGACCTGGCGGCCTTCGAAACCTGGCCGGCATTCATTCCTCACGGAATAGCCAAAGCCGGCGTCGTCCAGATGACGCGAGCGCTGGCGCGTCAGCTCGCGCCGCGCATCCGCGTGAATGCCATTGCCCCCGGCGTGGTCCTTCCGCCTGACGACATGAGCCGAGAGGCGCTGGATCGCATGGAGGGCACGACACCGTTGCGTCGCCATGGGGACCCCTCCGACGTCGTACACGCCGTGGAGTATCTCCTCGATGCCACCTTTGTGACAGGCGACGTACTTTTCGTCGACGGTGGCCGCCACGCCAGATACTGAGTGGCGCGCCTGGCATACCGGTTCGACCGGTCGTCTGTGGAACTTGTAGTTGCGATTTAGGCTTTGTCCGTCAGCGTGACCTCCCTCTCCCGTCTCCCGTCTCCCGTCTCAAGAATGGCCACCGCTGAATACGACGTTGTAGTGATCGGCGCAGGACCTGCGGGCATGACCGCAGGACTGTACGCTGGCCGCGCGATGCTCAAGACGATCACGCTCGAGCGTGGCGCGCCCGGAGGAGAACTGCTCAACACTGAAATGATCGAGGACTACCCCGGCTTCGAGCGTGTCGAAGGCTGGGACCTCGCGCAGAAATTCGCCGCACATGCCGACAAGTTCGGCGCGAACATCCAGAACGCGAACGTCGACCAGGTGAAGCGCCGTCCGGACGGAATGTTCGAGACATCCACCGACAATGGCGACGTGTACCTGTCCCCGACGGTGATCATCACCGCCGGCGGCACACCCGTCAAGCTCGGCATTCCCGGGGAAGCCGAGTATGCGGGCAAAGGCGTGTCGTACTGCGCGGTCTGTGACGGCGCGTTCTTCAAAGGACATCGCATCGCCGTCGTCGGTGGTGGCGACGCGGCCTGTGAAGAAGCCGACTATCTCACTCGTTATGCGGACAGGGTCTACCTCGTTCACCGCAGGCACGAGTTTCGTGCCTCGAAGATCGTGCAGAAGCGCGTGTTCGAGAATCCCAAGATCGAGGTCATCTGGGACACCGTCGTCGAAGCGATCAACGGCGACGAGAAAGGGCTGGTCAACAGTCTCTCGCTGCGCGACGTCACCTCGAATGAACCGTTCGAGCTGCCGGTCACGGGCATCTTCGTCTTCATCGGGTTCAAGCCCAACACCGGCATCGTTGCCGATCATGTGGAGCACGACGACACCGGCTATCTGATCACCGACTGGCACATGGCCACCTCGATACCAGGGCTGTTCGCCGCCGGAGACGTCCGCGTGCAGCTGACTCGACAGGTCACCACCGCCGTAGGCGATGCGACGACCGCCGCGATTGCCGCCGAGAAGTTTCTCACGGCGCTCCGCAAAGACCAGGCGGCGAGGGAAGTGGCGGCGTGAACGTTCACTCCGTCGTCGTTGGGCCGTTCCAGGAGAATACCTATCTCCTGGTCGACGAGCGCAGTGGTCGGTCCGTCCTCATCGATCCCGGCGACGATGGAGATGAGGTGCTGCGGATGGTTGGATCTGCCGGCGCCGCGCTCGACGCGATCTGGGTAACGCATGGTCACCTCGATCACATTGGCGCCATCGCCGCCGTGAAACGCCGGTTCGACGTTCCCGTCTATTTGCACCCCGCCGACCTGTGGCTGTATAGCGAGGGCGCCGTCCAGGCGGCGGCAATGTACGGTGTGCACTTCGAGCCGGCCCCGCCCCCCGATCGCCCGTTCGCGGAGGGCGATCGCCTAACGCTGGGCCGGTACAGCTTTGATGTCTGGCACGTGCCCGGTCATGCCCCCGGCCACGTGCTGATTCATGGACACGGCATCGCGATGGGCGGCGACACCCTGTTCGCCGGCTCCATCGGTCGCACCGACCTGCCGCTCTCCGACGGGGCCGCCATGACCCGATCGCTGGCCCGCATCGCCACCCTTCCACCTGTCACCATCGTGTATCCCGGTCACGGACCGGAAACCACCATCGCCGAGGAACTCGTCACGAATCCGTTCCTCAGCGGAATGGCTCGACCCGTTCGTCGGTGACGTAGGGTCTCAGGACTCGCGGGGAGTCCTACCATCGCGGTTGCCCGGCGTCTCGCGGCGTCGCCATCTTCCCTGTCCACGCGAGCGAACTTTCAGCCCATTCCTCATGACTCTCTCACGTCAGACTCCGCGCCCGCTCGGCGTCCTCGGCGTTGCGGCCATGACCGTTCTCGTCGCGTCCTGCGACACGACGGTCTCATTTCGACCCAATGAGCTGCTGTGGGGCTTCGTCACCGTCTCCGCTCAGCAAAATGCGAGCGGAGAGGTGCGCACCGCTCCCACCGGCGTGTTCTTTCGGGGAGAGGTCTCGTCACTCCCGAGCGCGTCCATCAAGCCGGACTCATGCTTCCCCGAAGCCGCGTACGTCCCGCCGGTCAACTCGTTCGCCGGCGTCACATATCTCGATGCAGGCGCCAATCTCTCCCTCTCGATCGGCTCGCGCACCGATGACATTCCCCGCGTGTCGGCCAGCGGTGTGACGAACTACAACCTCGCCTCCGGGACGACCTTGCCCTATCGCCCCGGGGACTCGGTGGTGGTGCGCATTCCCGGGGCGAATGGCGGGTATCCCAACGTCGAACTGCGGGCGAAGAGCGCCGAGGTTCTCACGCTGCAGCCCGTGACGCCGCCGGCGAGCGGCTACATGCAGCTCCGGTGGAATCCGGCGACCGACGACAACAGTGCGATTGTGCTGCAGCTGCTCTTTGCGCCTGCCGGCGGCTCTGGGGCGATCACGCGCGAAATCCGATGCGCGTTCCGCGATGACGGGGTCGATTCCATTTCGGTCGCGCAGTATCAGTCGTGGGCCAACCCCGGGAACGCCAAGCGCGAGGTGGTGGCAAACCGCCTCCGCACCGTGCTTCGCAACATCAACGGCGGTGCGATCCAGTTCATCTCCACCTACCAAGTGCCGACTCCGCGCCCGTGACGTAGCAGCGACCGCGGCGACTGATCTCTCCCTCACCATCGCGCATGTCCGCCACTCGCACTGAAAAGGATCCGCTCGGCCCTCTCGAAGTGCCGGTCGATGCGTTGTACGGCGTGCAGACGATGCGCGCAGTCCAGAACTTCCCCATCTCGGGACTCAAGCCGCTCGGCCCATTCGTCATCGCGCAGGTGTGGATCAAGAAAGCAGCGGCGCTCACGCACAAGGAAACGGGGCGGCTCGATCCCAGGATGGCGGATGCGATCGTGAAGGCGGCCGATGAGGTCCTCGCCGGCAAGCACCTCGATCAGTTCGTCGTGGATCCGTACCAGGCAGGAGCGGGCACCTCGCACAACATGAACGTGAACGAGGTGCTGGCCAACCGCGCCAACGAGTTGTTAGGCGGGACGCGCGGCGAGTACAAGCCGGTGCATCCGAACGATCACGTGAACATGGCGCAGAGCACCAACGATACGATCCCCACGAACATCCGGCTGGCGTGCCTGTCCCAGCTCGCCGGTTTTGTGAGGGCGTTCGAGGGACTCATCGCCGCGCTGGCGGACAAGGGCCGCGAGTTCGACGACATCGTGAAGGCTGGCCGTACGCATCTGCAGGACGCCATGCCGATCCGGCTCGGCCAGGAGTTCACGGCGTACGCTGGTTCCCTGGAACGGGGCACAAATCGCGTCGTGCAGGCCGCGGACTATCTCCGCGACCTCGGGATTGGCGGCTCCGCGGTCGGAACCGGCGTGACCGTGGAAGAGCAGTATCCGGCTCTGATGAACAAGCACCTGACGGCGATGACGGGGCTCGACCTGCGAGTCGGCCGGGATCGCATTCAGCTGATGCAAAGCATGGGTGATGTGGCCGGCTTCTCTGCCGCCATCCGTGTGCTGGCCGTTGATCTGAGCAAGATCTCCTCCGATCTTCGTCTCATGGTCATGGGGCCGCGTACCGGCCTCGATGAAATCACGCTTCCCGCGGTCCAGCCCGGCTCCTCGATCATGCCAGGCAAGATCAATCCGTCCATCCCAGAGATGGTAAATCAGGTCTGTTTCCAGGTGATGGGATGCGATACGACCGTGTCGCTCTCCGCGGAGCACGGGCAGCTGGAATTGAACGTGATGATGCCGGTGATTGCCCACAACGTGCTGCTGTCGATGATGATTCTCGCGAACGCCGCGACGGTGCTGACCGAACGGTGCGTGAAGGGAATCCAGGCCAATCGCGAAATGTGCGAGTACTGGGTCGAACGCTCGGCCGCGCTGGCCACTGCGCTGATGCCGCAAATTGGCTACGCGGCGGCGGCAGAGATCAGCAAACGGTCCGTGAAGGAAGGGGTGTTGATTCGCGAGCTGGTGAAGCGTGACAATGTGCTTCCGGCCGAGGATGTCGATGCCGTCCTGGACCTGCGGAAGATGACCGAGATTGGCGTGCCCAAGGGGAAGCACGGGGAGGCGAAGGCAAGCGGATAACGAGGCGCGCGGGCGGACCGACGCACGCGCGCGGAGCCTCCGGAGCCTGGCAGTGCGAGTCGAGCATCACTGTCGGTCGACCGCCTGTCCGCACCAGCGCCCGTGCGCCCGTGCGCCCGTGCGCTGTGCGCCTGTGCGCCTGGCCGCCTGCGCGCTAGATTTCGTCCATGCGCATCACCACCTGGGCTGAATACGGCGTGATCTGCGCCCTCCACCTTGCAAAGCGCCACGGCGAGGGTCCGGTCACGGGACGGGATCTGTCGGCACGTGAGGGCCTTCCCGCAGACTATGTCGAGCAGATCCTCCTCCGCTTGCGTCGGGCTGGCCTGATTTCGAGCACGCGCGGTGCGCGCGGTGGGTACGTTCTCGCGCGCGATCCCGAATCCATCTCGGTGCGCGAGATACTCGCCGCCTCGGAACTGGGGACGTTCGATCTGCACTGCATCTCGCATCCGATTACCGAAGAACGGTGTTCCGACTCGCAGAACTGCTCCATCCGTCCGGTGTGGATGATGCTGCAGCGCCGCATCGACGACGCACTCGACAGCGTGCACCTCGCCGATCTCCTGCATGACGAGTCAAGCGTCAGGCAGCGCGTGGGTCTCCCGGTGCTGCAGGCCTAACGAGCAGCGGCGGTGGCGCTATTCGGGGGGCTGTTCCGTGGCCGAGGCCGGCGACCCACAGAGCAGTACGTGCGAACCCTGATGCAGGAACCTCCTCCGGTCGATATCGAGTGGCTCGCCGCCGTCGCAACGTCCAGCGATCTGGATCGCGCGAGGTGGGAGCTGCGCTACCTCAAACGCGCGTTAGGTCTCCTCGTCTCGCAGCGCGATGCGCTGGATGACCGCACGGCGTCGTCGGTCGCGCGTGCCTTGACCGAGGCCATGTCGGCCGATCGCAACGTCGCGGCGCCCATGATCCGGTTGGCGGAGCGACAATTCAATGAGCGCTTGTCGGCATACCGGGACATGATGTCGCTCCGTGGTTCCAGCGAAGGCGTGCCTGAGCGTCTGGGTCGGACCATGCTCCTGCTGGCGGGCGCCGGGCGGGTCGGCGCACCGGACGCCGCGCGGTCTGCCGAACTCACCGAGCGATACCTGCTCGAGGCCAGTGAACGCCTGCGAGACGCATTTGGGGCGGCGGACCTGCCGGACGGGGGCGCCTCGAGGGCTCCAAACCAGTAAGTCTCACGCGGGCGTTTGACGCCGCCTATGCCGAAGGGGGGACTCGAACCCCCACGGGCTGTCGCCCACTGCACCCTGAATGCAGCGCGTCTACCAGTTCCACCACTTCGGCCGGGGTCGGGCAACCTAATCCCGCGCTGTGATCCAAGTCAACGCGACCCCAGCGACGGAAACGATATCTACTCGAGACCATGGGCTCCGCACGCGGGCGCAGTTTCCCAGGCTTCGCGTGGCCACGCTGGACGAGATCACCTTCCACCTTCCGCTCGTCGTCTCGGTGCCTGGCGGGCTGGTGCGCGAAACCGTGGAGGATGGGTACCTGGATCCTGATCGCGCGATCAGGTTCAACTACCTGTTACGAGGCGTCGTCGTATCCTCGTCGGGATCCGAATTGCGGTTCGATCCGATCGACGTACTGAAAACACCGGATTCGACCTCGCGGGTGGTCGCATCCATTCTCCGGCGTGCGTCGGCGATACAGGTGGGCCTCTTCGCTCACCTGGACGATCCGCGCTTGCCCTCGCGTCAGGGCTCGAGCATACGACACGAGGTGGGCGGCACTGCGGCCACGGACACGCCCTCGACTCGATCAGCCACGGTCGTTAGGTGACCTTCCGTCTCGCGGGTGTTGTAGCGACCCGCGGGTCCCGCTTAGCTTGCGTCTGCGCGGCGGTCCGCGCTCCGATGCCAGAAACCCCAGAGCCACCCGTCGAAAGCGTTGCGCGCAACCGTCACGCGCGTCACGAATACCAGGTACTCGAGACCTGGGAGGCCGGCATCGTGCTGACGGGAACGGAAGTCAAGTCCATGCGAGACGGGAAGGTCAACATTGCGGATGCCTATGGCATCGTCCGCGGTGGTGAGGTGTACCTTCTCAACATGAACGTTTCCCCATATGAGCGAGGTGGATACGTCAACCATGAGCCGACGCGGCTGCGCAAGCTCCTGCTGCACAAGCGGGAGATTCGCCGGCTGATCGGCGGGGTCGAGCGACAAGGCCTCACCCTCGTGCCGCTGGAGCTCTACTTCAAAGGCGGCCGGGCCAAAGTCCGGCTTGCGCTCGCCAAGGGCAAGAAGCTGCACGACAAGCGTGAAGACTCGCGCAAGCGCGACGCGGAACGCGAGATGGCCAGGGCCTTTCGCCGCCGATGATGCGTCTGCTGGGAATCGTTGGAGTTGTGGCCGCGCTGCAGGGGCCCGGGACGCTGGTGATCCGCACCGGTGACCTGTCGACGCCCCTGCCGGTGCTCGTCACGCAGCGTGGGCCGATGATCCGGCTCGAAGAAGGGCTGCAGGCGCTTGGCGCCGCGCTGATCCGCGATGGTGTCGACCGGTACCGCGTCGTGGTCGCGGGGAGCGAACTGGAGCTTGTCGTGGGAGTCGCGGTCGCGCGCAGTCGTACGTCGACGGAGCCACTCCCAGCCGCGCCCGCCATGTTCGAGGGCAAGCTTCTGGTGCCGCTTGCCCTCCTCACCGACGTTCTACCCCGCGTCGCCACGGGCTTTTCCTACCAGTCCGCAACAGGTGTGCTGCGGCGCGAACAGGCCGCGCGAACGGTACGGCGCGAGGAACCCGTGCCAGAGCCCCGGCGAGCGGTGGCGAGACCCGAAGTGGGCCCACGGTCGGGTCGTGCACCGGCGCCGCGCATCGTAGTCGTGGACGCCGGTCATGGCGGTGCCGATCGTGGAATGACGGGGCCGTCGGGTTCCGCTCGCAAGATATTCGAGAAGGACATCACGCTTGGCGTGGCGAGGCGCCTCGGGGAGGCGCTGCAGCGACAAGGTGTCGAGGTGTTGATGACGCGCTCCACGGATACGCTCATTGCGCTGCAGGACCGGGGCCGGATCGCCAACCGCGCGCAAGCGACCGTGTTCGTCTCGATCCACGTCAACGCTGCCAATCCGCGATGGCGGCAACCGCGCGAGGCGCGCGGGTTCGAGACGTTCTTTCTCTCGGAGGCGAAGACCGACGATGAACGCCGGGTCGAAGAGATGGAAAACGAGGTGGTGAAGTACGAAAGCGCCGGGGCGACGGAGCCCGGCGACCCGCTCAACTTCATCATCGCCGACATGAAGCAAAACGAGTACCTCCGAGAATCGAGTGACTTTGCGGCGGTCATTCAGCACGCCCTGGCCACCATGCCGCATCCTGGTCCGAGTCGTGGGGTGAAGCAGGCGGGGTTCCTCGTGCTCGTCGCGGCACATATGCCCGCGGTTCTCGTCGAAGTCGGCTTCGGTACGAACGCCGCCGAGGCGGCCTTCCTCTCGTCCGATGCTGGGCAGCGCCGGCTGGCCGCCGCAATCGCCGACGGCACCATCGCGTATCTCGAGCGTCTCGAGCGCAAAAAACGGGCTGGTACGCCGTGAGCGAACACGCGCTGCGAGGGGACCTCGGTGGCATCGAGCTCCGGAATCCCATTCTTCTCGCAGCCGGTACCGCCGCTTACGGTGAGGAGCTCGCTGGTGTCATGAACCTGGACGCGTTAGGCGGACTGGTGACCAAGGCCGTGAGTCTCGAGCCACGGGACGGCGCACCCGCCCCACGGGTCGCCGAATTCCCTGGGGGCATGATCAACGCGATCGGGCTGGCCAACCCCGGAGTCGAAGCAGTGCGCGCCACGCACCTCCCGTGGCTGGCCGCGAATCTCCGGCACGCCCGCGTCCTGGTGAACGTCGTCGGATACGCGGTCGAGGACTATGCGAGGGTGATCACGCGTCTCGACGACATACCTGGCAAGCACGGGTACGAGCTGAACGTGAGCTGCCCTAACGTGAGAGCCGGCGGCATGGAGTTCGGTGCCGATCCGGCGGCGCTGGAGGAGCTGGTCAAACGCGCGCGCGGGGCGACCGCCCTTCCGATCTTCGTCAAGCTCTCTCCCACGCTTCCCGACATTGCCCGCACCGCCGTGGTGGCGCTGCGCGCGGGTGCGACCGGCATCACGGTGGTGAACACATGGCCGGGTCTAGTCATTGACGTGGAGAGTCGAAAGCCGGCACTCGGCTTCGGCACCGGCGGCGTGAGCGGACCGGGCTTGCTACCGGTTGGCGTGCTTGCCACGTGGAAGGTGTGGAGTGCCACGCACGCGCCGATCATTGGCGTGGGAGGCGTCGCGAGCACAAACGACGTGCTCCAGTACATCATTGGCGGGGCCAGCGCGGTCGCGATCGGCACCGCCGCAATGCGCGATCCTCGGCTCCCCGGTCGCGTCGTGGCCGGCTTGCGAGATTGGTGCAGGGCGAGGGCCATCAATCAACTGTCCACCATCCGAGGCACGCTGCAGTGGCCCACCTCCTAGCAACCCCCATTGTCGCGCTCGATGTTCCGACGGCCGCCGACGCCCTGGCAATGGTGCGGCTGCTGGGGACGTCCTGCGGCTTCTACAAGGTTGGAGGGGAGCTCTTCACGGCGGCCGGTCCTCGAGTCGTAGAAGAGATTCGAGGTCTGGGTAATGAGGTTTTTCTCGACCTCAAATTCCACGACATTCCGAACACAGTGAGGGGGTCGGTCCGGGCGGCCATCAGAGTTGGCGCGACCATGTTGACGGTCCACGCATCGGGTGGCGACGCCATGGTGCGCGCCGCCGCCGAGGCTGCCGGGGGGGAATGCCGGGTCATGGGAGTCACCGTGCTGACGTCCTTCGACGCCGTGTCGCTAGGTTCGGCCTGGGGGAGGGAAGCGGTGAGCGTGGCACATGAGGTGGAACGGTTGGCCGGGCTGTGCGCCGACGCTGGAACCCACGGCGTCGTGTGCAGCGGGCACGAAGTGAAGCTCGTGAGCAGTCGGTTCCCGGGGCTGAGCCCGCTGGTCCCCGGCATCAGGTTGGCCGATGGCGCACCGCACGATCAGGCGCGGGTGATTTCGCCGCGTCGCGCCGCCGAATCGGGGGCGCGCTATCTGGTAATCGGCCGAGCGGTGACGCACGCCGCGGACCCGCTGGGGGCGATGCACCGGGTATTGGCCGAACTCACGTAGCCCTCTCGATCCTCGACCCGCGGTTCGCTGGATCGCCTCCTCATCCGTTTGCCGTTCTTGGCACCTTGCATCAGGCCCGTAACCCCAGTATTTTGATTGTCTTGCCCGATTTTAAGGGTGTTTCGATACCACGGCGTACGGGAGTACACAGGTGAAAGTTCGGACCAGCGTGAAGCCGATCTGCGAGCACTGCAAGGTGGTCAAGCGGGCCGGCGTGACGCGCATCATTTGCAAGCGCAACCCTAAGCACAAGCAGCGGCAGGGCTGATATGGCGCGTATCTCTGGTGTCGACCTTCCGCGCGAGAAACGCGTCGAGATCGGGTTGACGTATATCTTCGGTATCGGCCGCGCAACGGCGCAGGCCATTCTGCAGAAGTCGGGGGTGAGCCCTGACGTGCGCGTTCGCGACCTTTCGGAAGCGGACGTCAACAAGCTGCGTCAGACGATTGAGAAGGATCATCGGGTGGAGGGTGCGCTCCGCACCGAGATCGCGATGAACATCAAGCGTCTGATGGACATTGGCTCGTATCGTGGCATTCGGCATCGTCGCGGGCTGCCGGTGCGCGGGCAGCGCACTCATACCAACGCGCGCACGAAGAAGGGTCCGCGCCGCGCTATCGCAGGGAAGAAGAAGGTGACCAAGTAGTCCTATGGCGACTGGAAAGAAGACGAAGCGCGTCGTGGAGGCGGAAGCCATCGCCCACGTGAACGCCACATTCAACAACACGCTGGTCACGATTACCGACATGCACGGGAATACCATTTCGTGGGGTACGTCGGGAAAGGCCGGCTTCAAGGGTTCGAAGAAGTCCACGCCGTTCGCGGCCACGGTGGCCGCCGAGCAATGCGCACGCGAGGCCCTCTCGGCCGGCGTCAGACGCGTGCACGTCCGCGTGCAGGGGCCCGGCAGCGGACGCGAGTCCGCGGTGCAGGCGCTGGCTGCAGCCGGGCTGCAGGTGAAATCGATCAAGGACGTCACGCCGATTCCGCACAACGGCTGCCGTCCTCCCAAGCGGCGGAGGGTTTAGTCCATGCGCTACACAGGACCCAGCTGCCGCCAATGCCGCCGCGAAGGCACCAAGCTCTTCCTCAAGGGAACCAAGTGTTTCACCGAGAAGTGTCCCGTTGAGCGCCGTCCGTACGCCCCGGGCCAGCATGGCCAGGCGACTTCGCGCCGTCGCAAGGCGTCGGAATACTCCAAGCAGCTCCGCGAGAAGCAGAAGATCAAGCGCATCTACGGCGTGAGTGAGCAGCAGTTCCGCAATACGTTCGAGAAAGTGACCAAGCTCCCCGGCATCACCGGCCACAATCTGCTGGCCGCGCTCGAGAGCCGGCTGGACAACATGGTGTATCGTCTCGGCTTTGCCTCCAGCCGCAAGGCCGCACGGCAGCTGATCAGGCATCGCCACATCGAGGTCGACGGGCAGCAGGTGGACATCCCGAGCTACGCGGTGGCACCGGGCGAAGAAGTGCGCGTGCGCGGCAAGTCGCGCGACAACGTGTGGGTGAAGGTGGCGATGGATCACTCCGCCCGTGGGGCTTCGCCCTCCTGGCTGGCCGTCGATCGGGATTCGTTCAGCGGCCGGATGCTGGAGCGCCCGACCCGGCCAACGATCGCCATCGCAGCACAGGAACAGCTGGTCGTCGAACTCTATTCGAAGTAGAGACGGGAGACGGAAGGTCGGGGACGGGAGAGCAAGCACCGTGTGCGCCGTATCTCCCGTCTCCCATCTCCAAACGCCTGTCTCAAGCCAGGTCGGGACCCTAACTCCCACACGAACTCACCGCGCGTTAGGGGCGGGGTGAGGCGTCGCCGGGCCTCCCGGTTGGACCCCAAGGAACGTTCATATGCCACAAGCGATCGATATCAAGGGGCTGGTTCGCCCACACCTCGTCGAAGTCAACAAGCGCGAGGACAACCGCAATATTGCCGAGTTTGTCCTCCAGCCGCTGGAGCGCGGTTACGGGCATACGTTAGGAAACGCCATGCGCCGCATGCTGCTGTCGTCGCTCCGCGGCGCGGCCGTCTGGGGCTTCCGCATCGACGGCGTCCTCCACGAGCACCAGACCATTCCGGGCGTCGTCGAGGACGTGCACCAGATCATCGCCAATCTCAAGTCGCTCGTGTTGAGCATGCACGACGACGTCGAGGAAGCCGTCCTGCGCATCGCCAAGTCCGATAGCGGACCGGTCACCGCCGGCGACATCAGCGAGTCGGGCGGCGTGCGCGTCGTCAATCCGACGCACCACATCCTCACCCTTCAGGATCGGCGCGACATCAGCATCGAGCTGTACGTCCGCAAGGGTCGGGGGTACGTCGAATCCGAGCAGCATGCCCTGGATCGTAGCCTGCCGATCGACCTCGTTCGCATCGACTCGCTCTACAACCCCGTCCGCCGGGCGAACTTCACCGTTGCCGAAACGCGCGTCGGCCAGCGCACCGACTACGATCGGCTGAATCTCACGGTGGAGACCAACGGCACCATCACCCCGGAAGAAGCCGTCAGCTACGCCGCCGCGCTGGCGCAGTCGCATTTTCAGTATTTCGCGTCATTCGGCTCCCATACCTCGGCGCCGATGTCGTTTGGTGGCGATGCCAATGGCGGCGATGCCGCACGGCTTCAGCACCTGTTCAAAACGCCAATTGACGACCTCGAACTGTCGGTGCGGTCGGTCAACTCGCTGAAGAACTCCAGCATCCGCACGCTGGGGGACCTCGTGCGCCAGACCGAAAATCAGATTCTGCAGGTCAAGAACTTCGGCAAGAAGTCACTGCAGGAGATCGCCGATCTCCTGGAGCGCGAAGGACTGAACTTCGGCATGCGCTACGACGAAGGTGGCGACGGTGTCCGGATCATTGATTGGGGCACTGCACCGAGCCGCGCGGCGGCGAACGCGCCTGACGACGAAGAGGAGCCATAAGCCATGCGTCACCGGAAAGCCGGACGGCAGCTCCGCCGCACGAGCGAGCAGAAGCTCGCCCTGATGCGCGGGCTCGCCTCATCGCTCATCGAGCACGGAGCGATCGAGACCACCGAGGCGAAGGCCAAGGAGTTGCGGCCGTTCATCGAAAAGCTCATCACCAAGGCCAAGACGGGCACGCTGCACGCTCGTCGCCTGGCTGGCGTTCACATTCACAAGCGCGAAACGGCCGATAAGCTCTTCAAGGAAATCGGCCCCAAGTTCCTCAAGCGCGCCGGCGGCTATACGCGAGTTCTCAAGACCGGTCACCGCAAGGGTGACGGAGCCGAGATGGCGCGTATCGAGCTGGTTGAAGGGTAAGCATATGGCCATCAATCGCAGCCGCTGTTACGTGTGCGACAAAGGCGTGACCTACGGCAACAACGTCTCGCACGCGAACAACAAGGTCCGGCGCACGTGGAAACCAAATCTCCAGGTCGTTCGCGTGCAGGCCGAAGGGAAGATCGTGAAGGTGAAGGTGTGCACGCGGTGCCTTGCCGCCGGGAAGGTCAAGCGCGCACCTCGAGCAGCTCGCGTCGCGTGACCGCTTCGGTGTGCGGCCGACCTTCGAAAGGGAGCGCTTCCGGCGCTCCCTTTTTCTTTGATGTGCGCGAGGCGCGATGCGCGTGAGTACGGCCCTGATCACAGGTGTCACCGGACAAGACGGGCGCTACCTCTCAGCGCTGCTACTCGACAAGGGCTATCGCGTCGTGGGGATCGCACGGCGCCTCCCGGAGGAGCCACTGCCCGCTGAGGTCGACCTCCGGTTGGTGGACGTGCGCGACGCCGAGGCCATGGGTCGGTTGGTCGCTGGCGTAGGAGCAGCGGAGGTCTATCATCTCGCCGCCGAGTCTTCGGTAGAGCAGTCGTGGCACGATCCGGCGCATGCCGAGCACGCACGCGCCGCGGTGGAGGCGGTGCTGGGGTCTGTGCACCGCGGCGTTTCCAGCCCGCGTGTGGTGCTCGCATGCTCCAGCGAGGTGTTCGGTGCTCCCGTCGGATCGCCGCAGAACGAGCAGACGTCCGCCGCCCCGCTGAGTCCATACGGAGCGGGAAAGGCCGCGGTGCTGGCGGCCGGACGCGAGGCGCGCGTTCGCGACCACCTGCACGTGAGCTCGGCGATTCTCTACAACCACGAGAGTCCCCGCCGACCACCGCGCTTCGTGACCCGTAAGGTCACGCAGGCCGTAGCCGCCATCGCCGCGGGGCGGCAGCGCGAGGTGCGCCTCGGGAACCTCGCTGCGGTGCGGGACTGGGGGTTCGCCGGAGACTACGTGGAGGCCATGTGGCGCATGCTCCAATCGGACACCGCTGACGACTATGTCATCGGCACGGGTGTCGCGCGCACGGTGGAGGAGCTGTGCGGGACGGCATTCGAGACGCTGCATCTCGACTACCGGGATTACACTGTCTCGGATCCCGCCCTGTTTCGTCCCATTGATCCAATCGCCCTCGTCGCCGACGCCTCGCTCGCGCGCGCGCGTCTGGGCTGGGTGCCGCGCAAGCCCTTTGCCGAGATGATTCGCGAGATGGTGCACGCTGATGTCGCTCGCCTTGGCAGAGGTGACGCGTGCTAGTTTTCATGCCGCCGCCGGTCAGGGTCGTCCTGCCCGACTCGCCCGTTTTGCCGCCTTGCCCGCCTGAGCTCAATGCCCCGTCGCGCTGACCTTCATCGTATTCTCGTCATCGGATCCGGACCCATCGTCATCGGGCAGGCGGCGGAGTTCGACTACTCCGGGACGCAGGCGGCCCGGGCGCTGCGCGAGGAGGGCTACGAGGTGATCCTCGTCAACTCGAATCCGGCGACGATCATGACCGACCCCGAGGTGGCGCACCGCACCTACGTGGAACCGGTGACGCCGGAGTTCGTGGAGCTGGTGATCGAGAAGGAACGACCCGATGCGCTTCTGCCGACGATGGGCGGCCAGACAGCGCTCAACGTGGCGATGAAGCTCTCGGAGCGCGGGGTGCTGGCGAAGTACGGCGTCGAGTTGATCGGGGCCAAGGCGCGGGCCATCAAAATGGCCGAAGATCGGCGGGAATTCGGCGACGCGATGCAGCGCATCGGGCTGCGGTGTCCCGAGGGGCGGATCGCCACCACCTGGGAAGAAGCGGTGGAGGTCGTCGAATTCACGGGCTATCCCGCGATCATCCGTCCGGCGTTCACGTTAGGCGGCTCCGGCGGCGGGATCGCCTACAATCGGGCCGAGTACGAAGACATCGTGCGGCGCGGCCTGGCCGCATCCCCGGTGTCGCAGGTGCTGATCGAGCGGTCCCTCCTCGGCTGGAAAGAGTTCGAGCTGGAGGTGATGCGCGACTATGCCGACAACGTGGTGATCGTCTGTTCGATCGAGAACATCGACCCCATGGGGGTGCACACCGGGGACTCCATCACGGTGGCGCCGGCGATGACGCTGACCGACCGCGAGTACCAGGTGATGCGCGATGCGGCGGTGGCGGTGATCCGCGAGATCGGCGTGGAAGCCGGCGGCTGCAACATCCAGTTTGCGATCGATCCCTCGAACGGCGATATGGTGGTGATCGAGATGAACCCGCGTGTGTCGCGCTCGTCGGCGCTGGCCTCCAAGGCCACGGGGTTCCCCATCGCGAAGATCGGAACGAAGCTCGCCGTGGGGTACCGGCTGGACGAGATTCCCAACGACATCACGAAGACCACACCCGCGTCGTTCGAGCCGGTGCTCGACTACGTGGTGGTAAAGTGCCCCCGGTTCGCCTTCGAGAAGTTCGCCAACGTGAGCCCGCTGCTCACCACGCAGATGAAGTCGGTGGGGGAATCGATGGCCATTGGTCGCACCTTCAAGGAAGCGTTCCAGAAAGGGCTGCGCGCCCTCGAAACGGGCCGCTCCGGCTGGACCGTCGGGGTGCGCCCCCAGGACGACCGCCTGCCTGACGAGTCGGTGGAGGCGTTGCGCGGCGCGCTGGGCCAGCCCACCCCTGAGCGGATCTACCAGATCAAGCGGGCGCTGACCGCTGGGCTCACGATCGCGCAAATTCACGAGCTGACCGCGGTGGACGCCTGGTTTCTGCAGCAGATGGAGGACCTGATCGAGGCCGAGCAGTGGTACACGGCGCTGCCGTCCGTTGGTGCCGGGGATGTGCGGGAGATGAAGCGCATGGGGTTTTCCGATCGGCAGCTCGGCATGCTGCGCGGCGAGACGGAGGACACGGCCCGCCAGCGCCGGTGGGACTTCGGCGTTCGGGCGTCGTACAAGATGGTGGACACGTGCGCGGGCGAGTTCCCGTCACAGACGCCGTACCTCTACTCCAGCTACGACGACGAGAGCGAATCGCCGAAGACGGGCCGCCGGTCGGTCATCATTCTCGGGAGTGGCCCCAACCGGATTGGGCAGGGTGTGGAGTTTGACTACATGTGCGTACGGGCGGTGATGGCGCTGCGCGACCGCGGGATCGAGGCGATCATGATCAACTCGAACCCCGAGACGGTCTCCACCGACTACGACACGTCGGACAAGCTGTACTTCGAGCCCCTCACACTGGAGGACGTACTGGAAGTCGTCCACCGCGAGCAGCCGTTAGGCGTGATCGTGCAGCTCGGCGGCCCGACGCCCCTCACACTGACCAAAGGTCTGGAGGCCGCGGGGGTTCACATTCTGGGCACGCCGCCCGACGCGATCGACATCGCCGAGGACCGCAAACGCTTCGATGCGATCGCCCGGTCGCTGCGGATCGAGCAGCCGGCCAACGGGACGGCGACGAGCGTGGACGAAGCGGCGGAGATCGCCGGGCGCATCGGCTACCCCGTGCTCGTCCGTCCCTCGTACGTCCTGGGCGGCCGGGCGATGCTGATCGTGTACGACGATCCGTCGATGCGTGACTACTTCGAGACCGCGGCCCGGGTCAGCGAAGACCGCCCGGTACTCATCGACCGCTTCCTCGAAGATGCGTTCGAGGCCGACGTCGACGCGATCAGCGACGGCCGGACGGTGGTGATCGGCGGCGTGATGCAGCACATCGAGGACGCGGGGATCCATTCCGGCGACTCGGCGTGCGTGTTGCCGCCCTACCTCATCCGGGAAGAGCACATCGAGACGATGAAGGCCCACACGGTGGCGCTGGCCAGGGCGTTAGGCGTGGTGGGGCTGATCAACGTGCAGTTTGCGGTGAAGGATGGGACCGTATACGTGCTCGAGGTAAACCCGCGTGGGAGCCGCACCATTCCGTTTGTGTCCAAGGCCATCGGCGTCCCGTTGGCCTCGGTGGCGGCCCGCTGCATGGTGGGAGAAACGCTCGCCGAGATCGGATTCACCGAGGAGGTCGTGCCCCCGTACGTCTCGGTGAAAGAGGCCGTCTTCCCCTTCACCAAGTTCCCGGGCTTCGATCCATTGCTCGGACCGGAAATGCGTTCGACCGGCGAAGTGATGGGCATCGCCGATTCGTTCGGCAGCGCGTACGCCAGGGCGCAGTTGGCCGCGGACAACGCGTTGC
>JBQTIW010000192.1:0-4112 GCA_052387735.1 Gemmatimonadaceae bacterium
GCCGTCATCGCCAACGCCCCGCCGGCCGACCTCGAATTCAAGCGCCAGCTGTATGCGGGCACCCTGCTCGAACCGATGTTCACGAAACAGCCGGAGCATCCGGGACTCGCGCACTACCTGATTCATACCTTCGATTCACCAAAGCTGGCGCAGCATGGTCTGGACGCTGCCAAACGATATGCAGCCATTGCCCCGGCCGCGCCGCACGCGCTCCACATGCCATCTCACATCTTCACGAGACTTGGGCTCTGGGACGAGTCGATCGAGACCAACCGGCGCTCGGCGAAGGCGGAACCCGACTCCAACGCCGCCGTGCATCCCAACGACTACATGGTGTACGCCTACCTGCAGCAGGGACGCGACGCCGAAGCGGAGCGGGTCGTGTCGCGCAGCCGGGTGGCAGCCGACCGGTATTACGGCGCCGTTCTTGGCTACAACGCGGCAGCCATGCAGGCGCGCTACGCGCTGGAGCGCTCCGCATGGCGAGATGCTGCAGCGCTGGCGGTACCCACCATGGCGGCGCCGTACGTGGAAGCGGTGACGCGCTTCGCCAGAGCCGTCGGTGCGGCACGGAGCGGCGCCGCATCACAGGCCAAGCCGGACGCTACGGCACTCGCCGTGTTGCGGGACACGCTCAGGGCGCGCAACGACGCGTACTGGGCGACGATGGTCGACGCCCAGCGTCTCGCCGCCGAGTCATGGATCGCCCGTGCCGAGGGGCGCAACGACGAAGCTGTGCGCCTGGCGAAACAGGGCGCGGACCTCGAAGAAACGATGGAAAAGCATCCGGTGACCCCCGGCCCGCTCCTTCCGGCGCGCGAGCTCGAGGGAGATCTGCTGATGGAGCTGGGGCGCGCCGCCGACGCGCTTCGCGCATATGAAGCGACCCTCACGCGCGAGCCGCGTCGTGCGCGATCGCTCTATGGTGCGGCACGCGCGGCCGAACGCTCGGGCAACGGCGCGCTCGCGCGGGAGCGCTACGAGTCGCTCGTGCAGCTCATGGAGCGCGCCGACCCATCGCGGCCGGAAGTGAAGGTGGCGCGGATGTACCTCTCAAAAGGGTGAGGGGTCCGATCGGTTCCCCTTGAGTAGGTCATGGACCCGCTGTGGATCCGCCGGACCGTGACCGCCGTCCGCGCTGCGGCGCGGTGCCGCGGGCTCGAAGGCTAAGGCCTCGTCTGTCGCGATGAGCCACGCGCCGCCGCACATGGCCATGGCGATGCACAGACTCGTCCACTCCGATTGGCCATGGAGGTTCGCGAGCACCCGCGGCGCGTGAAGAATGACGACCCAGGTGCCGAACATGATCGCCAGCAATGTTGCGGCCAGCCGCCCACTGATGGCCGTCACGATACTCACGCCGGCCGCGCAGAACGCGACACCTGTGGCGTACGCCCAGAACACACGCGCCGGTATCCAGCCAGGTATGAGCGTGGCCACAAAATCGGCGTAGATGAAATGGAGCATGCCAAAGATCGGCAACGACGCGCCGAAACAGATGCGGCCGAACCTGCGGGTCTGCGGCCTCGCGCTCGTGCCGGCAGCGACCCATCCGACGCCGCAGAGCGCCAGCGTCTCGAACGCAATCGTCCACGCGTTCCCACTACGCGGGTGTTCGGCGAGGTTCGGAAGGTGCAGCATCACCAGCCACGAGAGCAGCACCACGCCCAGCACCACCGCGGCCAGCCGCGCGGTCCTGTCGACAACGAGGCCGAGTCCCAAGACGGTCAAGACCATGCCGGTGACGTACCCGAGCACGCGCTGTCCGGGAACATCGGCTGGCACCGGCTGCAGGCCCGCGACGATGCTGCCGTAGGCGAGACTCAGCACACCTAACGCCGTGACGGCAGTGGCGAAGACGACACGCCCGGTGATGCGCACCGATTTGTAAGAGATCATGGCGACAGCCTAAGGCCTGCACACCCGTGCGCTCAAGTCCTCAGGTGCAGCCCGTCACGTCGGTGACACGAAACGCAGACGTTCAGCTGCCCCGCTCGAACGAGGCGAGCGCGGACCGATACGTGCGACTCAGGCGCAAACGCGCCCCGCTTCGCGACACGATGGAGTAGTCGCCGCCGGCGATCGGCCGGATCTCCGCGACGGCCGCGCGATTGACGATGATCGACCGGTGAATCCTGACGAATCGCGCCGGATCAAGCTGCGCTTCGAGCACATGCAGTCGCTCGCGGTGGAGGAACCTGTCTTTCCCGGCGTGAACCTCGACATAGTTGCCTGACGCCTCCAACCAGTCGATGCCTGCGACGTCCACCAATTGCACGCGGCCGATCGACCTGATCACGAGGCGGTGCACGTATGGTGTCGCGCCGCTCGCCAGTGGCAGCGCCTCTTCTATTCGGCGGACTGCGGTCAGAAAGCGCGCGTCGTCAAACGGCTTGAGCAGGTAGTCGAATGCCTGCACCTCAAAGGCATCGACGGCATACCACTCGTACGCCGTGGTGAACACGACGAGTGGACGCGGCTTCAACTCCAGCAACAGCCTGGCGAGTGCGATGCCGTCATGGTCCGGCAACCGGATGTCGCGCAACACAACGTCCGGAACCGCACGGGCCAGAGCGCTGCGCCGCGCAGCCCCGTGTTCGCACTCGCCCAGGATGCGCCAGCGCGGCTGTGTGCCCAGGAGCATCCGCACACTCGCCCGCGAGTGCTCTTCGTCGTCAACGATAAGCGCGCTGATCGGGTTCATGCGCAATCGACTCCCTGGGCAACGTGACGGACACCTGGTATGTCTCCGGGCCAAGGGGCCCGGCAACGAGGCTGAAGGAATCCCCGTACATCCGCACGAGGCGCTGCCTGGTATTGCTCAAGCCAACACCGGTAGTGCCGCCGGGACGTCGTGGGCGATCGTTCCACGAGTTCTGGACGTCGACGGACAGCCGGGCGTGATGCCGCGTGACCCGAACGTCGATCCTGGCCGGACCGATCGTACGGGCGGCACCGTGGACCACCGCGTTCTCGATGAGCGGCTGCAACAGCAGTGGAGGGACGTCGCACCGTCTCGACACGGTATCGTCGTGAACGGCAAACTGCAGCCTGAGCCCGTACCGCAACTGCTGCAACTCGAGATAGTTCGAGACGAACTGAAGCTCCCATTCCAACGGCACCCGTTCCTGCCGACTGGCTTCGACGACGTAGCGGAGGAGCTCACTGAGCTGTGCCAATGCAGAGGTGGCCGCGTCGTGACGGCGCGAGCGAATCAGGCCGGATATGGTGTTGAGCGCATTGAACAGGAAGTGCGGCTCCAGCTGTGCGCGCAGCAGTGCGAGCTCCGCCTGCGTCAGCCGCGCAAGGAGCTCGCTGCTTTCTCGCTCTCGACGTCTGGCCCGCTGATGCAGCAGAAACGCGTAGCACGCCAGGACGAGCAGCACGTACAGGAACAGATCCCACATGAAGGCGGTCAGCGCGATGCGCTGCAGTCGGTCGCCGAAGGTGGCGAAACCACCGTCGCGCACGATGGCGTAGGCGAGCGCGTCCGATGTGGTGTACATGGGGGCGAGCCACACTCCGATCAGCGTGAAGCGGCCCGCGATCGCGGTGACTGGAGCATTCGACTTCGTGACCTGGGTCATGGCGACGAACACGATGGCCGACATGACCAGCCACGCGACATCTGCGATCGCCCGTTCCAGGAGGAGCAGCGACAGGCTCGACGGTCGTGGCGCCCTCAGCGCGTCGAAATGGAGCGCGGTGGCTTCGACCAGGGCGAGCAGCGTGCAGCCGCCGACGCTGGCCATCCAGAACCTGTGATTGCGTAAGGTGTGCATTGCTACGGAGCTTAGCACGGACTGGTGCCGGTGCCCAGCGGTCACTGCGTCGGTTCGTCACGCCGCTATGACGCCTCACACCTCCGCGCGCATCAGCAGCTGCAGGACTTGTGCGGGACCGCAGGCGTCACACAGCCCCAAGGCATCGCACTACGAACGCTGCGCGCATCCGAGACGAGATGCGCGCTCAGGCCTGCGACATCAGGTTACCTGCTGCAGGCCGACGCGAGCCTTGCGGCTGGTCGCGCCCATCACCCTGGCCTTGAGTCCCGTGCGGGTGGATTGCACGTCCGCATAGTCCTGGTAGAAGATGCGCCAATGCCCGCCGAC
>JBQTIW010000193.1:0-11467 GCA_052387735.1 Gemmatimonadaceae bacterium
GCTTCTCGCCCTTTGCCCTTGCCCTTATGCGGAAGGCGGGACTCGAACCCGCACGGGGGTACCCACAGGATCCTAAGTCCTGCGCGTCTGCCAGTTTCGCCACTTCCGCCTGTCCCGAAACCTAGTGGCCCCGGCCTGGTGAGGCATCGGTGTGGCCCGGCTGTGACCTACGGCGACTTGCGCCAATCGTGACCCGCCCTAGATTGCGAGCTCGATGACCAACCGCGCTCTGACCGCCCACTTCTATTTTTGGTACGCCTTCCGGACTCCCGGGGGGCGAGGCAGGCGCGCACCGTAAGCTCTGAAGAACCTTCAGACGGCTCGCACCGCAACGCTCCCGAAACCTCGGGGGCTTTTTTTTGTTCTCGCTCACCGGAATCCCGATGTCCGACACGCCACTGATTGCCCAGTCCCGTCACCACGATGCGCCCGACGTACTGGTGGGGGCACTCCACGCCAACGCGACGCCATTGAGGATCGGCGGTGGATCCTTCGTTGTCGCCGCGGGGCCATGCTCCGTGGAAGGCCGGGAGATGATTCTCGAGACCTCCGGCGCGGTGAGCGCTGCGGGGGCGCACCTCCTGCGCGGCGGCGCTTTCAAACCGCGAACCTCGCCGTATGCCTTTCAAGGCTTGGGTCCGGCCGCACTGCACATGCTGGCCGAGGCTCGGCGCACGAGCGGGCTTCCCGTGGTGACCGAGGCGCTGGACGTGCGTCATGTGGATCTCGTCGCCCGAAACGCCGACGTCCTGCAAATCGGTGCCCGCAACATGCACAACGTACCCCTCCTCGCCGCCGCCGCCGAAACGCACCTGCCCATTCTGCTCAAACGCGGGATGTCGGCGACGATCAAGGAGCTGCTCTCAGCGGCCGAGTACATCGCGTTGCACGGGAACATGAAGATCATGCTCTGCGAGCGGGGGATTCGCACGTTCGAGTCAGCGACGCGAAACACCCTGGACATCGCGGCGGTGCCGGTGCTCAAGCAGGAAACGCATCTCCCGGTGTTCGTCGACCCGAGCCATGCGGCCGGGGACGCTCGTTATGTGCCGGCCCTGGCCAAGGCCGCGCTGGCCGCGGGCGCGGACGGGATCATCGTGGAAGTGCATCCCAGTCCGGCGAATGCCAAGAGTGACGGCGCACAGTCGTTGTCGCTCGAGGCGTTTGGGCAGCTGATGTGTGAGTTGGCGGTGCTGGCCAACGCGCTGGGGCGTCACATGCCGGCCCACCGGCATGCCGTCGTGTCCGTGATGACCTCGGGAGTGGAGGAGAGTGCGGCATGACGGAGGAATCGTCACGGGCCCGGCCCGAGGCACCTTACGTGATCACCAGAGGCGGCGAGCCGCTCATCGTGGCCTTCCAGGGCGAGCGTGGTGCGTACGGCGACCTGGCCATCGAACGACTCTGGGGGGCCGGGGCCCGGCGCCTGACGCGACGGGACGTTGAAGGCGTGGTCCTGGCGGTCGCCGTGGGTGCGGCCGGGTTCGCCGTGTTACCCGTGCATAACGAGATCATCGGTGAGATTCCTGGCGTGCAGCAGGCCATCGGCCGCTCGGGTCTCAGCGTGCACGGGTATGTGACGGTGCCCGTGCGTCACTGCCTCCTCGCACGTCCTGGCGCGACGCTCGCCAGCGTGCGGACAGTGTTCAGCCATTCCGCGGCCCTGGATCAGTGCGGCGGCTTTCTGCGGCGGCATCCGTGGATGCGCCGGACCGCGTCGTACGACACCGCCGGCGCTGCCCGTGAGGTCGCGGTGCGCGGCCAGGAGTCGGAAGGCGCCATCGCCAGCGAGGAGTGCGCCGCTCGCTATGGACTCGATATCCTGGCGCGCGACGTGGGCGACCGAGACGACAACGCCACACGCTTTGCCGTGTTGGCTCTGCACCCGGAAACGAGAACAACTGCCTGACGCAATCCCGGCCGTCGGGCACGCGTCCGATTTCTTTACGCGCCCACCGCCTATCGCCCATCGCCTATCGCCCATCGCCTATCGCCTATCGCCTATCGCCCATCGCCCATCGCCTATCGCCTATCGCCTATCGCCCGTCGGCTACCCCGACGCGACTTGCCACGGCGCCGCCAAGGTCTCGCGTGCCACACGCCGGCATCCCATTGCTCACCAGGTCGGCAGTGCGCAGGCCATCGTCGAGCGCCTGCGTGACCGCGCGCTCGATGCACGCGGCCTCCTCCTCCAGTGCGAACGACCAGCGCAGCAGCATCGCCACACTCAGGATCATGCCGACGGGGTTGGCGCACCCTTGCCCCGCGATATCCGGCGCGGAACCATGGATCGGCTCATAGAGCCCGGCACGGCGCGCCGCGCCCCGCCTCACATCGGCACCTAACGAGGCCGACGGCAGCAGGCCGATGGACCCGGCCAGGACCGACGCCTCATCGGTGAGGATGTCGCCGAACAGGTTCTCGGTGACGATCACGTCGAACCGCGCGGGTTCACGCACGAGATGCATCGCGCACGCGTCGACCAGCATGTGCTCGAGCGCCACGTCGGGGAACTCCTCGCGCATCACTCGGGTCGTCACCTCACGCCACAGCCGCGACGTTTCCAGGACGTTCGCCTTGTCGATCGAGGCAACGCGCTGCCGGCGCGCGCGCGCCAGCTGCCCGGCTACCCGCACCACGCGCTCGACTTCCGCCGTGGAATATGTACACGTTTCCCACGCGGTCTCGCCGCCGTTCGCGTTCGGCTGCCGGTGTTTCTCGCCGTAGTACAAGCCGCCAGTGAGCTCACGCACCACCACCAGGTCCACCCCATCGAGTCGCTCAGGACGCACGGGGGAAATGTCGCGCCCGGCCGCGTGGATCCGAACGGGGCGCAGGTTGGCGTAGGTGCCGAGCAGGCGGCGCAGCGCCAGCAGTCCCTGCTCGGGGCGGACCGGGCTCGCTGGATCGCTCCATCGCGGTCCTCCAACTGCGCCAAGCAGGACGGCGTCCGCCGCCTCGACCACGGCGCGTGTTTCGCGCGGCAGCGGATCGCCAAACGTGTCGATCGCGACGCCGCCGATCAGGGCTTCTCGCACCTCGAACTGGTGTCTGAACCGGTCGCCGACGGCCGCGAGCACCCGGACCGCCTCGGCGCCAACCTCGGGACCCACGCCGTCGCCGGGAAGATACGCGATCACCGCACGCATGTCTCGTCAGGTGGTCGTGGAGATGATCGCGGGATGCGCGCGCTCGTAGGCGCAGATTTCCGGTCCAACACTAACGAGGTACCCGAGCTGGTCGACGCCATCCAGCAGACAGCGCCGAGCGAACGGCGGCAAGTCAAATGACCATGAGGAGCCGTCCTGCAGCGCCAGCTGGCATGAGCGCAGGTCCACGTTGATCAACTGTGAAGGCGTCCGTATGAGCGCCGCGAGCAGCGTCGCATGATCCGCCGCAGGAAGCGCCACGGGCAGCAAGGCATTCTTGAGCGCGTTGCCGCGGAAGATGTCGGCGAAGGACGGGGCCACGACGACCCGGAATCCGAAATCGGCGAGGGCCCACGGTGCGTGCTCACGAGACGAGCCGCACCCGAAGTTGCGGCCCACCACGAGAATCCGCGCTGCCGCGGCGTGCGGCGCGTTGAGCGGAAAGTCGCGCACGGGCTGTCCCGCGGCGTCGTAGCGCCAATCGGCAAAGCAGTGGAGCCCAAGTCCCGCGCGATCGGTCGTCTTGAGAAAGCGCGCGGGGATGATCTGGTCGGTGTCGACGTCGTCCGTGTGGAGGACGACGGCGGTGGATTCGACAACGGTGAATCGAGGCATGTCAGAGCAGGGAACGGACGTCGGTGATCACGCCGCGTACGGCGGCGGCGGCGGCGGTGAGTGGCGACGCCAGGAAGGTGCGCCCGCCCTTGCCCTGTCGTCCCTCGAAGTTGCGATTGCTGGTGCTCACGGCGTATTCGCCAGGCTGGAGCTGGTCGCCGTTCATCGAAATACACATGGAACATCCACTCTCGCGCCATTCCGCCCCTGCGCTGACAAAGACCTCGCGCAGTCCCTCGGCCTCGGCCTGCCGCTTGACCTGCTGCGAACCGGGCACCACCAGCATTCGCACGTTAGGGGCGATCCGGCGGCCCGCGAGAACGGCGGCGGCGGCGCGCAGATCGCCCAACCGCGAATTCGTGCAGCTGCCCACGAAGACCACGTCCACCGGATGTCCCAGAATGGGCCGACCGGGTGCGAGGTCCATGTAGCGCAGCGCTTGTTCGAGATGCGCCCGATCGGTCGGATCAGCGACGTCTGCGGGGTGCGGAATTGCGGCGTCTACAGCGATGGTCATGCCTGGGTTGGTGCCGTACGAGATCATCGGGCCGATATCATCGGCGTCGACGCTGATCGTTCGGTCGAACACGGCGCCCGCGTCCGAGGGCAGCTGCCGCCAGCGCTTGACCGCCGCCTCCCAGTCGGGACCTTGTGGTGCATGCGGACGTCCGGCGATCCAGCTGAACGTCGTGTCGTCAGGCGCCATCATTCCGGCGCGCGCTCCAGCCTCAATGGACATGTTGCAGACCGTCATGCGCCCTTCCATGTCCAGCGATCGGATCGCCGACCCCGTGTACTCGATCACGTGGCCTGCGCCGCCGGCCACGCCAATCCGGGCAATGAGCGCGAGAATGATGTCCTTGGCGGTCACGCCGGGCCGCAGCGTTCCCTCGACCCGCACTTCCATCGTCCCGGGCCGCGACTGCAGCAGACACTGCGTCGCCATCACCTCGGCAACCTCGGACGTGCCGATGCCAAAGGCCAGAGCCCCAAAGGCACCGTGCGTGCTCGTGTGGCTGTCACCACAGACGATCGTCATCCCTGGTTGGGTGAGGCCAAGCTCCGGGCCGATGACGTGCACGATCCCCCGCTGATCGCTGTCGAGATCCAGCAACGGCACGCCAAAGCGACGCGCGTTCTGCGTGAGCCTGTCGAGTTGCGCGGCGGCCGCGGCGTCCACGACCTCGAGCCGGCGCGAGTGCGGCTGCAATTGCGTCGGAGTGGAGTGGTCCATCGTGGCCAGCGTGAGGTCGGGGCGGCGCAGCCTCAAGCCTCGCGCGTCCAGCTCGGCGAATGCCTGAGCCGAGGTGACCTCATGTACGAGGTGGAGATCGATGTAGAGGATCGCCGGGGCGTCGGTACTCTGGGGGCGCACCTGGTGCGCGTCCCACACTTTCTGAAAGAGCGTCCGTCCTGCTGCGGTCGATGTCATACCGGGCTCCCGGTTGCGACGGCGAGCGACTCGGTCGACACTGGCGTCACCGTCAGGGCAGCAGTGCGTCCGCGCAGGAGCGCGTTGATCGCCGACACGTAGGCCTCCGCCGTTGCCACCAGAATGTCGGTGTGCGCTGCAAAGCCGGTGTAGCGAGCCTCTCGGCTGCGCGCGCCGTCGTCATCGGGCGTGACGTCATCGGTGCCTGACGCCCGAAGCCGCACCGTTACGCCGCCGACGGCGTTGATGCCCTCGGTGATCGAATCGACCGAGAACTCCACCAGCTCGGCCACGTCGCCCACGACCTCATTGATCGCACGGCACACGGCGTCAACCGGGCCGTCGCCCTGAGCCGCGGCCACCCGCTGAGAGCCGTCGGGACCGCGGACGCGCACCGTCGCTGTAGGAATGGCGTGCGTTCCGCTCGACACCTGGACCACCTCCAGGGCGTGAATGGCGACCGGCCGTCGCGTCTGCCCGGCGACGATGGCGTCGATGTCGCGGTCGTCCACCACCTTCTTCCGGTCGGCCACGTCCTTGAATCGCGTGAAGACCTCGCCGAACTCCTCGTCCGAGAGCTCGTGCCCGGTAGCCAGCAGATGACGCCGAAGTGCGTGACGTCCGGAGTGCTTTCCGAGGACGAGCCGGCACCCCTCGAGCCCCACGTGTTCGGCACTCATGATCTCGTATGTGAGTCGGTGCTTCAGGACGCCGTCCTGGTGGATGCCCGCCTCGTGGGCGAACGCATTGCTGCCCACGATGGCCTTGTTCGGAGGCACGCGCATCCCCGTGCACTGCATCACCAGCCGCGACGTGCGACCGATCTCTCGTGTGTGGATCCCGGTATCGACACCAAAGAACGCGCGACGCGTGCTCAGGGCCATCACGATCTCCTCGAGCGCGGCATTTCCGGCGCGCTCCCCGATTCCATTGATGGTGCACTCGACCTGTCGGGCTCCGGCGCGCACTCCCGCGAGCGAGTTGGCAACGGCGAGGCCGAGGTCGTCATGGCAGTGTGTGGACACTACCACGCCGTCAGCGCCCACGACAGCCGCGCGGACACCGGCGATCATCTGAAAGTACTCGTCAGGCGTGGCATAGCCGACCGTGTCGGGGATGTTGAGTGTCGTGGCCCCTGCCTCGATCGCTGCCGTGAGGACGTCATGAAGAAAGGCGGAATCGGTGCGGGCGGCGTCTTCCGCTGAGAACTGCACGTCGGCGCAGGCACTGCGCGCGTGTCGCACCATCATCGCCGCAGTCTCGACCACCTGGGCGCGCGTCATGCGGAGCTTGTGCTCCAGATGAATGTCCGACGTGGCGATGAATGTGTGAATGCGCCGTCTGACGGCCGGGGCGACCGCGGTCGTACAGCGGTCGATGTCGCCTCGATCGGCGCGCGCGAGGCCGCAAATGACGGGCGCGGCTGCGTCGTGCCCGACCTCGCCGGCGATGGCATGGACGGCGTCCCAGTCGCCCCGAGACGCGGCGGGAAATCCCGCCTCGATGATGTCCACGCCGAGTCGGGCCAGCTGTCGCGCCACCTGCACCTTCTCGGGGCGCGTCATGGTGCAACCGGGGGCCTGTTCCCCGTCGCGAAGCGTCGTGTCGAATACCAGGATGCGGTCGACTGGTACCGACTCGTCTGGCATGCGCGCCTCGCGGATGTCGGGGTCCATCATGCGCCTCCCTGGCCCGGGCATACTTCGCGCGGCTGGATGAACGGCATCATGCGCCGCAGGTCACGACCTACCTGCTCGATGGGATGTTCGATGTCTCGGCGTCGAGCGGCGTCGAAGTAGGGTCGCCCCGCGCGATTCTCCCGGATCCAGTCGCGCGCGAAGGTGCCGTCCTGGATGCGACCGAGCAGCTGGCGCATGATGGCTTTGGTGTCATCGGTGACGATCTGCGGACCAGCCACATAGTCGCCATACTCCGCCGTGTCCGACACCGAGTGGCGCATGTAGTTGAGGCCACCTTGGTACATGAGATCCACGATGAGCTTGAGCTCGTGGAGGCACTCGAAATAGGCCAACTCCGGAGTGTAGCCGGCCTCCGTCAGCGTCTCGAAGCCCGCCTTCACCAGCGCGGACACGCCCCCGCACAGCACGGCCTGCTCACCGAACAGGTCGGTCTCGGTTTCCTCCCTGAACGTGGTCTCCAGGACGCCGGCGCGCGTGCAGCCGATGGCGCGCGCGTAGGCCAGGGCGTCGGCGAGGGCGTGACTCGACGCGTCACGGTGCACGGCGACCAGCGCGGGGACGCCGCCCCCGTTCACGTAGAGCTCCCGCACTCGATGACCCGGGGATTTGGGTGCGACCATGCTCACGTCCACGCCCTCAGGTGCGTCGATCTCGCCGAAGTGCACGTTGAAGCCGTGGGCGAACATCAGGGTCTTGCCGGCGCTCAGCTGTGGCCGGATCGACGTCTCGTACACGTCGCGCTGGGTCGTATCGGGGATGAGAACCATGATGACGTTGGCCTCGGACGCGGCATCGGCGACCGCGACCGCACGCAAGCCCGCGGCCGCCGCCCTGGCGCGGCTTGCCGATGAGGCGTGAAGTCCCACGCGCACGTCGACTCCCGAGTCGCGAAGGTTGAGGGCGTGGGCATGGCCCTGGCTCCCGTAGCCGATGACCGCCACGCGGCGTGTGGTGATGCGAGTGAGATCGACGTCGGAATCGTAGAAGAGTCGAGGCATGATGGGAGTCGGAGTGGGCCGTCAGTCAGCCGGAGTCGGAAGGAACGCGTCGTCGTCAGGCGGCTTCATCGCCGGCGACGCCGTCTGCTTGCCATGTGTAGGGACGCCCCGTCCCGCTCTCGTCGGCGTGCGGCGGACGGGGACTGGTGCCGGGGGGTGGCGAGCCGCCGCCCGCCGGAGCGCCGACGGCCATGGCGATGCGTCCTGACCGCGTCAGCTCGGCGACGCCGAACGGCCGGAGGCGGTCGAGGCATGCCGACACCATTGGTGGGGTATCCATGACCGCGAGCACGACGGCGTCGGGCCCGGCATCCACGACCCGCGCATCGAACTCGCGGGCCACGGCCAGCAGCTCACCCAGTCGTGTTCCTGGTGCGCCGAGCCTGACGAGGCACATCTCCTGCGCGACCGAGCGATCGAAGGTCACGTCACGCACCGAGATGATGTCGACGAGCCGCTCGAGCTGGCGCACCACCTGGCGGACCTCGTCCTGATCGACCACGATCGTCATGCGGCTCAGTCCGCGCAGCTCGGTGCTGGCCACGGCGAGCGAATCAATGTTGAAGCCCCGGCGACGAAAGAGACTCACGGCGCGATTCAGGGCGCCGGGGCGATCCTGCAGCAAAGCGATGACGGTGTGTTGCACGACGTGGCTCCGGTGGATGTCAGGCGGCGGGCTGTTCGGTGATCATGTCACCGATCGAGCTGCCCGCAGGAACGATGGGAAAGACGTTTGCTTCGCGTTCGACGCGGAAATCGATGACGACGACGCCGTCATAGTTCCAGGCGTCCTCGATGGCACCGGCGACATGGTCCGCGTGTTCGATGGTCAGGCCGCGCACGCCGTATGCGTCGGCGAGGGCGGCGAAGTTCGGGCCGGAGAGTGGGGTACCGCTGTACCGGCGTTGTTCGAACAGCTCCTGCCACTGTCGCACCATGCCCAGGTAGCCGTTGTTGACGATGACGATCTTCACGTTGTGGATGCGTTCCTGCTGTAGCGTTGCCAGTTCCTGATTGGTCATCTGGAACCCGCCGTCGCCGACGATCACCCAGATGGTGTCGTCCGGCGCTGCGATGGCGGCGCCAAGGGCGGCGGGCACCGCAAAGCCCATCGTGCCAGCGCCACCGCTGGTGAGATGCGTGCGCGGGTCCTGCCACTGCAGCAGCTGTGCGGCCCACATCTGATGCTGGCCCACGTCCGTGACCACGCGAAAGCCGCCGCGCGCATGGAGTGACGCGTTGAGGGCCGCGTACACGTCGTGCGGCATGAGCGGCGCGGTGTGGTCACGACGGAAGTACGCCTGGCGGGGCTGATGCACGGACTGGAGGTCGCGAATGTGTCCCAGCCACTCGTCATGCGCGCGTTCGGGGACGAGCGCGATCAGCTCCTGCAGCACCTGTCGCGCATCCCCCACGATGCCCACGGTGGCCGGAATCAGTTTGCCGATCTCGGACGCATCGATGTCCACGTGGATGACGCGAGCCCGTGGCGCGAACGTGGAAGCCTTGCCGGTGACGCGGTCATCGAACCGCGCACCCACGCTGAGGAGCACGTCGCACTCCTGAATGGCGCGATTGACGTGCACCCAGCCGTGCATCCCAGGCATTCCTAACGAGAGCTCGTGGTCCTGCGGAAACGCGCCCAGGCCGTGCAGGGTCGTGATCACCGGGACGCCCGTCCGTTCGGCGAGTGCGCGCAGGTCGGCATGAGCACCGGACTGTATCACCCCGTTGCCCGCCATGATCAGCGGACGCGCTGCCGTGCCCAGCAGCCTGGCGGCCGCCGCAATCGCCGAGGGATCCGCGGCGACGCGCGGGGCATACCCCGGAAGCTCGAGCCTCACATCCCAGTCGGGGACGACGCTCGCCTGTTGCGCATCCTTGGTCACGTCGATGAGCACGGGCCCCGGCCGCCCCGTCGCTGCCAGATGAAAGGCCTCTCGAAAGACGCGCGGCAGCTCGGGGGCGTTCCTGACCAGGTAGTTGTGCTTGGTGATGGGGATCGTGATCCCCGTGATGTCGGTTTCCTGAAACGCGTCGGTGCCCAGAAGGGCGCTATTCACCTGTCCCGTGATCACCACCAGCGGCGTGGAGTCCATGAACGCGTCGGCGATCGGGGTGATGAGATTCGTTGCCCCTGGACCGGACGTACCGATGCACACCCCGACTTTCCCGCTCGCGCGCGCGTAGCCCTCAGCGGCATGTCCCGCTCCCTGCTCATGGCGGCAGAGCACGTGGCGCAACCGATCACGATACTCCCACATCGCGTGGTAGAGCGGCATGATCGCACCGCCCGGGATGCCGAACATCACCTCCACTCCTTCACGGATCAGGGCCTCACACATGATCTGCGCACCCGTCCGGGTCGGCGGTGACTGCGGCGTGATGGCACTCATGCGAGAACGGCTCCGGTGCTGGCGTTGGTGACGAGACGTGCATAACGAGCGAGCCATCCCCGCTGGAACCTGGCGCTGGGCGGCGTGAAGTCGCGGCGGCGCGCCGTCAGCTCGTGCTCCGTCAGGTCGACGGTAAGACAGCGCTGCTGCAGATCGATGCGGATCACGTCGCCCGTGCGGAGGAGCCCGATCGCTCCGCCTTCCGCGGCTTCGGGCGAGACGTGGCCGATGCAGAGGCCGCGCGTCCCTCCGGAAAAGCGGCCGTCGGTGACGAGCGCGACCGACCCGCCCAGGGGCATTCCCTTGAGCATGCTGGTGAGTGCCAACATCTCACGCATCCCCGGGCCTCCGCGCGGTCCCTCGTTCCGGACCACCACCACGTCACCGGGCTGGATCACGCCGTCGATGACGCCTTGAATCGCGTCCTCCTCGCATTCGAATACACGGGCCGGTCCGCTGAAGGTCATTTCGTGCTGCTCTACGGCGCCGACTTTCACCACCGCACCGTCCGCGGCGAGGTTGCCGAACAGCACGCACAGCGCTCCGCGTGCCGAGTGTGGGTCGTGGAACGGGCGGATGCACTGGGGGTCGCGGTTGGTGACGCCGCGCAGGTTGTCGCCTAACGTCTCGCCGGTGACGGTCCGGGCCTCGAGCGAGAGGAGGCCCGGGGCGGCGGCGAGCTCGGTGAGAATTGCCGGGATGCCGCCGGCCGTGTGCACGTCCTCCACGTGCCACTGGCGGTTGCCGTCCCAGGCCGGCGAGACCTTGGCCAGATGCGGAACCCGCTCGGCGACGTCGTTGAGCCTGGAGAGCGGATAGTCGACCCCGGCTTCATGCGCGAGCGCGAGGACGTGCAGCACAGTGTTGGTGGAGCCGCCCATCGCGACGTCGAGCGCGAGCGCGTTGTCGATCGCCGCCGGGGTCACGATGTCGCGGAAGGCCACGCCGTCACGAACCAGACGCACGACGGCGCGGGCCGCGTCTCGCACCAGCGCGCGGCGTTCCGGTGCCGTGGCGAGAATGGTGCCGTTGCCCGGCAGCGCGATGCCTAACGCTTCGCAGAGGCAGTTCATGGAGTTCGCGGTGAACATGCCGCTGCAGCTCCCGCAGGTCGGGCAGCCATTGACCTCGAGCTCCAACAGGCGCGCGTCGTCGATCGTGCCGGCGGCACGAGCCC
>JBQTIW010000194.1:0-9230 GCA_052387735.1 Gemmatimonadaceae bacterium
ACCAGTTGCGCGTACGCAATGTCAGCGGCCATGCCGCCGGCCATCGACGACGGCGCCGGCTCGGGTGAATGAAGCCGCCGCAGGTACTGCAGATGCTCCGTCCCGCAGCCTAACGCGCCGGGCTGACCCAACAGCGCCTGGCTCAGCGTCAGCAAACTTGAGAGCGGCGTGAGCGCATCACCCGACGTGCAGGAGTATGTCACCGCCATCGCCCCATCGAGCACCGCGAGCCGCAACAGCTCACTCGCGATCCGCGTCTTGCCGATGCCGGGTTCGCCCGTGATCACGACGCACTGACCCTTGCCCTGCCGCGTTGCCACGAACGCGTCCCGTAGCTCCTTGAACTCCACCTCACGACCGACGAACGGAACCTCGAAGCGACGCGGAAGCAGGGCATCGTCGAGGCACTCCGACACGCGACGCTTGAGGGTGCGTACCGGCACGCGTAGCGCTTCCGAGATGCTGCCCACCTCCGCCTCGTATTCATCGAGCATCTGCAGCGCTTCCACCTTGCTTCCGTCCATCACCAGTGCCTCGGCGAGCGAAAGCGTGGCAGTCTCGTTAAGGGGATCGAGCGCGAGCAGGGCTCGTGCAAGTTTGTGCAGGTCCCGAAAGCGCGCCTGCGCCCGCGCGTCGCGCACAGCTTCGACCAGCGCGTGCCGCCGCACGCGGTCTGCGCGATCGCGCAAGTCCTGCAGCCACGACGTGAAAGCCGCCCCAAACCGTGGAGTGTATCCGGGCAGGAACGGCAGGGTCGCGATGCGCAGGAGGTCGTCGCGCACGACCGGCCCGTGCATCAGGTCCCGGAGGTCGATCTCCGTGTCGTTCTCCTCCAGGATGACGTGGCCGCCGCGCAGGTGGATGGGGACCCCCACCTGCCGGAGCCGGTACATCGCCTGCCGAAGACTGTGCCTCCCGAGTTCGAGCGGGGAATCGGGCCAGAGCAACGCTGCCAGCTCATCTCGCGGCACCCCGGCGACCGGATCCCCCGCCGAGGCGAGGAGGAGAATGGCAAAATGGACCTCAGCGTCGGGCTCTATGCGCCCGAGCTCAGTCTGGAAAACGGACGGACCGAATGTGATTCCCCGCATAGGTCAACGCGAACGGGGCAGCGCCACCGCTCGACTGGCTCAGGCTCGCGTAACTTCGTCGCCCCCGTCACGTCGGCGTCACGCGGGGCGGTGAACGTTGTCCGCGACTGGAGCGCGGGCGCCAGCTTGTCGGTCAGAGTGACCTCAACGATTTCACAACTCTCCGTCGTTGTGTCACGCTCCCCAACCCCCGGAACTGGCTGGACGGTGTTGAGCAGATGCGCTGACCTCGTGGCCCTCAGTGACGTCGTGTCGATGCGCACCGCCGGCCGGGCTCACACGCGCGTTGACACGGGATGTGAACGGGCGCGGCAGAGGATTCGCCGCGCCCGTTCAACCTATCTCACCGGCGCGTCTGCTGACGACGCGCACGCTGATGTAATCCGCGTATTACGACACAACCGTGTTCTGCAGGTCCCTCACGGCCTTGAGCAGCAATTGCATCCGACGGCCGTCGCACGACCCACGGACGTCGCCTTCGATCTGCGACGCGAGTGCCGAAAGCTGTTGCGATCGCTGGACCCCTGGCGCCCGCTCGGCGTTCGAGAGCGACCCGCGCACTTCGGCGATACGCCCCGCCGAAAGACATCTGTTCCGCTCGAGCTGGTCCACAAAGGCACGCGCGAGCGCGAAAGACGGCGGCCAATCCATCTTGGGCTGGCCCTGCGCGTTCAGGTGAGTCCAGCGCACGCTCTTCGCCGCGTCGATCTCGTTCTGCGTCACGTACTGACTCGGCACCATGTCGGCCACGTCCATCCCGCGCGCGATCTCCGAGCTCACGATCGCGCCGTTGTACCAGTACACCGACCAGGAGCCGCCCATCCGCATCTGCGTGGAATCCACCGGGCCGCGGTCGAAGTATGCGATCTCAAACGGCTTCGCCGCGTCGGTCCAGTCGAATACCGAGATGCCTCCCTGATACCAGGCCTGCACCATCACGTCACGTCCGGGAATCGGGATCAACGAGCCGTTGTGGGCAACGCAATTCTCAGCTGACGTCTGCACCGTGGGGATCTTGTAGTAGCTCTCGAACTTCATCTTGCGATTCTGGATCGAGAAGATCGCGTTGGAGCCCCATTCCTTCTTGTCACCGGCGCGGCACTTGGGCGCGCCACCGCCGCCCCACTCGTCGGAGAAGAGGATCTTCGTGCCGTCGTTGTTGAACGTCGCCGAGTGCCAGTACGCGAAGTTCGAGTCCGCCACAGCGTCGAGTCGCACCGGGTTCAGGGGATCGGAGATATCGAGCAGCAGGCCGTGCCCTTCGCACGCGCCGCCGGCGAGTCCCAGCGCCGGGTAGACCGTGATGTCGTGGCACTGACGGAACGGCGACACGTCCGAGACGCCCGGCGTGACTGGCTGCTGGGGCGCCTGTCCGGCGAAAATGCGGTTGATGATCTGCTGCAGGTTGGTGCGGAGTGTCGCGCTGTCGGCGGCCGTGGGCGCTCCTGTACCACCACGTGCTTTCACGATGCTGTCCAGCTGTGGACGCGTGAAGCCGCCGCCCAGCACCATCTCCTGGTTGTTCCCGGGGTTCACAGCTACGAAGCCGCCAGTGGCTTTCGCGTTGGCAATCGCCCGCTGTTGTGCGGCGATGTCTTCAGCAGCAGGACCGTGCGTCGCCGGCGCCTTGAGGCCGGTGAAGATGTTGGCCCGATTCGCGACAGCCGCCGCCGCCGGGTTGGCGAGCGGTACCTTGATGATCTCGATCCGCATCAGCGTCCCGGCTTGTGCTTGCGCGGCGGTCTGTCCGACGCAACCCGCAAGTTCGGTGGGCGAACGAACCGGCGCGGAACCGGAGACATAGACGTAGACGTTCTCCTTGTCCTTGGGATCCTCGAGCACGGTGTGCGTGTGCGACCCGCGGCAGGTCTGGACGTTGGCGACGAGCTTCGGGTTCTTGATATCGCTGATGTCGAAGACCCGCACGCCGCGCATCCGCTCCCGATTCACCGAGTCGGGGCCTGTCGGGTTGCCGCTGCCGGGCTTGCAGTCGATGCGGCCGTTGTACGCCTCGGCCGACATGAACATCAGGTTCTTGTAGACCGAGACGTCGTTCTGCGATGCCGGGCAGCTGTATGCGGTAACGAGGACCGGCTTGGCGGGATTCGTGATGTCCCAGATCACAGGGCCGTTATAGTTGCCCTGGATGACGTAGTTGCCGGTGAAAGCCAGGTCTGAGTTGGTGATCCCAAGGAATCCCTCCGGCGATACGGCCTTCGATACGACTTTGAGATTGGACGTGGCCTCGCCCGCGTCCATGAGGCCGGCCTTGAGCCCCACTCGCGAGTCGAGACGGGGGTCGGCCGCCGGTGCCGGAGGTTGCGCGGGAGGCGTGGTCCCCGCACACGCCGCCGCCGACACAAGCGCGGCGGCGAAAGCGAGGCGGGAGGTCAGACGGTGTGCATTCATTCCGGACTCCTCGACATAGGTGTGGGGCTTTGGAGCAACATCTGCATCATGCGATTGATTTCCGTGGTTTGGTCGACCTCGACGTCAGCGGCGAACTTGAAGATGGTTTCGTCAAGCCCGGCACCGTTAGCGGACAGCAGCGTCCGGACCATCTGTACGGCGCCGCGGTGGTGTTGGATCATGAAGGTAAGGAAGAGCCTGTCGAACTCCTCGCTGCGGGCAGCGTCGAGCTGCTTGATCTGCTCGTCCGTGAGCATGCCTGGCATCGGCATGACGTGATCCATGCCTCCCATCTTCATCGGCATTCCCGCCGGGTTCGGCACAGGAACAGGCTGGTTCCTGTCGCGCAGCCACATCTGCATCAGGACGATTTCGTCCTTCTGGGCATTGATGATCCGTTCGGTGAGCCTGACGACGGCCGGGCTCGCCCCATGTGTAGGTGCCCAGTCCGCAATCTGGATTGCCTGTGCGTGGTGGTGGATCATCCCCGACATGAAGTCGATGTCGGCCTTCGTGTAGGGGTAACGAAGACTATCGGCGCGGGCGCGGTCCTTCGCAGCCTCAGGGCCCATGCGAGAGAGAGCCGTGGCGGGACGCGCTCGGGCGCACGCCGTCAGCAGGGCGAGAGCACCGGCCGCGAGGAAGATCGTCCGTGGTCGAAACACGTTCATATGATAGGGCCGCGAGTTGGACAGTGGAGAGGCGGGCTAGGTTGCTACTAAAACTGTGTGGTTGTACGCCCTGCCGGCCACCGAGTTTCTATACCTCTTGTCTGATCCCGAAGCCAGGGCGTCTTCGCCAGAGCCCGCTTTCGCGCAGCAGCGCGGAGGAGACCGTTATCGCGTGGAGCAATCAGCCAGGCCGAAGAGCAGCGACCGAGTCAGCCCCGCGCCGCGCCTCGCCTTCCCATCGTCCAGGCAATCCCCCCTCCCAACAGTCCCCCCGCGATGATCACGACCTCGAACACCAGCCCCGCCGCCACCGCCTTGGCGGCCGACACACCAAACGGCGCAAACAGCACGGCCTGGGCCGCCTCTCGAACGCCGATCCCACCCTGCGTGACCGGCGCCAGCCCCGAGATCTTGGCCAGCGGCCAGACGAACAGCCACACATAGAGTGGCGCCTCGATCCCCACGAGCCGGCCCAGCTCCCAGTTCATGATCACGAGGAGGGCCTGAAGCGACATGGACATGACGAACGCGAGGACGAGCGCCGGATAGCGGCCACGAGCCGCGCGCAGCGCCTGCCACAGCGGCGCCAGCTTGCGGCGGAAGCGAAAGGGCAACCGCCCGAACGGCACCATCCAGATGGTGAGGATTCCGGCCAGCCCGCCCGCGGCGCATACGGCGATCACCGCAAGCAGGATGCGCTGGCTTTGCGCGTCGAGGGCGAGTGGGGAGAGCAACGCGCCAATGCCCGCGACCGCAGCCAAGCCGACGATGTCGAGAGCACGGTCCACCACACTGCCGAGCACCAGGCCTGCCTTGGAGTGCGTGCTCCGGAACGCCATTCCCATGCGCACCACGTCCCCGCCCACGATCGATGGCAGAAACGTGTTACCGAAGAGTCCCCAGTAGTACGCCCGAGTGGCACCCGCAAACGGGAGTCCCGCATCGGTAGTATTGACTACCAGGCGCCACTTGGCAATCCCGATCAGGTGCAGCATCAGGTAGATGACGATGGCGATCCCGAACACCCACACCGGCAGGCTCGTGAGGGCGGCGCGAATCTCGGAGAAGGGGAGGACCCAGAAGAGCAGCCCGAGCATCACGGCGCTTCCGGTGATGCGGAATAGCGGATGCTTCCAGATGGGTCGCCGCGCGGGTTCCGAGCGCGGAATCACGCCTGGTCCTGTTTCCTGCGGTCGCGCGGCGACTCGTCAGGCACCGCGGTCTCCCGTTTCCCGTCGCCCGCCTCCCGTCCGCCGATCTCGAGCCGCCGCAACCGGTACAGCACCTCTTCGACGATCTGCCGGTTGAAGCTGATGAGGTCGGCCAGGACGCCGATAAGCAGGACCTGGAACCCCACCACGATGAGGATGGTCGCGAGAATGAGCGACTGGATGTGCCCGACGGGACTCCCGCTGAAATAGAAGTACAGAAAGCGCCCTGCCGGTACGAGCCCCAGCAGAATCAGGATGAGGCCCCCGGATGCGAACACGCGCAGGGGTCGATACATCGCATACGCGCGCATGATCGTCACGCCAGACTTCCGGATGTAGTGCGGAATGCTCCGCATCAGCCGCGACGGGCGCGTCTGGGCATTGATCCCGATGGGGACAAACTCCACCGCGGCACGACGGGCCCCGGCCTGGATGAGCGACTCCAGCGTGTAGGAGTAATTGCTGAGCACGAGTGTGCGCAGCGCCGCTTCGCGGGTGATCGCGCGGAAGCCGCTGGTCGCGTCGGGGGTCTCGAGGTCCGCCGCGCGACCTACAACAGTGCTGCCGAGTACCTGCAGCTTGCGTTTGAGAGCGGAGAAGTGGGCGAGGCTGCCCACGCCGCGGTCGCCGACGACGATCTCCGCCCGCCCGGCGAGGATCGGTTCCACCAGCGTGGCGATGTCGCTCCCCTGGTACTGATTGTCGGCATCGGTGTTCACGATGATGTCGGCACCGGCGCGTGTGGCGGCGTCGAGGCCGGCCATGAAGGCCGCGGCGAGGCCGCGATTGCGCTCGAACGTCACGACGTGGCGTGCGCCTAGCGCACGAGCCACCGATGACGTGCCGTCGGTGCTGCCGTCGTCGACGATGAGAATCTCGATCTCGTCGATGCCCGGGATCTCCCGTGGCAACTGGGCAAACGTCGCGGGCAGCGTGGTCGCCTCGTTGAGGCAGGGAATCTGAATGATGAGTTTCACGAGAGATCAGTCTTCGACAACGTGCGTCTTGAAGATCTCGCGATAGCCCGCCCACTTCTGCTGGTCGAATCCCGCGCCATTGAGGCACTCCACCGCCGAGTAGGCCATGAACAGGGCGTGGTGTGTGTTGTCGTGCGCGAAGAGGCCCTGCCGTCCGTAGACCAGCATGTTCGGCTGCGCGGCAGCCCAGTCGTCGAGCACCGCCAGCGGTTTTTCGTATCCGTTGAGATAGGTCGGATAGGCCTGCGCCAGACGTCGCGCGTGGACGGCGATCGGCTTCGCTGGAAGGGGAATCCCGGCCGTCGCCGTGTCTTTCGCCACCAGCGCCGCCAACTCCTCGTCGCTCGATGACCAGATCTCGTCGCCCACCTGACAGGGATACTCCGCGCACAGCACCGTCGTCCCGCGAGGCTCCGTCGACCGGAAATAGTTCTTGGGCTCCGAGAGTCTCGTGACACGCACGTTCCCCTCGGGGAAGTAGTGGGCGTCGGTCGTGGTATATTGGTCCACGGGCAGCTGCACGTACACCAGGACCATCGCCCGGTAGCCGATGGACTGCGCCGCGCTCAGCACCTGCCCCGAGGGCGCCGGCTGCGTGATCTTCGCGAGCAGCGTGATCGGTATCGTCGACCAGATGTGATCGGCGTGAATCGTGCAGCGCTCGGTGCCGTGTTCCGCGGTCACGGTCCAGGTGTACCCCGGCTCCCGTGAGCGCTCGATCTTCGTGGCCCCCCAGCCGAGCGAGAGGTCGGCACCTAACGCGACGGCATTGGCGGCGTAGGCGCGGCTGATCTGTCCGTAGCCTTCGCGCATGTAGTAGTACTTGCCACCGCCGACCGGCTTGAGGAGCCGCTTGATGAGCTTTCCAAAGCTGCCAGCTGTCACCCGTTTGCGTGCCTGAATCCCAGACAGCAGTTCCGGCTCCTTTCCCCACAGTTTGCGCGCGTAGGGAAAGTAGAAATGATGGCACATCGTGGGCCCGAGGTTGGCGAGCAGCACCGACGCGAACGTTTCACCCTCGGGTGGTTTGCGCACCTTCCGCATCACCATGTCGCGCGCCATGCCGATGGCGAATCCCTTGTCGAGGCGCCTGAGCAGGTCGAGGGACTTGATGGGGAAATGGAGCCACTGTCCGCGCAGCCGGATGCGGCCGTGTCGGTCGAAATCGCCGAAGTCGCCGCCTAACAAGCGCTTGACGTCGGCGAGGATCTCGGGGGCGATCGTGTGGTGCAGACGGTGGCTGCCATAGTCGAGCCATTGCCCGCCCCACTGGAACGAGCCGGCGTTCCCGCCCACCACGTCCTGTCGCTCGAGGAGCGTCACCGTGGCCTTGCCGGTCTTTCGCAGCTGGTAGGCCGCGCCGCATCCGGCGGGTCCGCCGCCTAACACGACGACGTGCGGGAGACGACTCAAGAGGTCCCCGCCTTGCCGTGTGTTGTCGGTGCGGCCGCCGCGCCGTTGCTCCACCGATGCCAGGGCGCCTTGCCGGAGTTCCAGAGCGATTCCAGGAGGTCGCGCTCGCGCAGCGTATCCATCGGTTGGAAGAACCCAGCATGTCGGAATGCCATCAGCTGGCCTTCCCGCGCCAGGCGTTCGAGGGGATCGCGCTCGAGGATCGTGTCATCGCCGTCGAGATAGTCGAACACACCCGGCTCGAACACAAAATAGCCACCGTTGATCCATCCCCCTTCCGCCTGCGGTTTCTCCGTGAACTCCTCCACCTGCTCTCCCGTGATGCGCAGTCCACCAAATCGCGCCGGCGGTCGCACGGCCGTCACCGTTGCCAGCTTGCCGTGCGCTCTATGAAACGCCAGCAACGCGCCGAGGTCCACGTCGGACAGTCCGTCGCCATAGGTCGCCATGCACGTCTCGTTACCCGTGAGTGACCGCAACCGGCGCAACCGCCCCCCCGTCATCGTATCCATCCCGGTGTCGACGAGTCCCACTCGCCAGTCGAGCCGGCTCCCGTGAATCAACTCCATCGACCCATCGCGCAGGTCGACCACGAAATCGCTCTCATGCACTGCGATGTTCTTGAAGTACTCCTTGATCATCTCACCCTTGTAACCGCACGCGACGAGGAACTCCTTGAGGCCGTGTGAGGCGTAGAAGTTCATCAGATGCCAGAGGATCGGCCGGCCGCCGATTTCCACCATCGGCTTTGGACGTGACGACGTCTCCTCGGCGAGCCGAGTGCCGCGGCCGCCGGCAAGAATGATCACCTTCATTGATTCATCTCTGCGGGTGGAATGGGTGCGCACCTCGAATCCGGACCGATCGTGTCCCGGATGTGGGTGTTACTCGGCACTCCTGCCGCTCGCTGCGCCGCTCGGGACCGGGAGCGCCGCTGGATCCCGTCGGCGCCACGTCGACAACTCGGAGGAGAATCGGTAGCGAATCAAGCCTGCGAAGAAGTTGAAGCAGGTCCCGGCGTTCACGTGAGACAGCCCCCGACTCCGCATGCGCGCGAAAACACTGTACTCGATGCAACGCACCCCAAGGTAGTGCGACTTGATCATGATCTCAGGGTCGAGGAACCAGTCCTTCGACGAGAGCCCCATTCGCCGCACGACGTCACGGGGAAGGATCTTGGGAAGACCGTTGATGTCAAAAGAATGGATACGCGGCCAGAGCAGTCGGAACAGCGAATTGAACGTGACCGACACGATTTTTCGGGTCAGGCCGTCCATCCGGAACCGACGTCGCGCCTTGGCCAGCACGGGCTCCTCGCAGGCGACCGCCTCCTCGAACAGGTGCACGGTCTCGTGCGCATCGACCTGCGAGTCGGCGGGAATGAACCCGATCCACGGCGCGCTCGCGGCGGGGATGCCGCTGAGGATCCCGAATCCATAGCCCCGGTTCTCCGCGACC
>JBQTIW010000195.1:0-5359 GCA_052387735.1 Gemmatimonadaceae bacterium
ACGTCGGCGTGATCGGGAATCCCCAGCAATGACAGCGGCACACCCACCTGATTATTGAGATTCCCGTGCGTCGCATGCACGGCAAAGACGCTGCCAAGCGCTGCGGCGATGAGCTCCTTGGTGCTCGTCTTGCCATTGCTCCCCGCCACGGCGATCACCGGCCCGCCCCACACGCGTCGGCGGAACCGGCCTAACGCGGAAAGTGCGCGGGTCGTATCGCGGACCACGAACACGGGAATGCTATCCCCCGCGGCGACGGCGGGGTCTGACACGATCACCGCGGCCGCACCCCGTTCAACGGCAGCGGCGACGAACGCGTGGCCATCGAACTGCTCGCCACGGAGCGCCACGAACACGTCATCCCGAGCGAGCGCGCGCGTATCGGTGCTCACGCCCCGTAGCGCGACAGATCCACGAGGTCGCGATCCTCGCAACTCGTCTCCCAGCGCCGCGACGACGCGATCCAGCGTCCAGAAACTCATGGCGAGACCCCACCTGTCACGAGCTCGCGCACGATCTCCTTCTCGTCGAACGGAACCGACGTGCTCCCACGGATCTGGTAGGTCTCGTGCCCCTTTCCCGCCAGCACGATCACATCGCCCGGGCGCGCCACGGCCAGCGCTCGGGCAATGGCCTCACGACGATCCTCGATTCGCAGGTGATCCTGCCGCGCCATGCCGCGTTCGATCTCGTCGAGGATCCGTTCGGGATCCTCCGTGCGCGGATTGTCGCTGGTGAGGATGACCAGGTCGGCCTTTCGTTCGGCGATGCCTCCCATGATCGGTCGCTTGCCCCGATCGCGATCACCGCCACATCCGAAGAGGACGATCAGGCGTCCGCCGTGACCGACGAAGGGACGGACCGCGCTGAGCGCCCGCTCCATGGCATCGGGCTTGTGCGCGTAGTCACGCAGCACCACCGGGTGCTCGTTGATCCGTTCCAGCCGCCCCGGCACCTGGGGCAACGTTGCCAACCGCTCGGCGATCAGCGCCACCGGCACGCCTAACGCCCACCCCGTGGCGGCGGCGGCGAGCGCGTTCGACACATTGAAGTCGCCCATCAGCGGCAGTCGCACCTCCACCGACCCTTCCCCCGCGGCGAGTGTCCAGGTCGACCCCTCCGGTGCATAGGACACGGCACGCGCGGTCACCTCGGCGTCCGGCGAGGCCAGACCGAATCGGACGAGCCGCGGCGCGGGCGGCAGGTCCGTCCAGATCGCATCATCGGCGTTCGCCACCGCGACGCCGTCGACGCCGAGGAGATCGACCAGCCGCGCCTTGGCTTGGAAGTACTTCGGCATGGTCGCGTGGTAGTCCAGGTGATCGCGACTGAGATTGGTGAACACCCCCGCCGCAAATGCGATCTCCTCGACCCGTCGCTGATCGAGTGCGTGGGATGAGGCCTCCATCACCACAGTGCGCACACCAGCGTTCAGTAGAACGCGCAGCACACGCTGCAACTCGATCGGTCCGGGCGTGGTGAGGCCCTGCCCCCCGGGAAGCGGCTGCCCTCCACCCGTGAGCACACCTAACGAGCCTATCGATGCGGCCGCACCATCCCATCCGTCCAGCAGGTGCCGGAGCATCGACACGGTCGTGGTCTTGCCGCTGGTGCCCGTCACGGCGATCACGCGCAACGACCGCGCCGGGAACCCATGTGCCGCCGCACCAATCACCGCGACCGCGCGCCGCGAATCACGGACGATCAGCGCGGGCCCGGCCATGCCTGTGGCGTCCTCGACGATCGCCATCGCCATGCCTCGCCTCGCTGCATCGGCAAGGTAGGTGTGCCCGTCGCTGGTGCTGCCACGGACCGCCACAAAGGCGGCGCCCGGCGTCACCTCGCGGCTGTCGTCGGCGACGCCGGACACCACTTCGGGGAGCGCCCCACGTTCCCCCGCGAGCAGCCCGGCGTTGCGCAGCGCGTCGCGCAGAAGCTCGCCTCGGAGGGCCGACGTCATGGCCGCGTGAGCCTGACGACGGTGCCGGCAGTGACCGTCGCTCCGGCGGCCGGCGAGGTCGAACCACCGCTTCCCGGCACCAGCGACACCAGCAGGCCGGTCCGATGGAGTTGTCGCACCGCCACCCGGAGGGGGAGTCCCCGTACGTCCGGCACGATCACCGCACGCGGGGGACCGGCGTTCTCCTTGAGCGGCCTGGACAGGTCGATGGAAACGGCCGGCAGGGGATCGGGCTCCGGCGTCGAGTCGATGAGCGGAACGCGTGGAGCGCCGGGCGGGGCCGACCCTGCTGAATCGGCTGGCAACGACACCGCGGGGACGTTAGGCGCGTCGGGCGCCGGCATCATGTCCACTTCACGCTTCTGTGCGATCAGCTGGTTCCAGTCCAGCGATGCGTCTCGTGCGGCGAGTGCCCCCTCGATCACCACCTTCGACAATGGGGCGGCGACCTTCCCGCCGTAGATCGATTCTTCTCGCGGGTTGTCGATCTTGGCCAGCACCACGTACTGCGCATCCTTGGCCGGGAACAGTCCGACGAAGGTCGAGGTGTACGTGGATCGCCCATAGACGCCGCCGACGGTGCGGCGCGCGGTCCCCGACTTGCCCGCCAGCGGGAAGCTCGCCAGCCCGGCATCGGTCGCCGTCCCGCTGTCGACGACGCTCTCGAGCATCGGAATCACCGTGTTCACGGCTTTCGCGCTGAACACCCGTCGCAGGATGCGTGGACGGTGTGCGTAGATGACGGTGCCGTCGGCGTCCCGGATCTCCCGGATCAGCGCCGGCGCCGGGAGCAGGCCACCATTCCCGAGGGCCGCGTATGCTGTCGCCAGTTGGAGTGGCGTCACCGAGAGCTCGTAGCCGATGGCCAGCGACGCATGCGACTGCAACGACCAGTGGCGCGGCTCACGAAGCATTCCGGACGCCTCGGACGGGTAGGGCACCCCCGTCGCGCTCCCAAAGCCCAGGTCGCGCAGCAACTCGTACACGTCGCCGTTCGACAACCGTTCGGCAAAACGCGCGATGCCGACGTTGCTCGAGAAGCGAATCACGTCGCGCAGTGACATGCGGTCCGCTTTGTGCACGTCGGTGATGACGCGCCCGTTGACCGCGTACGTGCCGTGGTAGGTCTCGATGATCTCGTCAGGCACGGCCATGCCCCGCTCGAGCAGCCGGGCCGCGAAGAATGGCTTGAGCGTGGATCCCGGCTCATATGGCTCGATCAGCGCGCTCACCCCCGCCACCTGCCCACCAGGACGCCGGCCGGCCAGGCAGCGGATCTCCCCCGTGCCCGGGTCCATCACCACGACATCGCCTCCGTCCGCCCGCAATCGTGCCACGGCGTCGGCCAATGCCTTGTCGCAGATGTTCTGTAACGTTTGGTTGATCGTCAGGCGCACGGTGTGCCCTCGTCCCGGCGGCTCGGTCAGCATGTCCGGCGACTCGAACCGCTGGCCGCGCATCCCTTTCACCGCACGCGACCGCCCTTCTGTCCCCAGCAGCAGCGAATCGAGAAACAACTCCAGCCCCGACACGCCCCGCCCGCCGTTGCCGACGGCGCCGAGCAACTGCCGCGCGCCGGTGGACTGCACGTAGACACGGTCTCCCACGTTGGTCACGTGAACGCCATTGAGGCGGGTCACCGGTGCGACCCGCGATGGGAGATAGCGACCACGCACCTCGATCCAGCGCCGCTTGCGATTGGTGGCCCGCCGAACCTCGGCACGCGGGATACCCGCCTCGGTCATGGCGCGCGTCAGTGTTCCGAAGTCCTTCACCTCCGACGGTGCCACGGACAGACTCACCAGCTCCCGGCTGTACGCAATCGGTAATCCGTTGGCGTCTTCGATGTCGCCGCGCGCCGCCGGTATCGAGGATTCGGCCAGCTGCTGGCGCATCGCCCTCGCCGACCAATGCTCGTGCTGCCACAGCTGGACGTAACCCGCGCGACCGATGAGGGTGAGCGCGAACAGGACCAGCACGACGTGCACGATCTTGAAGCGCAGTGGCGGTGGGGGGGGAACGTCAGGGTCCACGACGCGGCACCGGCTTGGGCAGGGACATCATCTGTCGGTCGCTGGGGCGCCGAAGGCCGAGCCGCTCAACGAGCGGTTGCAGCCGGGTGAGGCTCTGCGCGCTCGCGATGTCCCCCACGAGCTTCGCGCGTTCTGCAGCCAGGCTCGCCCGCTGCCGATCGAGCTCGTGCAACGTGCGCGCACGGGTCACGCCCACCGAGCGGCGCGCGATCACGGCGCTGGCCACGACGAGAAACGCCACGAGGGCAAGTGCCACGCGGACGCGGGCGCGCTGGGGGGCTACGCGGCGCTTCGCCATGCCCGCAGGTGCGCGCTCCGGGCGCGCGGGTTGTTGCCGGCCTCGGCCTCGCTGGCGCGCACCGGCTTGCGCGTCAGGGTCCTGCCTAACGGCTTGCCGCGACAGGTACACATCGGCTGCCTGGGCGGGCAGATGCAGGCGCGGCTCCACTCCTGGAACGTGTGTTTTACCAGCCGGTCCTCGCCGGAGTGATAGGCGATCACGACGATCGTTCCTGCGGGCGCAAGCCGATTGCGCAGGGCCGGCAGGGCGCGCGCAAGCCCAGTGAGCTCGTCGTTCACCGCGATTCGCAGGGCCTGAAACAGCCGCGCAAACTCGGACGGACCCGCCGACGGGCCGTGTACGGCGCGAATGGCGCCAACCAGATCATCACTCGTGGCGAACCGCGCGTTCTCCCGCCGCCGAACGATTTCGCCCGCGAGGCGGCCGGCGCGCTTTTCATCGGCATATTCCGCAAACAGGGTCCTCAGCTCTTCGTGCGTCGCCGTGTTCAGCAGTTCAGCGGCGTCGCGCTCCGCGTCGGGGCCCATCCGCATATCGAGCGGAGCGCCGCGCCGAAATGTGAATCCACGCCCCTCGGCGTCGAGCTGGTGCGACGAAACGCCAAGATCGAGCAGGACTCCATCGAAGTGCTCATGGCGAAACTCGTCAATCTCGTCGAGATCCGCGTAGTTCCCTGCTGCGATGCGGAGTGCACCACGTCCCACCCAGGGAGCAAGCCGCTCCCTGGCACTGGCAAGGGCGCTCGGGTCGCGATCAATGGCGCTCACACGGACGCCTCGTTCGAGGAGGGCAGCAGCGTGCCCTCCCCCTCCAAGCGTTCCGTCCAGGACGTGCCGTGCGGTGCCCAGCAGGTCGACGACCTCGCGCGCGAGTACCGGCGCATGATAGGCGCTCTCCCAGTTCATGCCGCCGATGTCAGAACGCGGACATTCTAAGTCAGAAGAGGTCAAAGCGTCAAGTGCTTGTCAGGATTACAGTTATGCACAGAGCGTGCATTGCTCAAAAGCACGTCGCGAAGGAGAGCAAACAGTGTCCATTCCCGCGATAAACAGAGAAGCGCGCCGC
>JBQTIW010000196.1:0-3581 GCA_052387735.1 Gemmatimonadaceae bacterium
GATCCGAGCGTTCGCGCGGCGAGCTGGGGTTCGCCCCGCGGTCCGTTGCTCGCCTGGGAGCCGGGGGCGCACACGGAAGTGGGGCGCGCCGCGCGGCGCGGTCCGTGGAACGGCGGGACGCTGGCCACGGCAGGAGGGCTCGTCTTTCAGGGCACGGTGGACGGCCGTTTCCTGGCCATGAACGCGACCAGTGGTCACGAGCTCTGGTCGTACGACAATCAGGCCGCGACGCTCGCCGGCCCGATCAGCTACGAGGTCGATGGCGAGCAATACGTCGCCGTGCTCGGGGGCTACGGGAGCGTCTTCTTTCTCGTCGCGGGATTCTTCGCGCCTAACGAAGGAGCGCCCGTCAGCGGCCGCGTCTATGCCTTCAAGGTTGGCGGCACTGCGGCCAGGCCGGAGATCGCCCTCACCCGGAGGCCGACGCCACCGCCGCCGGTCATCGCGACCACCGCGGCCGACGCGGCGCGAGGTGCGCAGCTGTACCGCGATTCGTGTCTGGTGTGCCACGGTGTAGCCGCCATTGCAGGCGCCGTCATCCCTGACCTCCGTACGTCGCCGCGCCTGCAGGACGCCGGGGCATGGAATCGCGCCGTCGTGGATGGAGAGTTCGTCCCGCTGGGCATGCCCCGCTTCGCCGCGTACCTAACGCCAGCAGACGTTGAATTGATCCGCGCCTACGTCGCGCGGCAAGCGGCTTTGCTCCACGCGCAGGAACGGGCGAAGCCGCCCACGCAACCCCGGGGATAGCACAACGCTGATTCCGGGGCCAGGGGCCTCGAGAGAATCTCAGAAGCGCCCGCAGCCACATGAGCCCGGCCCGCATCCTGGTCCGGGATCGGGCATCGCCCGTTCAGGGGCGGACATGAGCCCCAGACCGCCGGAGATCACGCGTCGAACGGGCACGCCGGTGTCGGGATGTTTCTCCAGCGCAGGCTCGTTCATGGATTGACGCCATTCGAAGCGCTCGGCCGCCGCGTCGGGGGCTGGAATGGTCTCGTAGAGGTAGGTCGGCATGCTCATAGGATGTACAGGCTCTGTCATGCCGGCAAGTCCGGCGACGTGGGGCGCGGAGAGTCCGGCTCTCCTCCCCGACGGATCGTCGATGGCGGCAGAATACCGCGATTGCGGAAGTGCCAGCTTGAGCGAAGAATTGAGTCACACCGTCTCTCAATCTCTGGAGAACCCTTATGCGAAGTCACGCGAAGATGCCCCTGCTGGTGGCGGCCTGCGCCTTGATGGCGTGCGGACAGAAAGCCGACGAGACGGCAGACACGGCAGCCATGGCTCCGGCAGCAGCCATGACGCCGCAGAGCCTCCATGATCGGTTAGGCGGCCACGCCGCGATCGTCTCCGTCGTCGATGGTTTCGTGGCCAACGTCGCTGCCGACACGCGCATCAACAAGCGCTTCTCGCGCGTGGCCTCGGATACCGCAGCGATGCGGCAGTTCAAGCAGAAGCTCGTGGACCAGATCTGTCAGGGCACAGGTGGGCCGTGCACCTACACAGGGCTCGACATGAAAACAGCCCACCAGGGCATGGGGCTGACTGACGCGGACTTCGACGCGCTGGTCGAGGACCTGGTGCGAGCGCTCGATGGCGCCGGTGTCCAGCAGAAGGAGAAGGACGATCTGCTAGCGGTCCTTGGGCCAATGCGGGCCGATATCGTGACGAAGAAGTAGGCGAGTTGAGCGCCGTGTGTGGTCCGCACCAGGCGTCGTGATGGAGTGTGCCTGTTGGGTACAACGTACCCGCCATCAGACGTCGAGCGAACGAGGGCCGGAGATGCCCGACCGTCGCGCCATGCTCCGGCAGGGGCTTGCCGCTGCCGGCGCGGTGCTCGTCGGTGGGTGTGCAGGCCGGCAACCACAGATCGGCGAGCCCCTCGTCAGGCAGCGGCGATTTGCGCCGGTGCTCGTCTCGCGCGAGCGGGTCATTCGAGAAGTCACCGGCCTGCGCCCCTTCCGTGCCCCAGGCTTTGTCGTGCGCGCCGAGAGCATCGGCGACCGCACCGTGGTGCATAACTATGGACACGGCGGCGGCGGCATCTCGCTCTGCTGGGGCTCGTCCGCGCTCGCCGTCGACCTGGCCGCGGCGACGGGCCAGCGGCGATTCGCCGTGCTCGGATGCGGCGTGATGGGACTGACGGCTGCCCGTCTGTTGCAAGACCGCGGCTACGAGGCGACGATCTATGCGAAGGACCTGCCTCCGGCGACGACGTCGAACATCGCCGGAGGTCAGTGGTCGCCGTACACCGTCGCCGACGGGAACCGAACGACACCGGAGTTTCGCGCGCAGTTCGATCGCGCCGCGCGACTGGCGAACCGGTACTACCAGGACCTCGTCGGCCCCACCTACGGCGTTCGATGGATCGAGAACTACATTCTCAGCCCTCGACCATTTCCAGCGCAGCAGGCGAATCCGCTGGCCGATCTGTACTTCTCAGCAGAGTTGCTCTCAGCGGATCGCCATCCGTTCGCGGCGGCGCACGTGCGACGATTCACGACGATGCTGATCGAGCCGTCTGTTTTCATTGGCGCGGTCACGCGCGACTTTCTGCTCCGCGGCGGGCGCATTCACGTGCGCGAATTTCACGACCGGAATGAGTTGCTGTCGCTCGATGAACCCGTCATCGTCAATTGCACGGGACTCGGGAGTCAATCACTGTTCGCCGACACCGAGCTCATTCCCATCAAGGGACAGCTGGCAATCCTGCTCCCGCAGCCCGAGGTCGATTACATCATGATCCAGGGGGACTACTACATGTTCCCGCGGTCTGACGGCATCGTGCTTGGGGGAACGCACGACCGTGGCGACTGGTCTCGCACCGTCGATCCCGCCGTGTCCGCACGGATCCTGGAGAATCACCAGGCGGTGTTTCGAGGCATGCGAGAGCCGGGTGGTGCAAACTAGAGAATAGAGGAGAGAGAATGGTTCTCGTTCTCTCTTCTCCAGCTCCATTCCCTACGCCACCGGCCGGATGTTCTGATTCAACTGGAACAGGTTCCGGGGATCGTACGTGGTCTTGACCTCCCGCAATCGGGCATGGTTCGGCCCATAGGCCGCAGCGACGGCGTCCCCACCCTCGTCGTCGCCCAGGTAGTTGACGTAGCGGCCTTGGGCCATGTACGGACGCATCGCGTCGTACACCCGTTTCGCCCAGGCGATGCACTCGGCCGTTTGCGCCGGGTCCATCCACTGCGCGATGATCAGCAGATTGAAGCCCCGCTGCCGGTGCGGATACGCGGTCTCGCTCACCGGTACCCGCGTGACGGCCCCGTGGAAGTGCTCGAGCAACAGCGCCCCTAAAGGCGCCGGGCATGCGCGGAAGAGCTCGACCAGGCGGTCGATCGCTTCGTCGGGGAGCGCGGTCAGGAAACTCGACTTCCAGTAGTTGAGCGCGCCCCTGGGAAAGCCGCCATCGAGCATGGCATTCACCTGCTCGTACGGCATGGGGCCTACCATGTCCATGATCGGCGGGCCAAAAGCCCGGATCGGCGCCACGGCATCCATGCCACTGGACGCGTCGGGGTGGAATACGACCATCGCGCCGATCTTCGCACCGGAGCCATCGGGGGCGT
>JBQTIW010000197.1:0-44316 GCA_052387735.1 Gemmatimonadaceae bacterium
TCAAAGCGGGCGCCATCCCCGAGCGCGACCTGCGCGCGGCACAGCAAGCGCTGACCGCGTCCAGCGCGCGTCTCGCCGCGGCTGAGGCACGGTTGAAAGGCGTCACGCAGACCATGGAGGACACACGCGTCGTGGCTCCGACCACCGGAGTCGTGTCGACGCGCGCGGCCGAGTCGGGCGAGCATGTCACACGTGGCATCACCCTCTTCACGGTGGTGCGCAACGACGTGCTGGAGCTCGAGGCTTCGGTGCCGTCACGGCAGTCGGGCGAGCTGATGACGGGACAGCTGGTCCGCTTCAGCGCGGGTGGCCGGCAGCTGCAGGGAAAAGTGTCGCGCATCTCGCCAACGATCAATCCGCAGAATCGGACGCTGACCGTGTACCTGCAGGTGCCTAACGCGCGTGGTGATCTGCGGGGCAATACCTTCGCGACCGGCCGGATCGTGACGCGAGCGATCGACAATACGATCGTGGTTCCCGTCTCGGCAGTACGCCAGTCGCAGCAGGACAACCGGCCATTCGTCTACCGGATCGTGAATGACCAAATCGACGTGGCACTCATCGAACCGGGCGTCACGGACGAGCTGACCGGGAAGCAGCAGGTGCTGAGCGGGTTGAGCGTGGGCGACCGTATCATCGTCGGCAACTTGGGGGCACTGGGCCGCGGCATGCCGGTACGTGTCCTCTCGACCGAGGCGCCCGGCACACCTGGGGCCCGCGACATGGGTGGACCGGGCGCACCCGCCAACGCGCCGCCGCCGCGCGAGTCGCAGCGACCGCCGGGCGATTCCAGTTCGAAACGAAGGCCGGGAGACGCACCATGATCCTCACTGAGATTTCGATCCGAAGACCCGTCTTCACCACCATGATGATGGTGGCGCTGGTGGTATTCGGCGTGGTGTCCTTCAACCGGCTCGCGGTGGATGAGTATCCGGACATCACCTATCCGGTGGTAATGGCCAATACGTCGTATCCCGGTGCGTCACCCGAGGTGATGGAACGCGATGTATCCCGCCCCATCGAGGAAGCCCTGAACACGGTCATGGGGATTCGCGAAATCACGTCGACGTCCTCGGAGGGCAACTCGAGTGTCCGCGTGATGCTTCAGCTGAACATCGACCCCCTCGAGGCACAGCAGGAGGTGATCGCCAAGATTGCGCGCATCCGGCGGCAGCTGCCACCAGATGTGGATGACCCGACCATCAACCGGTTCGACCCCAACGACCGGCCGATCATGGCGGTGTCGATGACCAGCGACGAACGGCCGCTGCGCGACCTCACCGACCTCGCCGAGCAGACGATCAAGCCACGCTTCGAAAGCGTGCCGGGGGTGGGCGGTGTGAACGTGAACGGCGGCACCACGCGCCAGATCAAGGTGCAGCTGAACGCGGACGCGCTCGTTTCCTACGGGATCTCGCCGGCCCTGGTATCGCAATCGCTGGCACGTGAGAATACCGAAACGCCGGCCGGGCGGGTGTACCGGGGAGAAACAGAGCGACTCGTACGTGTCACAGGCAAGATCCGCGACCCCATGGCGTTCGCGGATGTGGTGATCGCCGTGCGCAACGGAGCACCGATCCGCGTTCGCGACGTGGCCAACGTGGTGGACGGCATCGCCGATCGGCGATCGGCCTCCTTCATCGGCGACGTGCGCTCGGTGTCCCTCGAGGTGCTGAAGATCACGGGGTCCAACACGGTGGCGGTGAGCGATGGCGTGAACAAGGTCGTCCAGGACATTCAGCGCACCCTTCCGCCGGATATCAGACTCACGCTCGTGCGCGACGATTCGATCAAGATCCGCCAGTCGCTGGCAGACGTGGAATTGTCCATCGCGCTCGGAGCGGTTCTCACGATCCTGATCATTTATCTGTTCCTGAACTCGTGGCGGTCTACCGTCATCACCGGGCTCACGCTCCCGATCTCGATCATTTCAGCGTTCTTCGTGATGTGGTTGTTCGGGTTCACCATCAACACGATGACCCTGCTGGCGCTCTCCCTCGCCATCGGACTCCTGATCGATGATGCGATCGTGGTGCGCGAGAACATCGTGCGGCACATCGAGATGGGGAAAGATCACCGCAAGGCCGCGAGCGAAGCGACATCGGAGATCGGACTGGCCGTGCTCTCCACGACGCTCGCGGTGGTGGCCGTGTTTGTTCCCGTCGCGTTCATGGGAGGACAGATCGGGAAGATCTTCTTCCAGTTCGGCGTGACCGTCGCGTTTGCCGTGCTCGTGTCGCTGTTCGTGTCGTTCACGCTCGACCCCATGCTGTCCAGCATCTGGGCCGACCCGGAACTCGAACACGGCGGACACGCGGAGACGCGCAAGCGGACGCGTAACCCAATTCGCAAGCTCGCCTTCGCATTCGACGACTGGTTCGAACGCACGTCGGAGCGCTATCGCCGAGGATTGGGCTGGGCACTGAACCACCGGTGGCTGATGGTCGCCGCTGCCGGGGCGTCGATTGGAGCGGCGTTCGCCCTCTTCCCCCTGCTGGGCTTCACGTGGCTGCCCGACTACGACAGTGGTGAGTTCAACGTGTCGTTCCGCGTGCCACCGGGCTCGCGGCTGGAGTACACCGTAGGCAAGGGGCAAGAGATTCAGACCTTCCTACGCCAGCAGCCGGAGGTGGGGTTCACCTCGCTGTCCGTCGGTGGCGGTGGCGGCATGGGACGGGGGTCCAACGGCGGGCAGATCTTCGTGCGCCTCAAGCCCCGGCACGAGCGCGACAAATCGATGTTCGACATGCAGATGGAGTTGCGCACGAAGCTGGCGAGCATTGCCGCAGTGCGTCCGTCGATTACCGGTAACCAGTCGATCTTCGGCGGCATGCGGCAGCCGATCCAGATCTACGTGCAAGGACCGGAGCCAACTCGTCTCAAGCTCGCCGCCGAGCAGGTGTTGGGAACGATCCGCACCATCGAAGGATCGGCGGAGCCGCAGTCGAGCGACGACGGAGAAATCCCACAGCTGGACGTACGCGTCGACCGACAGCAGGCGTGGGCCGCCGGGCTGGCGATGCAGACCATCGGTGCGACGCTGCAGCCCTTGTTCCAGGGCCAGCGTGCGACACGTTGGGAGGACCCCAACGGCTACTCGCACGATGTGATGGTGGTGTATCCCGATTCCGAGCGCGTGTCACCCGAGGACGTGGCGCGGATTCCGGTCGTAAGCAACAACGTCGACAGTCGCACGGGGCTCGCCGCCACGGTGCCGCTGGCACAGGTCGCAGAGATCCGGCCAGGCGTGGGTCCGCAGCAGATCGAGCGGGGCTACCTCGAGCGTCGCGTGACGATCTCGGCGGGCGTGCTGCCCGGATACCAGATGGGCAACGTGGCCGACCAGGCCAGGGCAGCGATCGCATCGATCGGCTTGCCCACGGGCTATCGGACCATCTTCGGCGGCGACGTGCAGAACCTCACCGAGACCAAGGGCTACGTGAAAGAGGCGCTGGTCCTCGCGGTGGTGTTCATCTACCTGATCATCGCCTCGATCTTCGGCTCGTTCATCCAGCCCTTGTCGATCATGCTGGCGCTGCCGTTGTCCTTCCTCGGCGTCGCGTTAGGCCTGCTCGTCACCGGCGGATCACTCAACGTGATGTCGATGATCGGCATCATCATGCTCATGGGACTGGTGACGAAGAACGGGATCCTGCTGATCGACTTCGTGAACCAGGAGCGGGCGCGCGGGGTCGATCGCCGGAACGCGATCCTCAACTCGGCGCGCATTCGGGTGCGGCCCATCATCATGACCACGGCGGCGATGATCTTTGGCATGCTCCCCCTGGCGTTTGCGTTAGGCGAGGGGGCGGAACAACGCGCACCGATGGCTCACGCGGTGATCGGCGGACTGATCACGTCGACGCTGCTGACCCTCTTCATCGTGCCCGTGGTGTACACGATGCTGGACGACTTGACGAACAAGGTGCTGGGTCGCGCGCCGGGGCCCGTCGCGGTGCCGGTGCCGAACGCGAGCGTGGCAGCTGACTGAAGGAGATGATCACCAAACTCGACAACACTCCTGTTGCCCCTCGGTGCCCGCCGCTTTCGGCGCTCAGGATACGACTTTCTTCCGGGGCACGAATACGTTGGGAACGCCCAGCTCCCGCAGCAGCCTGTTGAACGTCACGAGCTCAGTCTCCTCGAGCGACTGCAGTCGCTTCAGCTGCACCTGTAGCTTGGCATACAGCTCGTCGTACATCTCGCCGTGCTGCCTGGTGGGCGCATAGTCGCCCTGCTGCACCTGACCGTTGAGCGTGATGAACCAGTTGTAGATCTTCACGGGCATGTCGAGGGTGCACTGGTCCACGTGGCACCCGATCTCGTACAGTTCCCGGCGCACGTCCTCGAACTTGCCGCGGATCGCCTTTGCCGTGCTGTCCACGCGCTTCGCGTAGGTCTGGTCCTTCGTCTGCGTCACCCGCGCGTCGAGCTGTTTCTGGATGTCCTCCACGTGCTGCGAGCTCTCGACGATCTCGTTGATCCGGTCGCGGACCCGCAGGGCGGCGACGTACTGCTCGGTGAGCTCTGCCGCCGTCGTCCGGACGCGCGGGTCGGCGACGACGCCGAACCGGCGGGACAGCGTGTCCTGTCCAACGACGAGGTGCACCGTGTAGGTACCGGGAGGGACCATGGGTCCGCCCAGTGTCCCGAGATCCAGCACCGTGTTGCCCAGTTTCTTCGCGTCTTCGACCTGCAGGTTCCACACAAACCGGTTCGAGCCGGCGCGAGTGGGCACTTTCTCGGTTCCGGGCATGTAGGCCAGGCTGTCGCTCCGAGATGCATCGGCCTTCCACCCAGCAGAGTCGGCCGCGGTCTTCGCGGAGTCGGGCTGATCTGTGCTCCTGAACGTCCGCAGCACTTTGCCGGTGTTGTCCAGAAACGCGAGGGTCACGGTGTCCGTCGGGCGGTCACGGAGCCAGTAGTCGATGTATGCCCCACCATGCGGGTTGGAACCGGCGGCGTTCATGGGTCGTGCGCTGCCACGCCACCGGACCGCGCTCGCCGGCTGGAACAGATGCACCCGTCGCGCCGTCACGCTGTCCGCGAGCTGGCGCAGCGGAGACAGGTCGTCGATGACCCAGAAGGCCCGGCCGTGTGTGGCGGCAATCAGGTCGTTCTGGTGGACCTTGAGGTCTCGGACGCTCACGCGCGGAAGGTTGAGCTGCAGCGGCTCCCAGTGGGCTCCGTCGTCGAACGACACGTGCACGCCCAGCTCGCTTCCAGCATACAAGAGCCCGCGGCGCACCACGTCCTCGCGCACGACGCGCGAGTACGCGTTCTCCGGGATGCCACGCGTGATCAAGGTCCAGGTCTTCCCATAGTCGGCAGTTCTCCAGAGGTAGGGCTTGAAATCGTCCTGCTGGTAGCGATTGGCGGCGATGTAGGCCGCCGCCGGATCGTGTGGGGACGGATCGATGTGGGCCGTACGCGTGAACCGGCCGTATCCCGGAGGCGTCACGTCCTGCCACGTGGCGCCGCTATCACGTGACACGTGGACTTTGCCGTCGTCCGAACCGGCCCACAGCACGCCAGGCTGTTTGGGCGATTCCATGAACGCATAGATCGTGGCATACCACTCGGCCCCCGTCATCTCGCCGTGAATCGGGCCGCCCGTCCGCTCCATCGTCCGGGGGTCGGCGGCGGTAAGATCGGCGGAGATGCGCTGCCAGCTGGCCCCTTCGGTGGTCGAACGCCAGACGTGCTGCGAGGTGACGTACAACGTCTTGGGGTCGTGTGGCGAGATCAGAACCGGGAACGTCCACTGGAAGCGATGTGGCACGTCCCTGGCCCCGTAACCGTCGTAGTTGCGCAGCCCAATCGAGATGTCGCGTTCCTGACGGGACCGATGGTCATAACGGGAGAACGAGCCCATGTAGCAGCCGCCGTAGGTGACCATCGGATCGCGCGGATCCACGGCGATGGTGGCGTTCTCACAACCGGCCACGCTGTAGTAGTCGCGCTCCCCGATGCTGCCGTCGTCGGAGCGCGACACGACAGACACCGCCGAGTTGTCCTGTTGAGCGCCGTAGATTCGGTACGGCCATTGGGTGTCCGTCGTGACGTGATAGAACTGCGCCGTGGGCTGATTGTAGACGCTCGACCAGGTTTGGCCACGGTCGAAGGACACGCTTGCACCGCCGTCGTTGCCGTTGATGAGCCGCTTTCCGTCCTTCGGGTCGATCCACATCGCGTGGGTGTCCCCGTGCGGCACGCGTATGGTGGTGAACGTCTTTCCGCCGTCGATCGAGCGCATGACCTGAAGGTTCATCACGTAGACCGTGTTTTCATCGAGCGGATCGGCGGTGACGGCAGAGTAATACCAGGCGCGGACCCAGAAGCGGGCGTCGGTGTTCATCCGCTGCCACGTGGCACCGGCGTCGTCTGAGCGGAAGATGCCGCCTGACGAGTCCGGGGCTTCGATGCTGGCGTAGATGCGCCGCGGATTGGCCGGAGAGACGTCGAGCCCGATCTTGCCCAGCGGCTTGCGGGGTATCCCCTCGTTGAAGGTGATCTCGGTCCACGTATCGCCACCGTCGGTGGTCTTCCAGATGCCGCTCCGTCCGCCGCCGGCCTCCATCGACCACGGCGTCCGCTGGAACTTCCACATCGTGGCGTAGATGATCCGTGGGTTGGACGGATTCATCGACAGGTCATTCGCGCCGGTGGAGTCGTTGATGAACAGCACCTTCCGCCACGCCTTGCCGCCGTCCGTCGAGCGGAACACGCCGCGTTCCGCGTTAGGTCCGAAGGCGTGCCCAATTGCCGCAACGAAGACCCGGTCCGGATCTCTGGGGTCGATCACCACATCGGTGATCTGCTGCGTGTCGACGAGGCCAAGATGCTGCCAGGTATCACCGGCGTCCGTGGACCGGTATATCCCGGTGCCGAAGGTGAGGTCCTCACGCAGTTGGGACTCGCCCGTGCCCACGTAGATCACGTTGTGATCCGAGGGCGCAACGCCAATGGCCCCGACGGACGAGATGTCACTCTTGCCGTCTGTGAGGTTGACCCAGGTCTGCCCGCCATTCGTGGTCTTCCAGACGCCGCCGTTGACCGCCCCGTGATAGAACACGAAAGGCTTCGTGGGATCGCCGGTCACCGCGTCCACTCGGCCGCCGCGGATCGGACCGACATTGCGCCATCGCAGAGCTTTGAACGCCCTGTTGGTTGCCGCGGGCGAGGTGTAGAGGCTCGCCGAGTAGGCCGGCTGTGGCTCAGCAGCGGTCGTGGCGCGGGCACGCGCTTGGGCAGCGGCGCTGCAGGGGACGACGACAGCGACGATGGCAACGCGACGAAGCATGGAATGCAACGGGTGGTTATGTGCCGCGATGGCGACGTTGTGCCGCGAACGTGGGAAAGCCTCGGGTCGTATGTCGTCGACGCGTCACTTCTTCCAGCTCTTGAGGTCCTCGGCGTACACCGGCACGTCGAGATGCTCGAGAAGAAGCTCGAAGCGTCGCTGTTCTTCCTTGCGGAAGCGCTCCTGGTCGGGATAGAGCGCCCGCGTGATCGCGGCCGAGTCGAAGCCATCGTGTGCGGTGGCAGCGTCCTTCCACGCGATCGTGAACCGCAGGTCCCAGCGATTGGCTTCACCCACGTGATACACCGGCGTGACGGCGGACATGCTGACGATGCGTCCCATCTCCTGCTGCCGCAACAAGACCGGATAGTGGTTCCTCTTGTAGAGCTCCATCCACTCCGCCGTATACCCCCACCTGATCTTGTAGTAGTACTCGACGACGAAGGGCTCGGAGGCCCGCGTCTGAGCGCGAACGGACGAGGCGGGCGCCAGAGCCAGGAGGCTTCCCAGGAGCAGGGCAGAGCGAAGGCGCATAAATACTCGGGGTGATGGGGCCCCGAATGTAACCCGCGCTCGAATCGTCAGCGACCGCTCGGATGTGACAACAGGACGGCAGACATGGCCCGGGCCCCGATCATGATGGCACCCTCGATTCACCCGGTCGAGCCGCATCACCGCCGGTGACCAGCGGCACGAACGCAGGATGAGCCGCCTGCCGCGCTTGCGGCCTCGGTACTACTCTCCCACCCGAGGGCCTTGGAGTGCGCTTGAATCGCGGCAGTCCAGCGGTACACCGGGTTGCACGGTCTCACACCAGTGACGGAGAAACCATGGCAGACCAGCTGGTTGTCCTGCGCAAGTACACCGACGAGGTTTCGGCGCAGCTCGCGGCACTGATCCTCGAGGCCAATGGGGTACCGGCGCGGGTCGTCGCCGACACTGCTGGGGGGGCCCTCCCGAGCCTCGCGCTCGTTTTCCCCGTGCGACTGATGGTTCGCGAGGAGGATGAGGAGTTTGCCCGTGAGCTCCTCGATAGTGACGTCGAGGACGAGAGCGACGCGGACAACTGACCTCGGCGCCCATGTGTAGAAACGGACATCGCCGAGGGTGGGGAACCACGTCCGGCTGTTTCGTGACCCAGGACCACCCCGCCTAACGCCGGCTGGCGATCAGCAGCCCCGAGGCCACGATCGAGCCGATCGTGAGCGTGCCGCGCATTGTCCGCATGATCCTTCCTGAATCGCTCGGCCTGACGATGGTGGGATTGGTACTCGGAACGGCTCTCAGCGTGGCAGCGATCAAGCTCTCCTCCGTCGTCTTGTTGGGTCCCAGTCCAGGCGATCCGCTGACCCTTGGTCTGGCAATGGTGATACTGGCCGGATCGGCGCTGCTGGCCGGATACCTGCCGGGTAGGCAGGCAGCCCAAGTCGATCCGATGGAGGCGCTCCGGGCGGAGTGACGGCGGGGCGCTCCTCGGGGAAGGTTGCTCCCGCCCTGCGGGGCCGCGAGGTATTCTCCCTGATTCGCTGGGCGCCTCCAGCTGCACACCGACACATGCGCCATCTCTATCTGTTTCTCCTCGCAGCTCCCCTCGCCGCGCAGTCGACCGCCGCGCGCGATTCGATCCGCGACGACCGTCGCTTCTCCTTCTACGACCGCGGGCCGTATCGCTCCGGGGTGCCGCGTCCGGAATCGATCCTTCGCTACGCGATCGGTGAGTCGAACACGCAGTTCGGGTTGCAGGAACGCGTACTGCTCGCCATCGCCGATGCGGCGAAGGATCGCGTCAAGGTCGAAGAGATCGGGATGACAAACGAGCGACGGACGATGCGCCTGTTCATCATCTCGTCGCCGGACAACATCGCGCGGATCGATGCCATCCGAGCCGACCTCGATCGGCTCGCCGATCCGCGGGGTACCACGCCGGCGGATCTGGATGCGATCGTCGAGCGGGTGCCGGCCGTGGTCTGGATCAATGAGTCGGTGCACGGCAACGAGTCGCCCGGTTTCGAGACGGCGATGCAGACGCTGTATCAGCTGGCCGCGAGTGAGGAGCCCGCGACGGTGCAGGCACTCCGCAACGTCGTCGTCGTGCTGAACCCGAGTACCAATCCTGATGGGCACGAGCGCTTTGCCGTGTGGTACAACTCGATAGGCGTGGAAAGTCCGGATCCCGGCTCGCTGGAGAAGGATGAGCCCTGGAGCATTCAGGGCAGGTACAACCACTACCGGTTCGACATGAACCGGGACGTGATGACGACGACCCAGCGCGAGCCGCGCGCGCTGGTGCGAGGCTACCTGCGGTGGCACCCGATGGTCGCCATCGACCAGCACGGACAAACGACAAACTACTTCTTTCCACCGACCGCGCCGCCGATGAACACGCATCTCGTCGGCACCGCGTTCGATCGCTGGATGGAGATCTACGGCCGGGCAAATGCTGCCGCGTTCGATCGATATGGTTGGATGTACTACTCACGCGACGTCTTCGACTTCTACGGCCCGTTCTACTGGGATTCGTGGCCTTCGTTGACTGGCGCCATCGGGATGACGTACGAGACAGACGGTGGTGGCTGGAAGGGCATCCGCTGGCGACGTGGCGATGGAACCATCCTGTCGTTCCGGGATGGCATTGCCAAGCACTACGTCACGGCGATGGCAACGATTCAGACGACGGCCGACCGGCGTCGTGACCGCGTGCGGGACTTTCTCGCGTTCCGGCAGGGCGCGATCCGCGAGGGCCAGACCGGCCCGATGAAACGCGTGGTGTTCTCGTCGGGTGATGCGGTGCGCGCCGCGGATCTGGCAGCGACACTGCTCCGTTCCGGGATCGAGGTACGCCGGACGACCGCTCCTTTTTCCTCCGTGCGCGCGCACGCGTACGCCGACGACGCCGTGAGCGCGCGGCGGTTCGAGGCTGGCGTGTACGTGGTCGATCTCGCGCAGCCACAGGGCCGTCTCGCCCGATCGTTTCTGGAGCCAGCACCGGCGCTGGACACGGCATTCGCGCGCACCCAGATCGAGAAGTTCCGGCGGAACCAGCGCCGCGGGGCGAATGCCGACCGGGAGGGATATGAGTTCTATGATGTGACCGCGTGGTCGCTCCCCGTGACCTTTGGCGTCGACGCCTGGTGGACCGACGACGTCCTGCCCATCAGCGGTGAGTTGCTCCAACTGCCTGACGAGTCGGATGCTGCGGCCCGCGCCCGCGTGATGGGCGAGGCGCTGCCAGTGGAGACCAGCGGAGGTGTGACCGGAGGCACTCGCGCGACGTCGGCGTATCTCTTCGGCCCGGAGCGCAACGGCGCCCTGCGGCTCGCCTATCACCTGCTGAGCGAGGGCTTTCGCGTTGCGGTGAGCCTGCAGCCGGTCGAGGCAGGGGGACGACAGTGGGCGCGAGGCACCTACATCGTTCGTGCAGCCCGAAACGACAGCACGCTGCACGCGCGCATCGCCGCCCTCGCGCGCGCAAGCGGGGTCGACGTGGGCGCCGCCAACTCGGCGTTCAACGAGTCGGCCCAGTTCGGCATTGGTTCGAACGCCACGGTGGATCTCGAGGCGCCGAAAGTCGCGCTGGTCGGTGGCGACGGCATCAGCCAGACCGGATACGGTGCGATCTGGTGGACGCTGGAGCAACGATACGGCATGCGCTTCACGCCGATCGGCGTGGGGTCCCTCGGTGGCGATATCTCGCGTTTCAACGTGGTCATCGTCCCCGACGCGTCATCCGGCGCGTTAGCCCGCCAGCTGGGCAAGTCGGGGGCGGATGCATTGCGCAGCTGGGTCCAGCGTGGAGGCACGTTGATCACGATGGGTGGTGCGTCGGTCTGGGCGGCCGGCGAGGAAGCCAACCTGACCAGCGCGCGCATCTATCGACCCGATACGACGGCGAAGGCTCCTGCCACCGATACCACCGCCAAGGCCGACTCCGCCACGGCACGAACCCGCGTGCCGGCGGATACGGCCACCGCACGCCAGCGACGCCGTGAGACCCTGCCCGATCGCACCCAGGACGATCGCCTGGCGGTCACCAGCCCGTCGGCGTCACCCGACGCGCCGGCGCCACTTGCGGGGAGCCACTTCGACGTCGTGATCGATCGGACGCACTGGCTCACGCACGGGTACGATGCGCCGCGCCTGACCGTCATGGTGGACGGGAGTCAGTTCTTCCGGTTGTCGAAGGAGGGGACGAACGTAGCGGTGTTCCCAAAAGAGGGAAAGCTGCTTCGCGCTGGCTTTGCCTTTCCTGAGAACACGGAGCGTTTGATGCGGGACAAGGCATTGCTGATCGAGGAACCGGTGGGCGCGGGCCACGTGATCCTGTTCGCGAACGAGCCGATGTTCCGCGCCTGGTGGCGCGCGCTGGATCGGCTGGTGTTGAATGGCGTGGTGCTTGGGCCTGGGATGTGAGCTGCGGTTCGAGGCGATGGGCGACAGGCGCACCACACTTCCCGCGCCTATCGCCTATCGCCTACTTACTCCACGGCGGCTTGATCCCGTTCATCCGCGCATACGCGATGAGCTGGCCCATGTGCTCGTGCAGGTCGCCGCTCATGACCAGCGACGTTTCGAGTTTCGAGTATCGTGAGGTCCTGCCCGAAGAGCTTCTGCTTGCCGCTCAGCCTCGCGCCGTCCAGTCCCTGCAACTGCTGCCTGGTGTAGGCAAAGCTCTCCTTGAGGTGCTTGAGCACTTCGGGCTTGGTGGAATTCGCCTCGAACTTCTTGAACGCTTCCTGACCTCGACCAACAACCGGCGAGGCCGGAGCGCCATAGGCCATCGGCGTGTACACGTAGAACTCACTAGCGACATGCATGAGCGCCTCGCCGATGGAGCGCACGCCTTCGCCCGGGCGCCACGAGTACTTTTCCGCCGGAATCGCCTCGGCGAGCGCGACAAACTTGGTGTACAGCGTGTCGAGGTCGATGAGGAACCGGTTACGCATCTCCAGGGCGGACTCCCGATTGGGAACGTCCTGCGCCGTCACGCGGGACGCTGGCATGACGGCGGTGGCGAAGACAAGAACGAGCTCAGCGCGTTGCGCGATGCGCGAACGATGACCATCGAACAACCTGGACATGGGACGCTCGGCGTGGGTGCGCTTGCAACAAAGCAGCCTGCGTTCGGGAGAACATGTCAGGCGTGACGACTGGCGGTGGAGCGTGACGAGTCGCGCTCGAGGCTGCCCGCGATGCTGCCCGGCGGCACCGCCCGATCACGACTCCTGCAGCACATGGGAGGGGGACACACGTGTCGCGCGCCACGACGGAATCAACGCCGCGCCCACCGCGAGCCCCGCGACCACCAGGCAGGCGAGGCCCACGGAAACCGGGTCGAGTGGCGCAACGCCATAGAGGAATACGTCCAGTGTGCGCGTCGACACCACGGCGATGACGAGCCCGGCTCCAAGCCCAACCCCCGCCATCCAGCCCGCCTCACCCACGAACTGTCCTACCACAGAACGCGACGTGGCACCTAACGCCATCCGCAAGCCGATCTCGCGCTCCCGCTCGGCAACCGACTGGCTCATCACTCCGTACACGCCGACTGCCGCCACGGTGATCGCCACTACGGCGAACACGCCGAGCAACATCACGAGGAACTCGCGGGCACGTAACCCCTGGTCCATGAGCGCATCCATTGTGGACACGCGTGCGATGCCGACCCGGGGGTCGATCTCGAACATCACCTGCGCTACGGGCTGGGCCAGCGTCGACGGATCGACCGTCGTGCCGAGGACAAAGGTGAGCGCGGCCTGCGGTCGCTGTATCCATGGGATGAACACCGCTGCGTCTGCCGGTGCATCGAGCTTCGCGTGCCGCGTATCGCCCACGACCCCGATGATCTCTCGGGGCATGGCGCGGCCCATCAGCCCGACCGCAACGGTTCGCCCCACGGGGTCGTCGCTGCCGAAGAACCGGCGGGCAAACGCCTCATTGACCAGCACTACCGGCCGACTGCGTCCGTCGTCCGACGCATCGAACAAGCGGCCACGCACGAGCCGGATGCCTAACGTAGAGAAGAACTCGGCTGACGCCAGCGTCGCGCGGGCCTGGGGCTCCTGACCCTCGGGAATCGACGTGCCCTGGACCACGATGTCGGCCGTCTCGCCCGTGATCTGGTCCGCCAGCGGCAGCGCCGAAGCCACGGCGACCGAACGCACGCCCGGCAGTGATGACACGCGCTCGCGCACGGTCCACGAACGCGACCAGACGATCACGATCCGGATACTCGCCGTACACCCACGACGTGAACGACAGAATGTTTTCCGTCCGGTACCCTCGGTCGCTGGAGAGAATGAACAGGAAACTCCGCACGAGCAGCGACGTCCCCACCATCAGGACGAGAGCAAGGGCGAGCTGCGCACCGACGACCGTACGTCGCAGGCGAAGCGTGGAGTGATGCCCGATGACCGAACGACCAGCGCCCCAACCACCCGGTGCCGGATTGGTGGCGCGGCGCAGGCCGAGCAAGGACATGACGAGCGTGCTGGTGATCACGAGCGCAAGGACGGCCAGCCCCACGCGACCGTCGACCGCAATGAGGTCGAGCCGTGGCAGGTCCTGCGGTCCCAGCACCCGCAGGCCATTGACTCCGCCGATCGCCAGTGCGGTCCCCACCAGGCCACCACCTAACGAGAGCAGAAACGCCTCGAGCACGACGGGTCGGCTCAGATCTCGTCGCCGTGCGCCGAGCGCTGCCCGAACCGTGAGCTCCCGATGCTGCCGCGCCAATCGCGTCACGTGTAGCGCGGCGACGTTGGCAATGGTAATGACCACGAGGAGTGCCGCGGCCCCAAGGAGCACGTACAGCAGCCGGCGGTGCCCACCGAGCAGGAAGTCGTCGAGCCCGATCACCCGGGTGCCGACGCCGCCGTTGGCTCTCGGATGCTCGCGCTCGAGCTGCCGGGCAATGTCGTCCATTTCCGCCTGCGCTTGCGCGACGGTCACTCCGGGGCGAAGCCGGCCCAGCACATTGATGTACGTGGCGAAGCGATCGAGCCGCTGGTCTTCGCGGAACGCATTGGGCATCCACACGTCGGTGGGCTCCGGGAGGCGGAAGCCCGGCGGCATCACACCAACCACTGTGTGCATCGCGCCGTCGAGGATAAGCGTGCGGCCGACGATGGCCGAATCGCCACCAAAACGCCGCAGCCAGAATCCGTGGTCCAGCACCACGACGCCGGAGAACCCAGTGGCGTCCGGGCCGGCCCTCGCCTGGGCCTCGGCCGCGTCAAAGTCCTCCCGCCGGAATCCCCGACCGAGCAGCGGTGGCGTGCCGGCCAACTCGAAAAATCCCTCGGACACCTTCCAGGACTCGATGTGTTCCGTTGTGCTCTCGCCTCGCAAGCTGGCACCCCACGGATTCGCCGCGACCAGTGCCGTGAACGCGCGCGCGCGTTGTTGCCAGTCGAGAAAGTTGCCGACCGCTGCGTCGTCCTGGAGCAGGCCCTCCGCCGGCTTCGTCTGCCAGATCGTCACCAGGCGGTCGGCGTTGCCATAGGGCAGGGGCTTGAGCAACACACCATCCACGGCGCTGAACACGGTGGCCGCGGCACCGATGCCCAGCGACATCGTCATCACCACCAACGTCGCATAACGAGCGCTCCGACCGATGCGCCGAAACGCGAAGCGGGCATCGCGCAATACGTCTTCGGCCGGCGTGATGCCCCGCGCATCGCGCACTTCGTCGCGAAAGCGCTCCACACCGCCGAACGCCGCGAGGGCCGATCGCCGGGCCTCGCGATCCTCGAGGCCGCGGCCCTTGAGCACCTCCATCTCGCGGTCCACGTGATAGCGCATCTCCTCCTCCAGCTCCGCCTCGACGCGCGACCGGTCAAGCAGGGAGCGGATGCCGTTCCACATGCGGCGCAGCATGATCAGGTCCTCCCGTCGGCCAGCGCCAGCACGCCACTCACGCCATCGACGAACCGCTGCCAGCTGGCGAGTTCCTCCCCGAGCGCCTTGCGGCCGAGGCGCGTGAGCTCGTAGTACTTGGCACGGCGATTGTTGTCGCTCGCGCGCCACTCCGCACGCACGAGCCCACGCGTTTCGAGGCGATGGAGCGACGGATACAGCGACCCCTGTCCCACGACGAGCACGTCGCCTGACCCCGACTGGATGCGTTGCGAGATTCCCCAGCCGTGCATCCCTCCGGCTCGGAGCGTGGACAACACCAGCAGGTCGAGGGTCCCCTGAAGCACGTCATTCTGGTTGGCCATGATCTTCTTGTCGGGTGACGACAGGAATATGCAGCCTCTCTTGTCGAGTGACAACAGGAAGGGCCCGGATGGTTTGCGCGAGTCAGGAGGCCGGGGGAGACTACCGGCGTCGTTGGCGTGCTGGCCCGGCGTCAGGTCGCGAGCGCGAGCACTGCGGCAGCGATTGCGGCGTCGTCCGCTTCCATCCAGCCGTTGGCAGAGGTCTTCGCCACCTTCACGGCCGGAGTGTGATGTCGCATGCCGCTGACGGCGGCACGCCGGGGACCCATGTGCACTTCGCGGACGCCAGTGCCGTTCACCAGCTCACGGACGTGATCACTGCGCACGCCGCCGCCAGCGATCAGGGTGAGCCGGTCGCCTGCCCTCAGCACGAGGCGCCGGATCACCGCGCTTCCGGCCAGCGCTGTCGCGGATCCCCCCGAGGTGAGCACCCGGGCCGCGCCTAACGCGATGAGGGCATCCAGTGACTCCTCGAGGTCACGCGTCAGGTCGAAGGCACGGTGGAACGTGAAGGGGAGGGGTGACGCCGCTTCGAGCATCGCTTCCGTGCCGTCTTCGTCGATCGCGCCATTGGCATGCAGCGCACCACCGACGATACCGTGGACGCCAGCGCTCTTGGCCGCCTCGACGTCGCGCAGCATCACCTCGATCTCATCCGCAGAGTAGAGGAAGTCCCCGCCACGGGGACGGATGATGGCAAACACGGGAATGCGAACCCGCGCGACGACGGCGCGAAGGACCCCGATGCTGGGTGTCGTCCCGCCTTCGAGCAGGTTCGCGCACAGTTCGAGGCGACCTGCACCGGCCCGTTCCGCAGCAAGAGCATCGGGGAGGGAGTCGATGGCGGCTTCCAGTATCAACGGTGCGCGGGTGAGAAGGGAGACGGACATGGGAATGAGCGGCGGCTGGACGCGCGATCACCAGGCTGGCACGTCAGGATGCCGACGTGGGCCGGCTGCCTGCCGCTGACCGCCGACCTCTCCGTCGGACCGACATGGCGATCGACCATTGAGCCGCGTAGTACGTGACCAGGACGAGGGCGCCGGATCCGGAGAAGTCCACCCGGAATCGCGACACGCCTAACGCCCCGTCGGACAGCATGAACAGGAGTGCGCCGATGGCGGCAAGGCGCGCCCCGCCGTGGGAGCCGAGGCGCCAACGCTCGAGGGCCTGCCAGGCCATGACGACCATCGCCAGAACGTACACGATCACCGGGATCCTCAGGGCACCGAGTCCGGGCCACAGGAGCCAGACCGTGACGCCGCCGGCCAGGAGCAGTGGCACCCCCGTCGCAAGGACCGCGGAGAACCCCCCGTCTCGTGTGAAGGCCCGCAGATAACAGAGGTGCGCGACCAGGAAGGACGCCAGCCCAAGGACGAACAGATCCCGGGGGAGCATCAGGAGCACGTCGCCGACGAGCGAGAACAGCAGTCCGACGCCCACCAGCACGCCGTACGGGTCGCGCCTCTGCCGCGTGTCTCCCAGAGCGAGTGCGATGACCAGACAGGTCGCGAGCGGCTTGAAGACGTAGACCTGCGAGAGCGCGCCGGCCATCATAGCGCGGATCAGCAGTGCGACCGAGATCGCAAGCAGGGCGGAGAGGAGCCGAATCAAAGCGCGAATGATGAGTGCCGATCAACGATAGTCGGCCAGCCCTCGTGACTCCAAGCCACCGGTACCGGTTCGACCTGTCGTCTGCCCCTTTGCCGCCGATGCGTCCACGCCTTGATCCGTCCATCCGCGTATCTTGCAGACTGCACAGGTTCGTGAGCTTCCACCGCAGCCGTCTTTCGTGCAGTTCGATCTCTTTCCAGAGCAGGTTCGCATCGACCGGCTCGACCCGCGGGACGTGGTGGGGGAGCGCACCAGGGTCGACGCCATCTTCCTGGTCCGCTTCGAGTGGGACAAGGGGGTCCACCAGGTATTTCGGGATCACCATGGGCTGTACTGCGCGGACCACGGGCGCCTCTGCCGAGCCGTGAGGGCCGTCACCGCCAGATTGAGCCATGGGACGGCATCGTGACAGACAGACACACACAACATGACTAGAGCAGCTTTCCTCACCGGCGCGTTATTGACGCTGACAGCGTGTAGCGGCGGATCGGATGGTCCGACCGGCACTTCGGGCGTTGCCAGCGTCAAGATGAACGCCAACGCGATCTCGATCTTTCCCGGTCAAACGGAGCAGCTGACCGCATCCGCGCTCGATGGAAGCGGCGCCGCCGTCGCCGGTGCGCCCGCACCGACCTGGCGTTCCGCCAATTCCTCGATCGCCACCGTCAGCACGAGCGGTGTCGTCACCGGCGTTGGACTCGGTCAGACCGACGTGACGGCGACGATCGATGGGAAGGTCGGCACCACGCGAGTCACCGTCGGGCAGGCACCACTCGCCGTCACCGTGTCCATGCCTGGCAACTCGTTCGCACCGTTCACCTCAACGATCCGGTTAGGCGGTACGGTCACCTTCGCGTTTCCGCAAACCCCGCACAACGTGATCTTCACCGCAAAGCCCGGGGCTCCGACCGACATTCAGGTGACGTCCAACATCCGCATCGGCAAGACGTTCAACACCCTGGGCACGTTCCCATTCGACTGCACGCTGCATCCGGGGATGTCGGGGGAGGTGGTGGTGGTGCCGTGAGGCGATGGGTGATGGGCGATCGGGAAAGAGGTGGTGGGCAGGAGGAGTGGCTATTGAAGGGAGAAGGCTCGGCAGCGCACTGGATGATGACCAGGGCTTGCCGAGCCTCTCAGTGATCTGAATTGCCTATCGCCGATCGCCTACTTGGTCACTCCCCGCATCACCGGCGTATACCCTGGGAGCACCACTCCGAGGTTGGTGTTGCCCAGTCGGTTCTGGAGGATTTCGGCGAGAATGTCGCGGTGATCGATCGTGACGGGCAGGTCCTGGCGGTCGGCGAGATTTTCCTGCGACAGCGACCGCCAATTGTTCGTCAGCACGCGGCCGCCGCTGATGCCCCGGCCCATGGCGAACATCGCGGTGGCGCGGCCGTGGTCCGTGCCGCGGCTGCCATTCTCCCGGACGTTGCGCCCGAACTCGGAGAGCACCACCACCGTCACGTTCTGGGTCAGACCCGATGCGATGCAATCCTGCCAGAAGGCACCTAACGAGCCGGACAGGTCGGTCATCCGCTGGGCCATCCCGCCGGCGATGGGATCCTGCTGCGTGTGGGTGTCCCACCCGCCGATGTCCAGGTGCACCGCTTCGACGCCGATGTCGGCCTTGATGAGCGCTGCCGAGTTCCGGAGCCCGCGACCGAGGCCGGTGTTGGGGTACACTGCGCCGTTGGCCGGTGCATACCCGGCGACGTTGAGCGTGCGAAGCATGTCAATGGTTCCGATGGCATCCTGCGCCGCCGTCTTGACGGGATCGATCGATTCCAGGTACTCGGCACCGAGCCAGCCCTGTCGCTCGGCCCGAGTCGCGGTGCTCCCCGCGATTCCATAATTCGCGGGATCGGAGATCGGGAGCGCTTTGGGCGCGCCCTTGAGCGTTTCCGCCAGGCCGTCCGACAGTGCGATCGCGCGCAGACTGGCGCCGTTCTTCATCGGAGACGTGATGGCCAGATGGCGACCCAACCACCCTGTGTTGAGGGTGGGGTCGGCCGCCTTGCCCAGCTCCATGTAGTGTTGCGCATCGAAGTGCGAGCGCGTGTTGTACGTCAGGCCGGCGCCGTGCACGACCAGGAGGTTGCCGGCCTGGTACGCGGGCACCAGAAAGCGCATCGCCTGCGGGAAGCCGAAGAAACCATCCAGGGCGATCGCGCGCTGGGCGCTGGTGCTGTCGGGGCGCGGAATCGCGATGGTCGGGCGCCCCGTGTAGTAGAGCGGATCGCCGAACGGAACGCATAACGTGAGTCCGTCGGCGCCGCCGCGGAGGAATACCGACACCACGATGTCACGTTCGGCGACGTACGAATCGGCGAACGAGACTTTGGGAAGCCACTCGGGATATGCCCACGCAAACAGCGCGGCGCCGCTCAGGCCGCCGGTCGTGCTGAGGAAATCGCGACGGCTGGTCAGCTCGTTGTATTCGTTACACGCGCAGCTATCGTGTTCAGGATTGCTCATCTGTTCACCTGGGAAGGGCGCAGCGGCGCGGTTATACCCAATTGTAGGTTGCCGAGCTCAGTGCCAGCGCGACGGCTTCACGCGCGCGCGCCTGGGTCAGCGTGGCCGTTGCACTGAGGTAGGTCTTCACTTGGCCCTTGAGGCGGTCCGGCATCTCACCGCCGAACAGATGCCTCGAGATCGCACTCACCACGGTGTCGGGAGTATTCGCAGACGCTGTGGCGTTCCAGAAGCGCGTGAAGTCCATGTACGCTTCCGCGGACGTGGTCGTGGTGATGTACGTGGCGAAGTTCCAGCGCTGCAGGACGCCGCCGGCCCAGTAGTCGGCGCGGTCGGGGTATCCGTCCGGCGGATCCCAGGCGAACATCGCCTGCCCGAGCAGGGGCAGGTATCGCGTGGCGAGCGTATTGACTCTCGTCACTTGCGACGGATTCACCGTCGCGCGGAGTGCGCCCAGCATGAACGTGTATGGGCGCTTGTACTTGGGCGTTGCGGCGAGGAGATTCGCCGGCGTGAGCACCGCGCGCACCATCGAGGGGATGTCACCGTTGGTCTTGGCGTAGACGGTCGCGACGGCCGCGATCTGCGTCGCGCTCGGATCGTATTGCAGGAAGTGGCGGAGCATCTTCCACGACACGTACTCGGCGGTCTTCTGGTGCTTGATCAGGAAGTCGATCATCGTGTCGGCGTCCTGCTTGCCCTGAATTCCCGCGGTTGCCGGCATCGCGGCGATGCGCACGCCCCAGACTGTCTTTTCGCCGAAGTCGTGCCCGTTAGGGTCGAAGTTGAAGTTGCCACGGCCGGCCAGCGTCCACCCGGTGAAGCAGCGGGCCAGTTCGCGCACGTCGGCCTGCGAGTAGCCTCCCGTCGCACCGACGGTGTGCAACTCCATGATTTCGCGGGCGTAGTTCTCGTTCAACGTGGTGCGGCGGTTCCGCGTGTTGTCGAGATACTCGAGCATGGCCGGCGAGTGCGCGCTGGCCTTGAGCATGTCGGGGAACCTGCCTAGCGCGTGCTTGCGGATCACTTCGCGGTCGTCGACCAGCTTGAGGTAGCGCACCTCGTTCCACGAGATGTTGAAGTGGTCGCTCCAGAACTCGACCAGTCGCTCCTGCAGCTGTCGCTTGGAGAACGCGGCCCGATACAGCGCCGCGGTGATGACCTGGTCCCGCACCATGTTCTGGTCGAGGTTGTACAGGGCCTCGGGTGCGCTGTTGAGCAGCGGCGCGTTGGCGCCGACCCAGGCCTGCGACTGGCCATCCTCGATCTTCGACGGAGCGAGGTGGTAGTTCAGATAACCGTAGAAGCCGAGCTTCTGCGCCAGCTTCATCTCCTCTTCGGTGACGCCGTTGGTCACGCGCCTGACGAGGCGCGTCAACGCGCTGTCCCAGCCCTTCGTGGAGATCGACACCTTCTTGAAGGGGTCGAAGGCCGGATTGGGGGTCTGCCCAAGCAGCTTTTTGACCATCCCGCGCGCTGCCGACGTCTTGGCGGGCGGCGTCCCCTGCTGCGCTGCGGCCCGGCTACCCCCGGCGATCGACGCCGCGGCCAGGGAAGCGCCCATCGCAAAGAACCGGCGACGACTGGGCCGCTCGTCGGGAGGGGGTGGTGCGCTCGCTCCCTCAGCGGTGGGATCGACTGCGGTGGGTGTGACTTCGGTCGAAGACGCGGTCATACGACTCCCCGTGCAGCTCCGTGAAGAAGGTGCGGGTCACCCCGCAAACAGCCGACGAAAGACGATGGCACCGGACGTTCCGGCGGGACGAACCAACCTGCGCCATTTACGTTGACAATGCAAATATCAACCCACCCTGACCCGCGGTGGCGTATCGCACACGAAGTGTGCGAGCGCGCAAACGCGGCGAGCCGTTAAGCCGGTAAGAACCGGACAGATTGACGCAAATCGGCCGTTGTGGTCGAATGCGAACGTCGATGCACGTCGCGACGTCGCGGGCGGATTGCGGTATTGAGCTGCATCACATGCCGCCCCAACGACTCACACTCACCCACTGCACGCATGACCCGTGTACTGGTTGCCCGTTTGCCCGTTTGCCCGTTTGCCCTTTTGCCGATTTACCCGTCCCCGTCCCCGTCTGGCCGTTTACCCGTTTGCCCGTTTACCCGTTTGCCCGTTTACCCGCTCACGTCCGCATCCTCCCCCGTCCCTCCCTCCTTGCCGTCCCGACCCAGGGTCATCAGGTCGTAGCCATTCGGATTCTGCTCGCCCGGACTTCGGTACACGTATGGGCGATTCCAGGGATCCTGTGGGACGCCCTTTCGCAGATACGGTCCCCGCCAGTTGACGGGCGTGATGCCCGTCGTCGGGCGTTCACGCAGCGCCTTGAGACCCTGATCCGTGCTCGGGTAGCTCCCATTGTCCAGCCGATAGTTGTCCAGGGCAGTCCCGATCAGGGCCATCTGCGTCTTGGCGGCGACATCCTTGGCTTCGCCCAGTCGCCCGAAGATCTGCGGCGCCACCAGGCCGGCGAGGAGGCCGAGCACAATGATGACAACAATGAGTTCCAGCAGCGTGAATCCCGGCCGTCTCATAACACACTCGCGTTGATCGAGTAGATCGCCTGCAACATGGCCAGGGCCACGAATCCCACCAACCCCCCGAACAGCATGATCAGGAGGGGTTCCACAAGCGCGACTGCCGTTTTCAGACCTCGCTGCACGTCGGCGTCATACGTATCCGCAACGCGCGACGCCATCGTGTCCAGGGAGCCACTCTCCTCACCCACTGCAAGCATCTGGGTGGCGAGGGGAGGGAAGACACCTTCGAACGCCGCGGCCAGGCGGTCCCCGCGCTCCACCCGGGCGATCGCCGTCTCGATGCGCGCACCTAACGCGACGTTCTCAACCCCATCTCGGGCTATGCGGAGGCTGGTGAGAAGGGGCGCCCCGCTCTGGAGGAGGGCGCCCAGCGCTTGGCAGAACCGCGCCGTCCATGTGGCGGCTTCGAGGCGACCGACCAGGGGCCACGAAAGACGCGCGCCGTGCCAGCGGGCGCGATGGCTCGCGTCGCGCAGCCACGTTCGCGCACTTCCGACGGCGATCAGGATGATCGCGGCCCACAACCACCAGTACCGAGCCATCGCTTGACTCGCCCCGACCAGCAGCCGCGTGGTGATGGGCAGCGCACCTCCCGTTTCGGTCAGTATGGCCACGAAACGCGGAACGACGAACGCCAGCAATACGAGCACCCCACTTCCCGCGACGACCGCCAGAAGCGCGGGATACAGCAGTGCCGATCGGAGCTGCGATCGCAGGTCGCGAGCGCGCTCGAGGTGGTCGGCCAGTCGTGACAACGCCGCGTCGAGGGAGCCGCTCTCTTCTCCCGCACGGACGATGCTAGGTGCCAGTGCTCCAAACACCTCGGCCTTCGATCGGAGGGCGGAGGCGAGCGTCTGTCCGCCCTGTACATCGCTCCGAACCCCTATCAGCGCTTCGGCCACGTCGGGGTGTTCCGCGTGGCGCGCTGCAAACTCCAGGGTCCGATCGAGCGGGGCGCCTCCCCCGAGCAGTGCCGCGGCTGTGCGAATGGAGGCGGCGAGAGCGTCGGCGCGTGACGAACGGGGGCGCCGCCGCGCGCTGGCGCTTTCCCGAGTGGCTTCGATCACCACGGGTACCAGCGTCTGGCGGCGGAGCTCATCGAGGGCGGCTCGCTCGCTTTCGGCGCGGACGATGCCGTCGACGAGCTCCCCCGCCGTGTTGGCCGCACGATAGCGCCACGCGTGACTCATTCGTCGCCGGTGTTGGTCACTCGAATCACCTCATCGCGCGACGTCATTCCCTGCGCCACGAGCTCGTGCCCGGCATCGGCGAGTGACGTCATCCCGGCGGCTCGCGCCATGGCCCGCACCTGGTCGATGGGGAGCTGACCCACCATGTGTTGTCGGGTCGCATCGTCAGGGATGAAGAGCTCGTACAGCCCGGTGCGCCCCCGATAACCGGACTGTGAGCACTGATCGCAGCCGACGGGAAGAGGCGCTCGGGTCGTGGGGTCGCGCCTGGCACAGGTGGCGCAGAGGAGGCGGACGAGTCGTTGCGCGAGAATGGCCTGGACCGTTGCGGAGACGAGATACGGCTCGATTCCCATGTCCACGAGGCGCGTCACGCCGCCTGGCGCATCGTTGGTGTGGAGCGTGGAAAAGACGAGATGTCCCGTGAGGGCGGCCTGGATCGCCACCTCGGCGGTCTCGCGGTCGCGCATCTCCCCGACCATCACGATGTCGGGATCGTGGCGCAACATCGAGCGCAGCGCGTTGGCGAAGGTGAGGCCTGCCTTGCGATTTACCGGGATCTGCGTGATGCCGGGAATCTGGTATTCGACGGGGTCTTCGACGGTCAGGACCTTTACCCCGGGCCGATTCAGTCGCGAGAGCGCGGCGTAGAGCGTGGTGGTCTTGCCCGAGCCGGTGGGACCGGTGACCAGCACGAGTCCGCTGGTGCGCCGGATCACGCGCTCGAATTCCGCTTCGATGCGCGGCGGCATGCCTAACGCCGGAAGGTCGCGAGCGCCACCGCCATGATCGAGCACGCGCAGGACCGCCGACTCCCCATGCAGTGCGGGGAGGGTCGAAATGCGGAGGTCGACCTCTTGCGCGCCGAGCCTGACGCGCGCGCGTCCATCCTGCGGCAGCCGGCGTTCGGCGATGTCCAGGCCGGCGAGGAGTTTCACGCGACTCAGGGCGCCAGCCACGAAGCGAGGGGCGTAGGTTGCCACGTCACGCAGCACGCCGTCCTGTCGCAGCCGCACGCGCAGGCCATCTCGTGTCGATTCGAGATGGAGATCGCTGGCGCCGGTTCGCAGTGCATCGGCGAGCATCGCGTTGACGAGCTGCACCACGGGGGCGTCGTTGGCCTGGGCGTGCAGGTCGCCCAACCCAGCGTCGTCGGCCGCGGCGGCGCCATTGGTGTCGGGGGAGGCATCGCGTCGCGCGGCGAGTATCGCCGCCTGCACGTCGTTGAGCGGCGTCTCGATCACCCGCACCGGTCGCGCGAAACGTCGTGCCAGCTCATCGGTGATCGTGGGGTCCGGCGCCCGCCCGCAGGCCACGACCAGCACACCATCCTCGTCGATGCGCAGGGGGAGCACCGCGTGCTCCTCCAGGAAGCGCGTCGACAGTTCGGCGGCGAGGGGGCCGTGGGCCGCGTCGCGGAGGTGATCAGACATCTGAGACGCGAGACAGGAGACGGGCGTCGGGACGGGAGCCAGCGACAGGCAATGCCCTTTTCAGTACGCCGGTACTCGCAGCGGGAATCGCGCCCATGGACCGGTCGTTCTCTCCCGTCTCCCGTCTCCCGTCTCCGGTCTCGTCTGGCTTCTTCCGCAACGGTGTGCCTAACGTGTCCGGCACCGCGCCGGGCACCTGCCGGTTCATGCGACTGCGTACGCGCTCGCGCAGCTCATCGGCATCCTCGTCGGAGCGCACGATGAACGGGGTCACGAAGATCGCCACCTCGGTGCGGTTGCGGGCAATGCTGCGACGCTTGAACAGGCTCCCCATGATCGGAATGTCCTTGAGGAACGGCACGCCGCTCTCGATGTCCTCGCGTGTCGTCCCGATCAGGCCCGCGATCACCACGGTCTGGCCATCGCGGATCACCGCGCGCGTGGAAGCTTCGCGCGTGGAAATCACCGGGGCGTTGAGGGCCGACTGGATTGTTTGCGTGGTGAGCGAGCTGACCTCCTGCAGAATCTGCACGCTCACGTAGTCATCGAGATTGATCGTCGGGATGATCGTGAGCGACGTGCCGACTTCCTCGTACTGCACGTTCCGGTCGATGGCGATGTCATTGCCCAGGCGCGTGGAGGCAATGAATGGCACACGGCTGCCCACCAGAATGCGCGACTCGCGGTTGTTGGTCGCCACCACCGACGGCGTGGACAACACCTTCACCTGCGAGCGGGTCGACAGAGCGCGGAGAATGGCGCGCACGTTGGCGTTTCGGAGCGTGACGACCCGCACGGCGAAGTCGCGCAGGGACGACGAATCGCCTGCGTCGGGGGTGCCGAACGACGTCGTCGTGCTCCCCCCGACTGAGCTCCAGTCCACCCCGAACTGATCCCCCGTGCCTAACGTTACTTCCGCGACGGTGACCTCGAGGAGAACCTGGGCCGGCCGGACGTCCAGCGATTGCACCGTCTCCTGCAGCAGCGGGAAATTCGGAGGCGCGGTGCGGATGAGCAGCGAGTTGGTTGGACCATGGGGCACCACCGTGGTCTGGCCCAACAGCGCCCCGGGGCCGCGGACGTCGCCGCTGTCCCGCGCCGCCGGAGGCACGGCCGCCGGCGGCTGATTCACGATGATCGGGGTCGTCGGCAGGTCGCGCCTCATGCGAAAGGCATCGGTCTCGCGCTGGCGGAAGTTCTCCAGCGAACGTGACAGACTCAGGTCGTCGAGATTGCGCCGGTTCGAGGCGGCGACCGAGATCCCGAACAGCTGTCCTAACGATTCCGCCAGATCATCGGCCGTGGCGTACTTGAGCGCCACGACATACGTGCGGAGCCCCGCTTCACCCTGCGGGCGCTCGTCCAGGCGGCGCAGGACCTCGAGGTAGCGGCGGACGTTGGAGCCGCGATCGGTGATCAGGAGGGCGTTAGATCGCGCCACCGGCTCCACGCTGGCCGACGTGCTGAGGATGGGCTTCAGGGCGGCGGCGCCTTCGTCGGCTCGGATCGACTGGAGCGGCACGAGCTGGGTGACCAGCCCCAGGGGCACGGGATCCGGAAGGTCCATGCCGAATCCCACCTGCCCGGTCTTGGGCGCCTGCGACGCGGTATACACCTGGGCGACGTTCCCGTGCCTAACGAGAATCAAGCCATGGGTTTCGAGGATCGATTCGAGAATCCCCGGGAGCTCGGCCGCGCTCACCGGGCCGGCAGTGGAGAAAGAGATACGCGCGTCCGCGCTGTCGCTGACGATGGCGTTCAATCCGATCGCGGCAGCCAGGGACCGCACGACGTCCGCCACGGGCGCATTGCGAAAGTCGAGTCGTGTGCCCTGGGCGCAGACGCGGGCCGGTGCCAGCAACGTGATCGGAACGAGGATGGCAACGACCGCGGCGCGGAAGACCCGACTCGTCGCGGACGCACGTCGGGCGAACACTGCAGGATGCCTCACCGGCGATCCTCCTCGGGTTCCAGTCGGAGTGTGGTGCGTCCGCGCGGACCGCGGAGCACGACGATGCGTGGCGCGATCGACACGACACGATATCCACCGCCGGAGTCACCCTGGCTGTACAGGCGCGGGCCACTCGCGGTGGGGTCGAGATGCAGCAGGGCTTTGGGACCATCGGGGCCGACCAGCGTGCCATACAGCCGGGGCACGTCCCCCTCCACCTCCGGGGTCGCGGTCATCGCGGAATCGGGCGGTGGCTCGGCCATCACGCCGTTGGCCGATTCTCCGGCGAGCTCCGGCGGCATGTACCGAGACGAAGGCGGCGTGCGCGACGCGGCAAACACGTTGGCTATCGCGATTTCCTCGGCCACCGCGGGATTTCCCGCGATCGCCGGACGGGTGCGTGACGAGTCGGGCACCAATGGTGCCGTGGGCGCGACATCAACGCGAGCCGGGACGACCAGCAACAACCCGCCGGCGGCGACGGCGACCGCCGCTACCGCCCAGCACGCGCGACGGATCACGCTGGCTCTCATACTATGGCTCCAGCACGAACGGGGCCCGCACGGTCAACGCCACCTGAAGCAGGTTGCCGCGCAGGACCGGATTGGGCGCGACGTGCACCTCGTCCAGCGACAGCAGTACGGTGCTGGAGTGCAGGCGATTGAGCAGGTCTGCGAGGCCGTAGATATCCGTCACCGCCGACACCGACGCAGAGACTCGCTGTTCAAGGCTGGCGGCGGAGTCAGCGCCATTGGAGACCTCCAGACGGCTCACGCTCACGCGGCTCAGGCGGGCATGGTCCTGCAAGAGGCTTTGAAGATCGGAAGCAACCAGCGCGACCGTGCGGCCGCGCAGCAGGCGCACGACGCCCACGCCGGCTTCCTGTCGTGCGTCCGCGGCGGCAACGAGCTGCGTCTCCTGATCGGCGAGGCCGCGAAGACGCGCGACGCGCTCACGCGTCACGGCGATGGCAGCCTCTCGATCGCTCCATCGCCGCGACACGGGACGCACCACAGACGTCGACAGAAGGGCGAGTCCGAGGACGGCCGCGCTCACGAGGATCGTGCGGCGCTCGCGCGACTCAGGAGGCTGGCCGAACATGAAAGGCAATGGAGAAGGACTCGCGGGTCACGTGGCCATCGCGAAAACGGGCACTGGCAGCGAGGGATCGGACGTTGTCAAAACGCTCATCCGCGTCGAGCAGGGGGATCAACGCGGCCGCATTCCGTGACGTGCCCTCCAGCAGCCATTCATTGCCAGTCGCCTTGGCGGAAAGGATCACCACGTCGCGCGGAAGCACCCGGCCAATCGCGGCGAGTGTCGCCGCGGGATCGGGGCGCCGCGCGAGGGAGTTGCGCGCAATCGACCCTTCGCGCTGGCTCAGCGTGAGGCGAGCATGGGCATCGATCGCCGTGCGGGCGACCCCGGTCAGGCGGTCCGCTTCCTGCGTGAGCGCCGCGAGTGAGCGATCACGCGCGCGGTCGACGGAAAAGAGCAGAAACATTAAACCAGCCACAGCGGCGGTGATGGCTGTCGCCATGCTCCATCGCAGTCGTCGGCGGGCGGCGGCGCGACGCTCCGGACCCAGGAACGAGCCCGCAAACGGCGCATCGTCGCGTCGCATCGCGCCCCACGCCGCGCGCCATGCGCTGCCGACGCCGTCAGCAGCCGGCAGGGACATCGCCGGCGCCACCGGCGTCGAGGCAGGCACGCGGCGCAGCGAGACGATCCGCCCCTCTCGCAATTCCATGATCCCCTGCTCGTCAGGCGCGGCCTCTATGGTAAACACGCCGCTCGGCGCTGGATCGAACGCGGCCGCGGCGAGGGGAGAGGGTTCCACGCGTATGACGGGCCCCCAATCCTCGAACGCGCGAATGGTGTGCTCCAGCCAGGTCGCGTTCACAGCAAATGCGACGTCGCCACCGGGGACAAGGGACACCTGCAGTTTCTCGCTGGAAGCAAAGAACCGGTCGGGCTCCAGTGACAGCATCTGCTCCCGCGCTTCATCGGGGGCGGGGGGCAGTTGCACCCGGACGACGTGCAGAAAGCCGAGCCCGATCGCCATCCACACTGCATCCGGCGACGGATGCTCCAGTCGGAGCGCACTGACGGCACTCTCCGGGTGGGCAGGATCCCACGCGACTTCGAAGCTGCGCGCAGGAGCGTGACGCCACGCGGCCGCGACCACCGCGCGAATCGTCGTGGGTGTCAGCTCGATGCCGGCGCGCGCGCTCACAGCTGACGCTCCCGCCAGTGTATGAGCACCAGCGATATCCCGGATACTGCGAACACCGCCTGGACCTCGTGCGTGAGCAGAGAGCCGAACTGCCATCCGCGGGCGACGATCAGCAGTCGTGAGGGCTCGTCGCGCTCTTCACCGAACGCCGCCGCCAGCACCGTGTCGGAGGCCGTTCGGCGGTTCACGGTACCATCACCGTCGATCGTGAGGTATGGCGCCGCCTGCTCGACGGCGGCGAGATCCACGGCCGGAATCCGGCGCAGTTCCTCGAGACTCCGGAGCGGCGTGACAAACCGCGGTGATTCGTTACTCAGCGCAGTCAGGCGCGCGTCCCGCGGTGTCGCGGCACGCTCGATGAACGCCCGGATGGCGCGCGCCGTTTCTGAAGCGCGCGCGCCGTCGGTGAAGTGGGACAGCAGCATCGCAAGATTGGCCGCCGGTGCAGCGTTGACGTCGAGCCGCGCCGAAGGATCACTGATCGCCACGGCGACGCGCCCCTGGCCCAGGGCCACCGAATCGCGCGGCGAACCTTCGAGCGCGTTGAGGAACGCTGCGCGACTCACCGAATCAGTCACCGAGGCCAGCCCCTGCTCGATGTCGCTGATCGTGGCCTCGATTCCGCTCTCGGCCGCAGAACGTGCCACCGCCCCGGCTCGCGCATTGGCCGCCAGCCCGGCCGAGGTGCGGGCCGCGCCTGTGACGGCGGCCCCCAGGGCGCCGAGTATGACCACGATCCACAGCACCAGGACGAGCGCAACCCCCCGCCGCCCTACTGGGAATCGCTTCGGCCGCCCTTTCATGGCAGGCGCTCCAGGCTGAGCGTCGCCACGAGCGGGGTGGTCACGCCTGCCGCGTTTGCCAGCGTCAACGCAACCGCCCGCGGAACTACGGTTGCGTCATCCCAGGCACCTCGCCACGATGCGCCGGCCCCGCGCCCCAGCGCGCGGACATCCAGACCGGTAACGCTCACCACGGTCGCAGACACGGCGGTACCTGACGAGAGCGCTTCAGGTTCGGCGGCGAATTGCAACCCGGCACTATCCACGCTGAGACTCACCCGCCACGCCGCGGATGTGCCGAACGGCGCAACGACACCTCGCGTGAAGAAGACCAGCGAGTCCGCCGCGACTCCGGTCGCAGTCACGCGGTCGAACAGGAAGAAAACGTCGGGACCACCCCTGATGCCCGGAATTGCATGACGCAATGCGTCGCGAATCATTCCCCGGACCGTCACCAGCGACTCGGTTTCGTTGTGATGCCGAGCCAGTCGCTCACGCGTCTCGAGACCACCCTGCATCGCGGCGTATGCCAGCGAAACCACCAGGCCGCTGACCACCAGAGCGACCATTACCTCGATGAGGGTGAACGCCCGCGAGGTGCGCATCATGGGACTGACCCCGGCAGCGAGTATCGGGTGCCGCGCAGCAGCCGGTGCAGCTCGAAGGTCGATCCGCGCGGTGAGGTCACGGTCACGATAACCTCGGACAGGTCGTTCCGATATGGACGCACGTCCACGCGCCGCGCGAAACGCTCGTCAGCTGCGCCGATCGCCTGCTGCGCCTGCAGCGCATCGCCTAACGTGGCAGCCTCCATCGCCGACTCGGCGATCGCCACGGTCTGCGCCCAGTCCGCCGCGCGTGACGCCGAACTCGCACCCGACTGAAAGACGTCGAGAAATCCCACGACACTGAGTCCGAGAATGACGAGCGCGACGAGGGCTTCGAGCAAACTCATGCGCCGCTGCCTCGCGAGCTGCGGCGCGCACAGCGCGCCACATCCCAATCTTGGAACTCAGCCGATGGCGGCGCCGACACGAGACACGCGCCCAGTGGTGAAAGCTGCACCTGTATCTCCGCACCAGGCGCTGCCGTCATTTGCCCCGTACTGACCACGATTTCGGCCGGCGTCATGCTCCTGAGTGTCCATGCTCCATCCCGGTCGATTGACAGCGTGAGCTGTTGCGCGCGTGCGATCGCTCGCGCGCGACCGGCCTGCACGACACCTTCAACCGTCGCTTCCTCCCTCGGCGGGGAGAGCAGCGACGGCACAACAAACGCGGCGCTCACTCCCAGAACGACGAGCACCACCACCAGCTCCATCAGCGTCACGCCGGCGCGAGGCGCGCGATGCGAGATCGATGCGATTCGAGGGGGGTGAGGGTCGCGGGACCGATGCACCTTATATAGTTGTGGCGGCACAAGATGGACGGCTCGGAGCAAGGGAAGCAACCGCGCCCAATGGCCTCCGGCAAGGTTCGTCCGACTGCCATGGGACCGACAGCGAAGCGGCGTCAACCCCCGACCCGCGTCCGAGCAACCCTATGAACCGCAGGTTGGAAACAGTGATCACGGGCACGCGACTCCAGACCAGTGGGGAGAACTCGAGTCGTCACAACCGGGGCACTCGCATGAGGGCATAGTGGTGCCGTTCGACGTTGTCGTCGTTGGAGTCGGCGCGATGGGGAGCGCGATCCTGTTCGAGCTCAGCCGTCGCGGCCTGCGTGTGCTCGGCATCGATCGCTACGCGCCACCGCACTTCCATGGGTCAAGTCACGGCAGAACGCGGTTGATCCGCGAGGCGTACTATGAAGACCCGCTCTATGTCCCGCTCGTACGGCGGGCGTACGACCGGTGGCACGCCCTCGCCCGGGAAGCGGGCGGCGATTCGCTGGTGACCCGGACAGGGTCCCTGATGATCGGTGCGCCGGACTCGGAGCTGGTGCGCGGAACGCTGAGGAGCGCCGAGGAGCATGCGGTCCCCCATCAGCTGCTCTCTGCCGATCGACTGCACCAGCTCTTTCCGGCGTTCGCTCCGTTGGACGAGATGGTGGGCGTCCATGAGCCCGGCTCTTCCCTGCTCGACCCGGAGCGCATTATTGCGCTGCACCTGGAGCTCGCGGCACGTGCCGGTGCGCAACTCGGTTTCGGGGAACGCGTCTCCGACTGGCAGCTTGAGGAAGGGGGTGTCCAAGTTCGTACTGACCGCGGGACGTATCTTGCGCGCTACATCGTCCTGGCCGCGGGTGCTTGGGCTGCCTCGCTGGTGCCGTCGCTTGCACTCCCGCTTGAGGTGGAGCGCCAGGTGCAGTGCTGGTGGGAGCCGATCCGATGGCCCGAGCTCCACCGGATCGACAGAATGCCCGTCTCCATGTGGGAGTTAGGGAACGGGAAGGTCTTTTACACCATGCCCGACACCGGGGCAGGCGTGAAGATCGGCTGGCATCACAACGGCCGTCCTGTGGATCCCGACGGTGTCGATCGCGAACTCTCAGGAGCAGAGGGCTCAGCCATCGCCGATCTGCTGCGGCGGTTTCTTCCCAATGCTAAGGGGCGGCGACTCGCCCACGAGGTGTGCCTGTACACCAACACCCCCGATCGGCATTTCATTGTCGACCGACATCCCGAGGACGAGCGCGTACTCATCGTGAGCGCGTGTTCTGGTCACGGATTCAAGTTCGCCAGCGTGATCGGCGAGATTGTCGCGGATTTGCTGACGCAGGGCGGCTGTGCGTTTGATCTGGGGGCCTTTCGCGCCAGCCGGTTTGAAGGGCGGCCGGCGCGCTCCGACTGACGATTGCATGCGAGCGCGCCGTCCGTGACCTCACCCGTGCTTCGGTCCGCCGCTCCGGGGGTCGCCCCCGGGCTCGAGGTCCTCGACGCCGAGCGCGACCGCGCCGAGCGCTTTCTGAACGCGGTGCGTGCGGTGGTCCTGGTGTCGCTCGGAGTGGCGGCGGCGGTCTACGCGCCGTCACTCACCGCGGCGCTCAACCGGGTGAACCTGGTCGTCCTGATCACCACGCTGACGTGGACGTTCGGTCAGTATCTACTCTTCTATCGGCGTCCTCGGTTGCCGGCGTGGCTTCGTGTCACGAACCCGCTCGCGGACATCACCGCCGTCACCGCGATCGTGGCCGGATACGGGTTGGCGGCGTCACCTGCGCTCGCCCTCAAGACCCCCATTCTCGACGCCTACTTCGTGATCCTTGCCGCGCTGCCCGTGGCGTCATCTACACGCAAGGCAGCGTTTGTCTCGGCGTTGGCGATCATGCAGTACGTGTCGCTGCTTCTGTGGTTCGCCCTCAGCGGCGAGTTGCGCGTGATCATGGACCCGGTGCAGGCCAGCGCCGCCACGGGCGTCTCCCCACTCGACGAGGGGGCCAAGCTCCTCCTGCTCACGTGCGTCGGGGTGGTGGCGACCTACGCCACCTGGTGGCAGGAGAAACTGGCCGCCCGTTACGCCGAGGCGGCCGGCCATGGGGCGCGGCTCCAGTCGCGCCTGTCCCGCACGGAACTCCAGGCCCTCAAGCTTCAGCTGCAGCCACACTTTCTTTTCAACACGCTGAACGCCATCACGGCACTGGTGCACCGTGATGCCACCCGTGCCGAGCGGATGGTCTCCGGACTCAGCGAGCTTCTGCGAGTGTCCCTGGGAAGCGCCGGAGACCAGGAGGTGACACTGGCCCGAGAACTGGAAGTCCTGCAGCACTACGTTGACATTCAGCAGGTTCGATTCGAAGATCGTCTGACGGTTGCCGTCGACGCTCCCAACGACATCCTGCGTGCCCTCGTGCCAAACCTCATACTGCAACCGTTGGTGGAGAATGCGATCCGGCATGGACTCTCTGGCCGCGCGGCGTCGGGACACATCGACGTCGTCGCGCGGAGGGTCACCTCTCGCCTGATTCTGACGGTGGAGGACGACGGTAAGGGTGAGTCGGATCCGTCACAACGGAAGGAGGGTGTGGGGCTCGGAAACTCGCGCGCGCGATTGCGCCAGCTGTATGGAGCAGATCATCGTTTCGAAGCCGCGGGCACGGGGCGGGGCTTCCGCGTCGTCGTGGAGCTGCCGTATCACCTCGACGGTCAGGACCGCACCGGCCAGGCGGCAGGAGGTCGCGACGGATGAGTGGCCTGCGGTTGCGCGTGCTGATCGTCGATGACGAGCCGCTGGCGCGCTCTCACCTGCGATCGCTCCTCGATGCGCGCGACGACGTCGTGGTCATCGGCGAATGCGGTGATGGCGGGAGCGCAGTGGCCCGCATACGCGCGGAGTCGCCCGAGCTCGTGCTGCTGGATGTCCAGATGCCCGAGCACGACGGACTCGAAGTCGTCAGGCAGATCGGGGCGGATCGGATGCCACCGGTCATTTTCATCACCGCATTCGACGAACACGCACTCGCCGCGTTCGAGCTGCATGCAATCGACTACGTGCTCAAGCCGGTGAACCGCAAGCGTTTCACCCGCGCCGTCGATCACGCGGTTCGGCTACGCGCGGCGCAGAACGCTGACCCAGGGGCACTCGGCGACATGGTGGAGGCATTGCGCGGGCCGCGAATCGGCGCCGATCGTCTCGCCGTCCGAAGCGGGGATCGGGTGCTGTACCTGCGGATCGCCGATTTCGACTGGATCGAGGCCGCGGGCGACATCGTGCGGATTCACTCCGGACGCCTGGTCTACGAGCACCGTGCAACTCTGACGCAACTCGAGCACCGACTACCCCGCGACCGGTTCGTGCGCATTCACCGATCGACCATTGTGAATACGGAACGGATCGCCGAGTTCCAGCCGTGGTTTCAGGGAGACTGGATTGTCGTGCTCGCTGATGGGACGCGCCTGCAGTCCGGAAAGAGCTACCGCTCGCGGATCAAATCGCTCATGGAAAGCTAGCCCGACCTGAGCCTTCGCCGCCGATTCCGGTGTATTCATCGGCGGATCGCGTACCTTGAACGCGCGCGTGTTGTCGGCCAGGGCGGCGTCCTTCCATGTTCCTGTCCGCCTGCAGGTGCGCGTCACGCGTACTTAACCCACACGACAGGAGGCCAAAGCCATGAGACTGGTACGAATAGGCGTCGCATTGGCGAGTGCTGCGTTCCTGGCAGCATGTGGTGGCGGCAGTAACGGGGGCACGAACCCACCACCAGTCACGGCGACACTCGGGTCCATCGTTCCCTCGACCACCACGATGAGTCTGAACGCTGGACAGCGACAGACCATCAGCATGCAGGCGCGCGACGTGAACAATCAGCTGATTGCGAGTGCCAGCGGATACACCTTCTCCTCCTCGGCCAGCGCGGTGGCCGTTGTTTCAACCAACGGTGCCGTCACGGCTGTGAGTGCCGGTGCTGCGACCATTACGGTCTCGCTCACACTCAGTGGTGTCACAAAGACGGCTACCGTCGCAGTGACGGTGACCGGGATGCTTCCCTTGACGGCAACCGTTGCCGCGGGTGCAACCACACAGACCTTCGAGCCGGACTTCGTGGCCGTTGGGCGCGGCGGGTCCGTGACGTGGACCTTCGGGGGACTCGCGCACAACGTCGAATTCGGCGGTACGCCGGGCGCACCGGCCGGCATTGGGAATTCGACGAATACCAGCGTCGGCAGGACTTTCAACACCAGCGGCACCTTTGCGTACACGTGCACCTTGCACGCCAACATGAACGGGACCGTGCTCGTTCCGTAGTGCGGCAAGGCAGACATCAGTCATTGGGGGCACCGTCGTCGATCGTGGGGGTGGAGCAGGCAAGTGATCGGCGGCGGTGCACTCCCTTTCTATTTTTAAAGTGACGTCTCCCCACCTGGACCTCGATGCCGGGAACACCCGCGTCACGTTTGACGTCCGGTGGTTCGGGTTTTTCCCGGTGCGCGGCTGGTTCCGTCGATTGCACGGCGCGCTCGAGTTCGGCGAAGCAGGGATCTCCTTTCCGCGGCTGCGCGTGGATGTCGACGCGGCCAGCGTCGCAACGGGACTCGCGCTGCGTGATCGTCATTTGCGCGCGCCACGTTTCCTGCATTCGGACCTGCACCCATACATTTCGTTCCAGAGCCGCGGGGTGCGGCGCGAGGGAGGGTTGTTCGTGGTCGATGGAACGCTGTCGCTGCGCGGCATCGAGGCGCCGGTGCGCTCCACCTGCCCCATCGACGAGATCGGGGACGGACAGCGGTCGCTCGAGCTGTGCGGCAACATCGTCGTCTCGCGGCGTCAGTTCGGTATTGGCGTTCCGCGCGGACTGGGTGCGCTGAATCCGCTGTTTCCGGCGATTTCCGACGACGTGCACGTGAACGTGCGCCTGACCGTTCCGGCGGCGAGGCTGCTGCCGGTGCTGCGCGCAACTGTCAATAGTTAGTCAGCGCTCGTCCGGCCGACCGCGACCCCGGGCCGTCACCGGCCAGCTCGTCTCGACCTGGTCCCCGCGCACACCGTGGATCACGTCGTTGAGGTGCACGACCACGCAGACGTGATTGGGGATGATGCGCACCTGCTCGCCGACGCGCGGCCGCCACGACGTTGTGCCGAGGTCGAGAATGCCGTGCTCCTCGCTCATGCGCGTGACCAGCACGTCGGGCTGGTCAAGAAGGGCACCGAATCCCTCTCCGGCCACTCCGCGCATGGGCTCCCGCCCCAGCGCCTTGCTGCCGCAGTCGACGACCGCCTGCCCGGGGACTGCCGTGCTCACCACCGTCCCCAACACCGAAAAAGCGCAGTCCTCCCATGCGCACGCGCCGAGGGCCGCGGTTGTGCGGTCGTTGTAGACGTAGGTACCGGGGCGCACTTCGGTCACGCCGCTGATCTCGTGCATTCGCCACGCCGCAGGCGTGGATCCACCACTGACAACCCGCGGATCCATTCCACTGCCCCGTAAGGTCTCGACGAGACGACGCACGTCCGCCTGCAGCCGGTCGAGGTTCGTGTCCTGTTCACTCACGTGTTCCCGGATGTGTCCCGGGTAGAACATCACGCCGGCAAACCGCAGTGGCGGTCGCGACCGGATGTGGAACGCGAGCGCGAGCGCTTCTTCGGTCGATTGGACGCCGACGCGGTGCATCCCCAGGTCCACCTCCACGAGCACGTCGATGTCGCGGTCAACGGCATGAGCCGCCTCGGCGAGCGCGTCGACGGCGATCATGGAGTCGAGACCGATGGTCAGCTGCACCGAACGCGGAAGGTCCATCACGCGCGTGAGCTTTGAGCCGCCGAGGAGCGGGTAAGCAAGCAGGAGGTCACGCGCCACATCCGCCATCACCTCGAGCTCGCGCGGCGTTGCACAGGTGAGTCCGACCGCGCCGAGCCGCATCTGCTCGGCGGCGATGCGCGGCGACTTGTGGGTCTTGACGTGGGGTCGCAGCGCGAGCCCGTGGAGCACCGCGTAGGAGGCCATGCGATCGAGATTGGTCGCGAGACGATCGAGATCAACCAGTGCGCACGGCGTCTCCAGGTCCTGCAGGTTGGCCGGTCGGCTGGCGGGTTCGGGGCGGAGGGACAGCATTGCGAACGGGGAAGCGGGGAACGGACAAACGGGTAAACGGATTCGATCTCGGGCTTCACGTGCTGCTCGTGCTGCTCGTGCTTCTTGTAGTGTAGTGCACAGGCGAGGCTCGGGCAGCACGTGAAGCACGAGAAGCCAGGGATGTCTTCCCTACCACCATCCCAGCACCCTCCACCATCCCACGCCCACCGTGGCCCACACGCCTAACGTGACCAGGGACGCGATGAAGCCGATCCGCCACCATTCCCGCTGGGTGAGGTAGCGGGCGCCGAAGTAGATCGGGGCGGTCGTCGTACCGTAGTGGGTCAGCGACGCATCCAGATTCGATGCCGCCGCGAGCGAGAGGACGGCCAGGTGCGGTGGTGCGCCGGCCGCGATCGACACCACGAGGAATGGCGTGAACATAGCCGTCGCGTGCGCGGTGATGCTCGCGAAGGCGTAATGGGCGTAGAAGTATACCAGAACCAGTACGAGCAGCGCCGTGCCCCACGGCCAGCCCGCGGCCCACGATCCTGCGACCTCGGCAAAGCGCCGCGTGATCCCGGTCTCGCCTAACGCTTCTGCCATGCGCACCAGGCCGCCGTACCAGATGAACACGTCCCAGGCCTGCCGCTCCGTGATCAGATCCTCCCAGTCGATGACTCGTGCGAGGATCAAGACGCTCACACCCACGAGGGCCACGACGGCATAGTGAATCCCGTGAATGGACGGCGTCATCCAGAGGAGCGCGACCAGCGCGAACACCGCGAGCATCAGTCGCTCGCCGCGGACCATCGGGCCCAGGCGGTCGAGCTCACGTTGCGCAAACTCCGCGGCGTGCGGCGTCTCCGTCACGTCCGGGGGGAACACGCGAAAGATCACCCACGGTAGGAGGACCAGGGCCACGATCCCCGGCACAATGCCGCCCAGCATCCAGCTGGCGTAGGTCAGTTCGACGTCACTCACCTCGAGGGCGAACTTCGCGATCAGGACGTTCGACGCCTGGCCGGTGAGGAACATCGCGCAGGCGATCACGTCGCACTGATAGACGGTGGTCATCAGGAACGCGCCGAGTCGGCGCCGCGTCTCTCCGGGTTTGGAGTCGTAGGCTTCGGCCAGGCTGCGCACGATCGGGAACACGATCCCGCCGGCGCGGGCGCTGTTGGACGGCACGATCGACGCGAGCACCGCGTCGGTGCCGACGAGCGCATAGCCCAGGCCTAACGACTTCCGGCCAAGAGCGCGGATGAACAGGAAGGCGATGCGGCGGCCGAGTCCCGTCTTCATGACGCCGCGCGAGATGAAAAAGGCGCAAAGCACCAGCCAGACGACGGGGTCGGCATAGCCCTTGAGCGACTCGGCTGGTGTCATCGTGCCGGTCACGGCAATGGCGCAGACCCCGAAAAACACCACCGCTCCGGCCGGTGCAGGCCGGAGGATCGACCCCACAATCGTGGCCAGGAAGATCGCCAGCAGGTGCCATCCCCTGGGCTCGATCCCGGTCGGAGGCCCAATCGCGACGACGGCGAGGGCGACCCCGACTATGACGACCCACCGCCACCAGACCTGGTCGGCCAGGGCCACGGGCGGGGGGACGGGCAGGGGGGGAGTCATGGGGGCGGCAATATGGACGGATGGACGGATGGACGGATAGACGGATGACGCGCAACCTTCCCCCAACTCCTTGTGTCCCAAAGTCGATCACGATCGGCACGGTGCCGGCTGTGGTCCCGAAACCCCCTCCCTCGCTCGGAAGTGTGATCGAACGTGATGTGATCGCACGCGCGGCGTCGGGAGACTCCGATGCGCAGCGGGCGCTGTACGAGGCGCATGTGGATCGTGTCTATCGGCTGGCCTATCGTCTGGCCGGTGACGACGACCTCGCGCGCGACTTCACGCAGGATGCGTTCGTTCGTGCGTTCCAGCGGTTGGGGGAGTTTCGTGGCGAATCGGCATTCGGCACCTGGCTGCACGCGATCACGGTTTCGGTCTCGCTCAACGGGCTGCGCAAGGTCAAGCGCCTGCGGACCCGGGAACTGCCGCTGGAGAACGCGGAATCGTTAGGTAGTACGCCGCGTCGGGCCGATCCCGACCTCCGGCAACGATTGCACGCCGCGATTGACGCACTGCCCCCCGGTTATCGGACGGTGTTTGTGATGCACGACGTGGAAGGCTACACCCATGAGGAAATCGCGGCGTCGCTGGGCATTCAGCCCGGCACGTCCAAGGCACAGCTGTTCCGGGCGCGGGGCAAACTGCGCGAAGCGCTGGCCGACTTTGCAGGAGCGTGGTCCGCATGAACGACGACGAAAAGTTCGACGCCTGGCTGCGGGAAGCCGCCAGTGACTACAACCGGCCGCGGAGCGAGGTGCCGCGAGAGGCGATGTGGCAGGCGATTCAGCCGGCCATTGCCCCGCGGGCGACGGCAGCGATGCCGTTCCGCCAGTCGCGGTTGCGGCGCTGGGTTCCGCTTGCGGCCGCTGCAACGTTGCTGGTCGTCGCCAGCTACCAGATGGGCCGCGTCCGCGGCGCGTCATCCACTGCGCCGGTCACGGCTACGGCCACGACCACGGTACCCGCGGCTGACAGCGCGCTGTATTCCAGAGCATCGGAGCAGCACTTCGGCCGCGCCGATGCGCTGCTGACGTCGCTCCGTGCCGCCGGCGTGGGCGACTCGCTCGATGCGTCGCTGCAGCACTGGGCGCGCGAACTGCTCGTGGACACGCGCCTGCTGATGGATTCCCCGGCCGCGACCGACCCGTCGCGCCGCCGGCTGCTCGAAGACCTCGAGCTCGCACTGGCGCAGATCGTCCAGCTGAACGCGGCTGCCACCGCCGACGACCATCGGCTCGTCGAGCGGTCGCTGCAGCGCGGAGAACTGCTCACTCGCATTCGCACAGTGGTGCCGTCCGCACTGAGCGGCACCTAAAGGAGATATGGATATGTCGATCATTCGCTCTCGCATTCCCGGCATTGCGCTCGCCGCTGCCCTCCTCACGGCGACCGGCGCCCAGGCGCAGGCCGTGGCGGCGACCGTGGGCAGCCTCGCCGGTCTGTCGCAGCTGCGCGGCCTGGAGAGTCTCCGCAGCCTGGAAGGGCTCCGCAGCTTCGAGGGTCTCCGCAGCCACGAAGCGCTCCGCGCCCTCGAAGGGCTGCGGGGGCTCGAGGGTCTGCGTGGCCACGAGGCCGTGCGAGGTTTTGAAGGACTTCGTGGACTCGAGGAACTTCGTGCACTCGAGGGACTTCGGGGACTCGAAGGACTTCGGGGACTCGACGGGGTTGGCGCCGGCGGCTTCTCCTTTTCGTCTGGGCGCGGCGAGGGACGGGAGGTGGTACGGCAGACCGGCGATCAGGCGGCCGATTCGGTCTATCGACTGGCCCGTCGCGCGCTGAGTCAGGGCGACTACCGGCGCGCAGCAACCCTCTTCCAGCAGGTGCGCCAGCGGGATCCCAAGGCGCGCATCGCGGCAGACGCGTTGTACTGGCACGCCTATGCGATGTACCGGGTCGGTGGTACCACCGGCTTGGAATCCGCGCTCTCCTCGCTCGTCACGCTGGCCAATGAGCATCCCCGGGCCGCCGTCGACGGGGACGCGCGCGAACTGCGCGTGCGCGTCTGCGGTGCGCTTGCCAATCAGGGGAACGAGCGCTGTGCCCGTGAAATCACCCAGCGCGCCCTGGAGCTCGACGGCGGCACGGAACAGTCTCGCTCGCGCCGGGGCGCCGAACAGGACCAGCAGGGCTGCCCCAGCGAAGAGGACGACGAGCGCGTTGCCGCGCTCAATGCGTTGCTCCAGATGGACGCGGAGCGCGCATTGCCGATTCTCGAGCGGACCCTGGCCCGACGCGACCGGTGCTCAGTGACGCTGCGCCGCAAGGCCGTGTTCCTCGTCTCGCAGAAGCGCGACGCCAAGGCCGCGGACATCCTGCTCAACGCCGTCCGCAACGATCCGGATGGCGAGGTGCGACAGCAGGCCGTCTTCTGGCTGGGTCAACTCCGCGACGAGCGCGCCGTCACGATCCTCGAGGACATCCTGCGCACAGAGAAGGACGAGGACGTGTTGGACAAGGCGATCTTCGCGCTGTCACAGCACAGGAGCAGCCGCGCAGCCCAACTCCTTCGCGACATCGCGCTCCGTGACAACGCCCCCACCAAACTGCGCGAGCAGGCGATCTTCTGGCTGGGCCAGCAGCGCTCGAGCGACAACGCCGACCTCCTGATCAGCCTCTACGGACGCGTCAACACCGATGCGCTCAGGGACAAGATCATCTTCTCGATCTCGCAACTGCGATCGTCTACGACGGACAAGTGGATGCTGGACCTCGCCATGAACGAGCGCGAGGACATCGACATGCGCAAGAAGGCGCTCTTCTGGGCCGGGCAGAACAAGAGCATCAACATCGACGGCATCACCGGCATCTATGACCGCGTGTCCAACCAGGAAATGCGGGAGCAGGTGATCTTCGTCCTGGCGCAGCGCAAGGACCCGGCGGCGGTCGACAAGCTCGTCGACATTGCGAAGAACGACCGGGATCGCGAGATGCGCAAGAAGGCCCTGTTCTGGCTTGGGCAGTCACGCGATCCGCGAGTGATGAAACTCCTCGAGGAGATCATCAACAAATGACAACTCCCATTCAGCTCACATCGGTGCTGCTGGTCCTGAACGCGGCCGCCGCGCCGCTGCTGGCACAGAGTGCGACGACGCGCATCGAGCGCGTGCGTGATGGCCAGGTCCGGTTCACCTTCACACTCAAACCTGGCGTCTGCGGCCAGGGGCAGAACATCTGGCGCACAGGACGGAGCGGGCGCGATGGCGTGCAGATCAACAACCAGAAGTACTCGCGCGATGTCGAGTACGACGTCGATTGCGACACGGGGCCGGGGCGCGTCGTGATCGACAAGGTCGAGGGTGACCTGCGTGACGTGCGTTTCTACGTCGGTGGGCGCTGGCGCGCCAGCGCATCCGCCACCGATCTGGGCGCGCTCAGCGCGCGGGAAGCGGCCGCCACCCTGCTCGACATCGTTCGTGATGCCCCGGGCAAGGCGGCGGAGCGCGCGATTTTCCCTGCCACACTGGTCGACAGCGTCGAGGTATGGCGCGAGCTGATCCGCATCGCCCGCGACGATTCGCGGCCGCGCAACACCCGCCGGCAGGCCGTGTTCTGGCTCGGACAGGCTGCCGAAACCCCGGCCACGGCCGGACTCAGCGATCTGGTTGGTGAAGCGGCGGTCGATCGCGAGGTCCGCGAATCCGCCATCTTCGCGCTGTCACAACGGCCGAAGGAGGAGGGAGTCCCCGCGCTCATCAACGTGGTCCGAACCAATCGGGACCCCGAACTCCGCAAGAAGGCGCTCTTCTGGCTCGGGCAGAGCGACGACATGCGCTCCATGTACCTGATCGAGGAGCTGCTGACCAAACGCTGAGGAGCAGCTGCCCCCTATCCCGGGTGATCACCCGGGTCGGAGCCCGGAGCCGCCGAAGGCACCGGGCTCCTGCGCACCAGGGACCCGCGGTTGGTTGACACCATCAGCGCACCGGGCCACCTCGATGTTCGTCGTCAGGTCGAGGTTGCGTGGGAGCAGCACCGCAGGTCGGACACGAGCCCTGCCGTCAGCTGTTCGAGGAGAGCTCTCCCCCCGCTGCTCGTCGACGCCGACGGCCGCATCGCCAATGCCGTCCAGCACTCGCGGCGCGGCGGTCGCGTGCTCGTGACCGCACGGGATGCGCCTGGATGGGGCCCGCCGGCCGTGCAATGCGTCGTTCTTCCGACCCCGGTCGGGGGTTCCCCGAAGGGGGCGCCCTGGTGCGAGCGTTCGAGCCGTTCTTCGCCAAGAGGCCCGGAGGGACGGGCCTCGGTCTGGCGCTCGCCCCCCGAACCGTGCACGATCACGGTGGGACGATTCTCGCGGAGAATCTCGTGGGAGAAGAGGGCAGGGTCGTCGGCGCAAGACTGATCGTCACGGTTCCCGTTCCGTTCAGCAACGACGCGGGTGCCTCGTGAGCAGCGCACGCATTCTCCTTGTGGACGACGATCCGGCCATCCGGTTCGTCCTCCGCGACTACCTCGAGTCTCACGGCTATGCGGTTATGGAGACGGACTCGTGCAACGCCGCAGAGCATGCCGTTGAGCGGGAGTGCCCCCTGCTCGTCATCGCCGACTACAAACTCCCCGACGGGAATGCGCTCGAGTTGCTGCCGCGCGTTCGTGCGATCAGCTCGACGGTCCCGTTCGTGCTGCTCACGGCCCACGGCTCCGTGGAGTTGGCCGTGCTCGCGATGCGTGACGGCGCCGACGATTGTGTCACCAAGCCCATATCGCTCCCTGCTCTCGCCGTGGTGATCGAACGTGCCCTGGATCGCCAGCGAGAACGACAACGGAACATGGTGCGGAAGGTCCGGCAACAACGTGCCATCACCAACCCCTTCCTCGGTTCATCAGTGGCGGTACACCGGCTGCGGGAACAGGCGGAACGCATCGCAGCAACGGATCGCCCCGTGCTGATCCTGGGAGAAACGGGTGCAGGGAAGGGCGTACTCACGCGCTGGCTGCATGAGAACGGACCGCGTCGGGAGGAGCCGTTCGTGGACCTCAACTGCGCGAGCCTGCCGCGCGAGTTGCTGGAGAGTGAGCTGTTCGGATTCGAGCGCGGCGCGTTTACCGGGGCGGTCGCGGCGAAGTTGGGGTTGGTCGAGCTGGCACATCGCGGCACGCTGTTCCTCGACGAGATCGGCGACCTCGAGCTGGCGCTCCAGCCCAAACTATTGAAGGTATTGGAGGATCAGTCATTCCGGCGTGTTGGAGCGGTGAAGGACCGCCAGGTGGACGTGCGCCTTATGGCCGCGACGCATCAGGATCTCCCAGCACTGGTCGCGGAGAATCGTTTCCGCGGTGATCTGTACTCTCGCATCAGCACGGTTCCGCTGCAGGTGCCTGCATTGCGAGAGCGAACCGAGGACATCGAGGTCGTCGCCCGGCATCTTCTCCAACGCCTGGCTGCCGAGTTGGGTCGTTCCTCGATCGAGCTCACCGCCGACGCAGGGCGGGCACTGGAGGCCTATCCATGGCCGGGGAACGTGCGCGAGCTG